>DVNT01000033.1 GCA_018714185.1 Candidatus Aphodousia gallistercoris | reverse complement strand
CGACGTTCAGAATCGTCGACAACGATAGGCAGTTCCACAATAAAGCTTTGAGACGTCATAACTGCGATTCTAATGGCGCGCATTCCTCCCATCAATCAATTGATGGGCTTCCTGCGCGCTTTTTTGTGAATCATTAAAGAGCCAGGGAAACCGGCGATTAGTCGAGAGTAGTTTTTTCGGGTTGATCCTTGGCCCAAGTAATGCCTTCCTCAATAATCTTCTCAAGTTCTTTTTGTGATCGTCCTGAAGCCCGCATCCTTTCTTTCGCTTCCGAGGTCAGAGCCGACAAAATATATCGAGAAACTGCTGTCTGAACTAACGCACTAAGAGCCTCTTCTCCCGCTCCCTGAGAGGCTAAATACGATCGGGTTTCTTTATCGAAATCGGCCGGGACCGAAATGATCCACTTGACATCGGCTACGTTAGAGGTTGATGCCGTCATATTCATGCCTTTGTTGATATTGGTATATCCTCATGTAACACTTTCATAGGATTGTGTCAAAACTTTTGTTTCTTTGTTGTTTATTTTTATTGAAGGAATTTATTTTTATTAAATCAATTGTGAAACTTAATGATCGGATTCGTGTCGATCCTACGACTTCAATTTAGGGATATTTTGTTGTCCTGCTTTTTGGACAGCTCAATGGTCGGTAGCACGACAGCGTGGGTGTCGGTTTGTCCCTGTTTCTTCCAGCCCACAATAAAACTGATTTCAGCATCAATTGGGCGGTAGCCTTTTCGCTCCAATTTCTTTAACGTTTCTTGACAAGACTGTGATAAGCGAGCGACTTCCATAGGATTTTTTTCGTCGTTCGTAAAAAGGGACACTCCCCGGACAATGAGAGGTTGTCCGCTTCGGAGAGTACAAAACGCCTTTTTCTTTCCGATAACGAAATCCAAGTAAACATCATTAAGAACCAAGGGTAATAATATTTCATCGGCAGGCAAGTACCGTTGCGGATCGAAACGGCATTGCGCCAGTGCTTTATTGCTTTGCGAGAAGAGCGATCCGCTATAGTGAATCATCAGATGCGTTTTAGCACGGGTCATACCCACGTAAAGGGTGCGCTTTTCAGCGTCTGAAGTCGCTTTAGGCCGATTCAGGAGCATATAAACGTTGTCAAATTCCATGCCCTTGGCTTTGTGGATGGTTGAAACGAAAATGCGCCCCTTATAGTCAACCGTATCCGAGAGTTGCGATTCTTCAATAAACTCCTCCAAGTCCGTTAAATAGCGTTTTTTGCCGGAGATGCTCTGGTAGAGATCGAGCAGCCGGTTCATATTGGGAGCAAGGCTGCTATTGGCAAAGCGTTGATTGAAGTTAGTGCGCGCCGTATTCCAAAGCTCGTCATCAATGATGGCATCGCCTTTGAGATTTTTTAGCAGGAAAACTAGAAATGAGCGAACTTCCAGTAAGGCGGTGAGCTTAATATCTGAACGGCTTTGCACCAGTTTGGCAGGCAGTTGATTTTTCACCAATAAATTGAAAACCAGCATGGCTTCTTCGTTTGTTGAGGTCAAGACAGCGGTTTTACCTTTTAGGTTGGATTGAATCAATTCATTAACAATGGCTCGTTCAAATTGTTCTGAAGTATGTTCGATAAGTTCAACAGAACCTGCTTGCTGAGATACGGCCGTTGCCGGAATCGATTTCATGCGGTTTTTGATTCGTTGCGCATAGTCGTTGCTAAAAGCCACAATTTGAGGACAGCTTCGGTAGTTTTCGTTCATTTCGTAGCGGGTTGCATCGTATTTGCTCACCAATGAGCGGAAATAACACGAATCTGATCCTCTGAATTCATAGATATTTTGATCATCGTCACCCACGGCGATCACTCTCATGTTCTCATTTCGTTTCATGAGCGCTTGTACTAATTCGAATTCTTGAGCACTCATGTCTTGGGCTTCATCAATGACAAGAACAAGCTTTGCAATTTTGTCTTGTTCTACTTCACCCGTGCCAATAAGCTCCGCAGCTTTAGCAACGATATCATCGGCTTCGTCTAAGGAACCGACTCGGCCCAGCAGATCAAAGCAGTACGAATGGAAAGTTTTGACATCCACATAGTAGGCCGCATTACCGATGAGCTCAATCAAGCGTTGCTTGAAATGCGTCGCGGCAGCACGGGAAAAAGTGAGCATCAGTAGCTGATCATGCTTAATGTCTTCCATGAGCAAAAGCGAAGCGAGCTTGTGCACGAGAACTTTGGTTTTGCCGCTGCCCGGACCGGCGGCAACGACAATATGTTGGGAATTTTGGTCGTTGATAATGGCAAGCTGTTTTTCAGAAAGCGATCCGAAAAGTTTGTTAAACCGAGTTTGAGTTATGTTGCGAGAAAGGGCGGCCTTTTCACCCTTGAAGTATTTCTGAACAAACTGCTTGTAGTTCATTTGAAAATAATCGCGCACGTATTGCAAGGCTTTCTCGTAGTCCTCGATGAGCAAATTGGCATACCGCCCGACAATGTGAATTTGCTGGATTTTTTGCTTGTAGTATTCGTCAAGCTGGCGGTAATCTGCCAATTTGTATTGGCGGTGATTGTCCGGCACCAGCCTGCGAAGAGTCATGGCGTTGTATATAACCAAGAAGCCGCCTTCAATTTGGAGTGCTTGAATTTTAGTTAGGTACAGTAGGGCATCTTCGATGTCTTCGATGCCGGTTTGATGCTGCGCAAGAAGCGAGGATTGCCGGTAGTGTTGCAGAAGCGATACAACGGAAAACCTTACCGTAGCGTCATCAGAATCTTCGTTATCTGTTTGAATGTTGAGTCGGCTAAAAAGGTCATCAAGGATGAAGAGGCAAAGTTGGGCTCGTTTTTCAAAATGGCTTGTGAGCGTACCGATGGGCTTGCTTGGAGTAAGGAGAACAAAATTGTCGCCTCGATTGCTTACTTTGCTGAGGAAGTTTTTAGTTCGCAGATAGTACAGCAGCGTTCTAAGCTTTTTAACGCTAGAAAATTGGAGCCCGGATTTTACTGCCAGGGTGTTGAGTTCCTTTAGGTTAAGAACCCGTTCCTCATCAAGCGGAAGTAAGTTTTTCAAAAGAAACTGTTCAAGTTTTAAAAAGGACTCTAAAGTTGATTTTGTTCTTTTGGGGTTATTTTTTTTCGAGATAAAAGCAGATAAATCCAGGTTGTCATTGAGTAGGCCGAATTCGCGCATAACGGTTACGCAGTGAATCACGTCCCTTTTCTCGAGGCCTAAGAGGTCGGCCAAATAATCCACCCGGGATTCCGGTGTATCGTCTTGAGCATGTTTGGTGTGCCGGCTCGAGATAAGGCGGGCCATAATACGCCGTGCTCTTTCTTTTTCCTTCTCGTTGAAAGCCGGAATTTTATCAATGACTACGGTAGCCTCTTGTAGGTTCGCCGCTTGAATGCCGGTTGCATATACTCGAGGAGCGTTTTCTTCACGACGAATATAGCCGGCTAGCTCCAAAGCCGATATTGCCGTTTTGACGCGAGTTTCCAGCTCGTGCGTTTCAGTGTCCCAACCGGCTGAGCGGGCAAGTTCGAGGGCGGAGCAGGTCAGTACTTTTCTAGAACGGGTTTTCTCTTTAATAGCTCGCCAAATTTGCTGGATTTCAGCAATGGAGAGTTTGTTTTGGTTCAGAAGCTGGAAGTGTTTATCAAGGTCGTGTTCGTTAAACAGAATGTGGCACTCGGCTGAGAGTGAAGGGTCACGGCCTGCGCGTCCGGCCTCCTGAACGTAATTCTCAAGGGATGAGGAAATATCGTAATGAATCACAAGTCCGACGTCTTTTTTGTCCACGCCCATGCCGAAAGCGTTTGTGGCAACAATGATTTGGGTGTCACCGCGCAGGAACCGGTCTTGATTGCAGGACTTTTCTTCCGAAGACATCTTGCCGTTGTAAGGCAGCGCTTCAAGCCCGTCACGGGTTAGCCTTTGAGCTAATTGACTTGTGTTGTCAACTCGGGAGACGTAAACAATACAGGGCGTATTGGGGTGCTGCTCAATGAGCTCGCGCATCTTGGGATACTTGTCTTCTTCGGTTTCAACGTGCCAGACGGTGTAACGCAAATTTTTTCGATCGGCCGAGGAAACAAATAGCTTGAGTTCAATCCCGAGTTTTTCTCTAAAGTAATCTCGAATATCCTGAATGACTTTTGGTTTGGCTGTGGCGGTAAAGCAGGAGACGGGGATGCGGCAATTCCCTCCTTTTTGCCGCTGCAAATCGGCAATAAAGTCGGCAATGTATAAGTAATCAACCCGAAAATCGTGCCCCCAGGACGAAAAACAGTGAGCCTCATCGATAACGATTCGCTCAATGCGTCTTGTCAGCAAGACCTTTTTGAGGGTACGTGACCGCAATGACTCCGGGGCAATATAAAGCAGACTGGCATTACCATTGCAGATTTGGTCGTAGCTTTCCTTTTTCTCAAGTGGATTAAGTAAGCCATTAATGGTGACGACTTCTGCAAAACCCTTGTGATGCAGCTGATCCACTTGATCTTTCATCAACGATTGCAGGGGGCTTAGAACAACGGTCAGACCACGGTTTGCTTCGCCAGCCATCAAGGCGGGCAACTGAAACGTGAGTGACTTTCCGCCGCCCGTTGGGAAAATCGCCAATAATGAATCCCCTAAAACAGCAGCACGAGCCGCCTTTTCTTGAAGCGGCTCGCCATCGTACGTTCTGAACTGATCAAAACCGAAGAAATTCTTGAGTCCGCGGCGAACATCCAAGTATTCACGGCAATACGTGCATCCTTGTTTGCAAGGTGTAGAACGCAATTGCGTAATGACGCTTTCCAAATGGGGAAAATTTTTTAAAAGCCACGCCGGATGAATGGAAGTTTTGTCATCAGTTCTTATGAGGCTAAGCGCGTACGCGAGCTCCATCGGGTATTGCCTTGCCAGATGGGACAGATCTGAATGTTGACAAATTTTCCCTTCAAAGGTTTTCGCGATCAGACCGGAAAGCTCGTTCGGGTTTTTGTAAAAATCAAGGTATGCAAAAAAGCCTCGAAATTCTTCGGCTTGTTTCAAGAGCCCGTAATAAATTTGTTGCATTTCATCGGGCAGCGCTTTAAAGGCTCTCACCTCTTCGGCAAAAAGGGTCTGGCACTTCAATGCATCATCAACCGGATTACATAACTCTTCAGAAAAGATTTTTTCGTCTTTAACGAGGCGGTGGTACGGTTTTTTGGGGAAAAGCAGCGCCGATAGGTAAAGCGTATCGATAATGGGTTGGTATGTCTCGCTTAAAAACGGCTTCAAAAGTGCCCAATCGTGGTGCACGATATTGTGTCCGCATAGGTAGTGGCCTTTATTGAGAAACTGCCTAAAGCGCGAATCCAAGGTTCCACGAAACAGGGAGCCATCCGTACACACGGCGCCCAAGCTGTAGAGGCGGTGATCCTCACGAGCAAATTCAGCGTCTAAGAATATGACGGATTTCTCCATAGCGACCAAATTTTGATGATTCTGCAGATACTTTTATTAAAACATTTTTAGACTCGGAAAAAAAGGTCTTTGAAATACCTTTGAAATACCTTTTTGAAACATCATCCATTCATGAGGCTGGTCGGAGATCGGCGCTTAGCCGACTCTGGCTTTTGGCAGATTTTCTCTTTGATGTAACCAATTAAGTCAGACTTTGTAATCTTTGCTCTTGCACATAAGATTACGCGTTCAACCAGGTCGTCCGGAACCTGTGTGGCGATGCCGTTGCGGTGCAAGACAAGATAAGCCGCGTTAATGGCTGTTCTTTTATTGCCGTCGGAAAAAATGTGTCCGCAGGCGAGACTTTTCCAATAGATGGCCGCGAGTTCGTAAACGGATTCCACACGCTCGTATTGGCAAATTTGCAAAATATTAGCGCAAAGTCCTTCCACAAAAAGTTGCATCCCCGGTGAGAGCGGAACAAGTAGTCCTCCGTAGTGCTTCAGAATGCGATGATGCAGGTACACGATTTCCCAAGGTTGTAGGTATTTCACTTGTCAAAAAGCTCCCTGTTGATTTTGTCAAGCTCCGCAAATACTTGAACGATTTCTGCGTCTAAGGCGGCGACTTCTTCCCGGCTGATCGGTACCGATTTTTTCGGCATTTTCGGTTCGTTTTCCCGGCGGGAGTTTTTGTTCTCGGTTTCCTTACAAGTCAAAGTCATATTCCGGATCCTCCCCGGGCGTATTTAAATCAATTAGGTGGTCCCACCAAGAGCTTTCTCCGATGGTTATGAGCATCTTGGCCAGACCAACGAGCGTCTCATCGTCGCCGCCTTCTTCCACCGACAAAATCTGGATTTCGTCAATGACCATGTCCACGGCATCCTGATGGCACCAGGCGATGTCGTATCCGTTGGATTGCACCAAGTCGGTGATTCGATCCGCCCGGCAATCGTAGTCTTCCGGATCCATCGGATCCGCATCGAATGTCTCGATAAATTCCCGTTCCTCAAAAATACCGGCTTTGTAGTTGCCCGTATCCAAAACGATGAAGTTCATCATGATTGTCCCTCGATGAGTTTCTTAACTCTTTGTTTTGTTAAGAAAAGGATAGCGCTTGATGCATCAGAACATGATGCTTAAAGTGGGAGATTTTGAGGTTGGCCGAGCCTTAGCCTCTTCCTGTTTGGACAAGAAGAGGCAAGGTGAGGGAATGGCTATTACTCAGGATCGATGTTGACATGGCAGAAGCGGTCCACGTCAAAAAGACCGAGGTCGGTAAGACGCAAGTGGGGAATAACGGCCAGGGGCAGGAACCCGAGTGTCATGATGGGGTGAATTCCCTCGGGGATATGGAAATCACGATGCGCTGCTTCGATGAGAGCCCGCTTTTTTCCGGCTGTCTCTTGGGCCGGACGGTCTGTCATGAGGCCAGCGATTTCCAGTGGTAATGACTGAAACACTTTCCCGCTTCGAATCAAAACCAAGCCTCCTTGCATGGCTTCGATGGCCTGAGCAGCGGCGAGCATATCTTCATCATTGTCGCCTACGATTACGATGTTATGTGAGTCATGCGCGATGGTGCTTGCGATGGCGCCGTTAAGCTCTTTGCCTTCCGCAACAAAGCCTTTGAGGAGCGCGAGCCCCATGCGGCCGGTGGCATGGTGGCGTTCAATGACGGCTAACTTTAAAAGTCCCGGATTGATGTCGCAGTCAATCGAACCGTCCGGGCGGGTATTTACCTCAAGCAACAGGTGATCATTGATGAGGTCGCCGGCATGCAGCCCGATGACGCGCGCTTTGCCGGAGCGGCTCGTCAGTTTGAAGCTTTCAAGGGATAGGGGTTTGATTTTGACGCAGCCTTTGACGGTCTCGTCTGCCACCGTTACCGGTTCCGGGGTGAGCATCCTTTGGTTTTGCGCCACGCGCCGACCGGCGATCCAGACTTCTTTGACTTTGAAGTGTTCCAAATCTTCAAAGATGACCAGATCGGCGTCGTACCCGGGAGCGACGGCGCCCTTCGATTTGAGGCCGAAGTGAAGTGCCGTGTTGATAGTAGCCATCCTGAGCGCTTCAATGGGATCAATGCCGCGCGAGACGGCGCGCTTGAGCACATAGTTGACGTGCCCGTTGGCAAAGACGTCATCCGGGGAGGCATCATCCGTACAAAGCGAGAAAAAGCGACTGTTAAGCGGTGTGACCGTTTGGCTTAAGGCATCGACATTTTGGGCGGCCGATCCCTCACGCATGAACATTTTCATGCCGCGAGCCAATCGATCTTCCGTTTCCTTAAAGGTGCTTGCTTCGTGGTCGCTGGTGACGCCGCAAGCCGCATAAGCAGAAAGCTCGGCACCGGTTGTAAGCGGACTGTGTCCGTCAATGAGCTTTCCGGCATTAAGCGTCAAGGCGACTTTTTCTAACAGATCCTCGTCTTTTGCTAAAAGCCCCGGCACATTCATGAGTTCTGCCAGCCCCAAAACTTCAGGTTCGTGCATTAAATCGACGAGATCTTGCGCTTTTAGAGTGGCACCTGATGTTTCATAGGGCGTTGAAGGAACGCAGCTTGGCAGCATGAAGCGGATGGTGATTTCCGAGCGCTTGGCTTCGCGCATCATGTAGCGAATGCCGCTAATGCCTAAGACGTTTGCAATTTCGTGAGGATCCGTGATGATCGTGGTGGTACCGTAGGGGGCTACCAACCGTGCAAACTGCACGGGACTTAACATGGACGACTCAATATGAACATGCGCGTCAATCAGCCCCGGGGCAACCAGGCTGCCCTCGACGTCAATAGTTTCCAGTGCGCGGGCTTTGCAATGTCTGCCCGCATCCACAATCTTCCCGGCATCGATGAAGATATCGGCTTTTTCGATGATTTTGCCGTTGAAAACATCCACCCAGCGGGCGTTGTGTAAACAAAGCTCGCATGGGGTGCGACCCAAGGCGCAATCAATGCGGCGCTTTAAGGCGGTGACGGAAATAGCAGAGTCGGTCATGGTCATCCTCAAAGAGAAATTTTGTCCCAAAGATAGCAGGTTTTATTCGGCGAGGGAATTGACCGTCCGGATGATTTTTGTGTTCGGTTGTAGATAACCAGGCCCGGCGGTAGACTTAATAACATTAAGGTTATTTGAGGCGAAGGATGTCTGCTTCAGCGCTGTTTTCTATCGGCGATCTGACCGAGCAAAAAGTCTACGAAAAGTTAAAGGAGTTACCGTCCGGCTTCGAGGTCCTGCGCAATGTTACGATCTCGGCTCATGGCGGGGATTCTGAATTAGACATTCTTGTTGTCACGCCCAAAGCGGTTGTTGTGCTCCTTGAAGTCAAAGCGGGCGACCTCTCTGCTGATGAGCAAGGTAGTGTGCTGAGAAGATACCAAGGGCAAGCCAAAGACATTGCCGCCCAGCTCGTCCGCCAAAAAGCCATTCTTCGCAATCGACTGCAGGAACTCGCCGGTCGATGCCGAGTCGTCTCTTTTCTTGTGTTGCCGACGGGTACTTTTGAAGGGACGAGTGTTGGGGTAGAGCGGGACAAAATTATTGATGCCACGGATTTTGATCAGCTTTGTGAGCGGATTATCGATAGCGATCGGGAAGCGGCTATCGATGAAACAACGGTCGATCGCCAAAATCTCCTTGCTTTTTTAGACAGCGCCTTTGTGGTTCGGCAAAGTATCAGTTCCTTGTCGGACACGTTAGACGTACGCTGCCGCGAGCTCTCAGCCGGGCTAGCCACTTGGGTGCCGAGAATTTCCTCACCATTACCCGTGATTGAAGTGCAGGCGCCGGCCGGAGCCGGAAAGACGCAGCTTGCTCTATCTTTACTGCAAAAGGCTGCTCGGCAAAATAAGTCGGCTTGGTATATCAACTCCACCTCCTTGGTTGTGCACCGCTTAAGAAAGTTGCCCATTAACCAAAAAGTCCGTTTTATCGGAACTTGGTACGAACTGGCTATTGAAGAAACGCGAGCGACGGATCCTTCTGAAATCGAAGGGGGACCTAATGGCGATTATTTTGAGCGTGTGTCAGAAGCGTTTGCTCAAAAATTAACCGAAGGCCATTATGCGATTGATTGCATTATTTTGGATGATGCCCAGGAATTTAAACCCGAGTATGTCCAAGCCTTGGGTTGCGCTTTATCGGCCGAAGGGGTTCTCTACGTTCTTTCAGATCCCAACCTTTACGGGAAAGGCCTTGAATTTGCCGAATCCGTGCAGGTTGCATCCAATGAATCCGCCCGAATTCCGGGCAATGTTGCGGAGGTGATTAACGCGCTGCGGCTTACTCGGGAGCCCGTGATTTCCACAAGTCCGTATCCGGGCAGCATTCCTGATTTTCTGGAATACCGTTCGGAAGGCTCGCTACTAAAAGCCACAAGAAAGGCGGTTGATATGGCTCGCAGTGAAGGTTTTGCCGACGACCAAATTGCCATATTGTCTTTTAAGAGCTTGGGGCGATCTGCCTTGAGGCTTTCTCCTTCTTTGGGAACATCCAGTTATCGTTTGAAAATGCCGACCGATACTTATCAAAAAGGCGAAAGAGTATGGACGCAAGGAAGTCTCTTTTTAGATACGATCCGGCGTTTTAAGGGAATGCAGGCGCCCTGCGTCATTTTGTCCGAGGTGCAGTTTGAGTCTCTGGGAGAAGCAGAGAAATCGCTTTTGTATTTGGGCATGAGCCGAGCCAGCATGAACCTCAAAATCGTGATCCATGAGGACTCGGCGGCAATTTTGCAAAGGGCGCTTCAGTGAGTGAAAGTACGTCATTGAAAAAACACGAATTTTGTTAGATGTTCTTGTTTAAGTACTGTAATGGCACGATGAAATTAACAGATTCACGGGGAGGTCCAGGCTTTTTTGCTTTGAATCCTTAGCCCTAATGCGAACTCTTGGACATTTTGAGTATTTGCATAGTTCAACATTCATGTACTTCCAAGCGCTGGAAATAAGGGGTGTAGAAATAAGTTGTTTAGAATGAAGAACCTTTTCGAAGAGCTTTTAGAGCTATGGGCGGATGTGTTTTAGAAAGATAAACGGTATCGTGAGAGAAGATGAGAATCAAATAAGCAACAGTAGATGCACACTATAATTTGTGTCAACCTCGTGATGAATTTTTGATGTCGTTTCCGGATGAATTTTAAATAAGTTTTGATGATACGACATGCGAGGGGAGACAATGTTTTAATATCCAATGAAATCTAAGGTAATTATGTCTATCGTTAATCAAAATGATCTTAATGTCCGTTTGTGGGCGGCTGCTGATGAACTTCGCAAAACCATGTCGGCAGATGTTTATAAGGATTACCTTCTTGGACTAGTGTTCTATAAAAGTCTTTCCGATCGAATTCTTTACGAAGTTGTTAACCTCCTCGAAAATAGGAAACCCAAGGATCTTTTTGAAGCACAGGAGGTTTATCAAAACGCCAAAAACTCCTCTGATTGGAATGATCTAAAAGATGAGATTCAAGCTGAGTTTGGTTGCGTTATTGAACCTAAAAATACCTTCACAAGTTTTTATCAGCAAATTAATGCAAGGACATTCATGTTGTCCGATTTGCGCCAAGCATTTCGGGATGTTGAGCAGGCACAAGGTCACGCTTACGAAGGTTTATTTGATGATTTCGATATTGATTCTAAGGACCTGGGCAAGACAGCCGCAAAGCGCAATGAAATGTTATCTTCAGTTATCGTTGCGATGGCAGATATTGACTTTACAAAGTATCCAAAAGATGCTTTAGGTGACGCTTATGAATATCTAATTTCTCAATTTGCTTCAGAATCAGGCAAAAAGGCTGGCGAGTTTTATACACCCCAAGCAGTTTCTAAATTAATTGCCCAAATTGTGACTTGTGGAGCTGAACACAAGGTTGGTTTCACCGCTTACGATCCGGCCATGGGTTCGGGGTCTCTGTTGCTACAGATTAAAAACTTTATTAAAGATACAGACACAATCAAAGCCAGTAACCGCATTCATTTTTATGGGCAAGAAATAAAAAACCAAACATACAACTTAGCTCGTATGAATATGATGCTTCATAGGGTACCCGCAGGTTTTCAACACCTTCGCAATGGAGATACGTTAGACGCTGACTGGCCCGTAGACGAACCAACCAACTTTGACGCGGTTGTAATGAATCCCCCGTACTCCCAAAAATACGACGCCCGGGAGAGCTTGTTGACGGATCCGCGTTTTCAGCCATACCAGAAATTACCGCCTTCTAGTAAAGCTGATTTAGCCTTCTTACTGCATGGGTTATATCACTTAAAGGATTCCGGAACCATGGGCATCGTTTTACCTCATGGAGTTCTTTTTAGAGGAAGCTCGGAAAAAACAATTCGGGAACACTTACTAAGAAACGGATATATTTATGCTGTTATAGGTTTACCTGCCAATATTTTCTTTTCAACCTCTATTCCGACATGTGTTGTTGTCCTTAAAAAGAACAATATTAATCGCTCCGTTCTTTTTATTGACGCATCTAAAGAGTTCCGAAAAGATCGAGCAAGAAATTATCTTGATGACGAACATCTTGCAAAGATATTCGAGGCATACAGACACAGAAAAGATATAGATAAATTTTCACATTTAGCGACTTTTAAAGAAATCGAAGAAAACGATTTCAATTTGAACATTCCTAGATATGTCGACTCGCGTGAACCCGAAGAAGAAATAAATTTGAACGAAGTGTTCGCTGAACTCCAAAGTATCAACAAAGAGCGTGAACAACTTACTAATGAAATTAATCATTCGTTGAAAGAACTTGGGCTCTCGATGAGGCTTTGAGATTGAGAGGCACAATATGACTAAGAAAGAAGATAAAAATCTCAATTGCCCTCGCTTACGCTTTCCTGGATTTACTGCCCCTTGGGAACAGCGTAGGCTTTTAGATTGCGTGGAACGCGTAATCGATTATCGTGGTCGTACACCTAAAAAATTAGGTTTGGATTGGGCCCCAACAGGCTATTTGGCTCTTTCAGCATTAAATGTTAAAGATGGATTTATAGATACTAGTGTAGAAGCTCATTATGCTAATCAGGAACTTTACGACAAATGGATGGGGGATGCTGAGTTAAAACAAGGGCAAGTCCTTTTTACCACGGAAGCGCCCATGGGAAATGTCGCTCAAGTCCCTGATAACAAAGGATATATTCTTAGTCAAAGAACGATAGCATTCGCCACCCAAAAGAATATCATCTTAGATAGTTTTCTCGCAATAAGCCTTAAGAGTTACTCTGTTTTTTCTAAATTAGAATCATTGAGTAGCGGAGGAACTGCAAAAGGAATAAGTCAAAAATCGTTAGCAGAAGTGAGTCTTCTTCTACCTAAAAATTTAAAGGAACAAGAAAAAATTGCCGACATCTTTTCATCATTAAATCGCTTCATCACTCTTCATCAGCGTGAGTCTGAAGAACTAAAAAGACTTAAAAAATCTCTTCTTCAAAAAATGTTTCCGAAAGAGGGAGCTCTTGTCCCTGAGTTGCGTTTTCCTGGATTTACTGACCCTTGGGAACAGCGTAAGTTAGGCGACATGGGACGTACTTATACTGGATTGTCTGGAAAAAATAAAAATGACTTTGGCCATGGTAAAGCTCACTATATTACGTATATGAATGTTTT
>DVNT01000032.1 GCA_018714185.1 Candidatus Aphodousia gallistercoris | reverse complement strand
TTCAAGCCGAGCGAGCGGCCGGCTTCCATCTGGCCTTTATCGATGGATTGAATGCCCGCGCGGAAAATTTCGGCAATGTAGGCGCTACTGTTGACGCTGCAAGCGACCACGGCGGCAATAAACGGGTCAATGCGGGTACCGATCAGCATCGGCAACGCAAAGTAGATCATAAAGATCTGCACCAAGAGCGGAGTGCCGCGCAAAAAGTCCACATAAACCTTAGCGGGAATGCGAAAGACCGCATAGCGGGAAATCTGGGCAATGCCGATAAAAAGCCCGAAGAGCAAACCCAAGCCCACACTGATTGCCGTGATCTCCACGGTAACCACGGCCCCCTGCAGCAGCAAGGGCAAGGAATCGATAATCAGTTGAACATCGTACATAACGTTGCTATAGCCTCACTTCTTCTTATTTATTGGCACCGAACCACTTTTGATAGATGCGATCGTATTCACCGCTTTCACGGACTTTCTTGAGGCCGGCGTTGAGCTTTTCAACCATGGCCTTGTTGCCCTTTTTCACGCCGAACCCATAGTACTCGGCATCAAAGACTTGCGGCAGCGTCGTTACCGTGTCATCGGCGCGACGCACGAGGTAGTAGTCCACAACGGGCTTGTCGTTGATTACGGCCGTGCAGCCGTCTTGCTTGAGCTCCATAAAGGCTTCGGTGATGCTATTGAATTCCGTTACCTTGGCATCCTTGACGTGCTTGGCCATCATGGCACCCGTTGTGCCGATTTGCGCGCAAATCCTCTTGCCTTGCAAGCTATCGAGATCCTTGACCTTATCCAAGTCCGTCTTCTTCACCAAAATCACCAAGCCCGACTGATAGTAGGGTTCGGTAAAGTCGATGCGCTTGACGCGTTCCGGGGTAATGGTCATGGCCGCTGCCGTCACGTCAATCACGCCAGTCTGCAAAGACGGAATCAGCCCGTCAAAACCCATGTTTTGCACTTTCACGTCATCGCCCATGGCCTTAGCGACCGCCGCGATCAATTCCATGTCAAAGCCGGTAAGCTCTTTGGTTTGCTCATCCATGAATTCAAACGGGGCAAACGTGGCTTCGGTACCGACGTGCAGCGTCCCGGCTTGGCTCGTGCAGGCAAAGGTCAATCCAAGTAAGGCACTAATCAGAACTTTTTTCATATATCGAAGGCTCCAAATAAAACCAAGCAACCGCTCGTTGCTCCGTTTTTAAGAGGCGGCGCTGTTTCTCAACGCCCGTTGATAATCGCTGACAGTCTATCGATACCGTTAAAAGCCTCAAGTCTGAAGTTCGGTACAAACACGCCCTGAAAAGTCGAAAAAAACAGAAGAAATGTCGACCATTGGCAGCAACCGACGCTTCATCGGATAAAAAGATGCCTTAACTCATTGTTTTTCATGAAATTTAATAACGAACTGTGCTTGATGAGACTATGGATGCAGCCAACCCGTTGAAAAAGGGATTACCCCTACTTTCCTTTAAAACAAAATTATCCGCCATGAGGGATCAACAAAAGGGCGATTTATTTTTTATTATTAATCAATAAATTAGAGAATTATTTAGTGAAAAAACCTTATATTCTTTTGTCGACTAAAACAAAGTTTGAGATAGCGCAAACTTTTTAAACATTTATAAAAAACCGGTTGATCCCGATAAAAATTTTGTTGAATTTTGTTGAATTTAATTTTCAACAAATTGTCGTTTCAAAAAACAATCTTGCAACCCTTAGGACTTTTCCTGGCGGTCCTTTTCAAATAGCGTATTAGGTTCTTTATTTTCGACGTGAGGGGCATGTGACAGGCGCGCCAGGATCCATTCGTAGAGCTTAATAAAAAGGCCGACGGCAACCGCTGAAATCAGGGTGCCTTCGCGAACGCCCACCGTGTGGCCCAGCACAATCAAGCTGATCCCGATAGCGATAATTACGAGGGACACATCGTTGCCGATTTTCATGGTGCTGAATTTGCGCCGGAAAGTCACGGCAATGGCCAAGACAATGCCTTCGCCGGGCTGCACCATCGTTTTGGAACGAACCTGCATTAAAACGCCCGCGGCCAAGACCGCGTTGCCTGCCACGCTAATGAAAAGCCTTTCCCAGTAAATTTGGGGATCAAGCCAGGAAAAAAGCCCCATAGAAATATCAATGAAGTAACTGAAAATACCCACCAACGGGATTTGCAAAAGGTTCCAAATCGGGAATTTTTTCCTCAAGAGCAGAATTTGCCCCAAAACAAAGAAGATATTGACGGCAAAGGTCGCCTGGCCGAAACTGTAGCCTGTGATGACAGAAAAAACATAAGGCACCGTGCTGATGGGGGTCGTTCCCAAATCCGAAAGCGTCACCAAGGCAATGCCGATGGTCGCAATAAAGGTTCCGATAAAAAGAAGAATGACCCGCAAAAATAAATTAAAGCCCTTTGCCTTATCCATTTCGTCCACTTACTTCAAAAGATCGAACCGGCCGCAGCGCTTAACCCGAAATGCCTCAAGGTACATAGGAGGATGCGACTCGGTCGCAGAAAGAGCATTGATTATAAGACGGATTTTGCCTTTGGCAGTCAACAAGTTATCGACACTCTAGTCAAAAAAGCCTACCGCTATCGAGGCCCGCAAGGAGAGTTTCAAACAACAAAACGGCATTTTTGGCGAGGAATCGAGCAGCCTTTTTTCGGACAATATCAACATGAAACGTCGAACTATTCTTTCAGCCGCCATGGCGGCGGCCTTTGCGGCCGGAGCCGGCATCGCCGCCGAGCGTTTTTTGCACTCAGCGCGATTCGGAGCCTTGCCCGATGAGGCTCAATGGATAAAATCGCCGCACTTTCGCGACGGGCTCTTTCACAATCGCTTGCCGACGCCGGTGTTAACTGACGGCTCTTCAAGCCTTGAGGCCTGGGTGCGATTTTTCTTTCGTGACTCGATTGACCCGAAGCCGCGCCGACCGCTTCGCGGCGTGAAAGAAAACCTTCGCACACTGCCGCGCGACAAAGACTGGATTGTCTGGTTCGGGCACTCGTCTTTTCTGCTTAATCTCCAAGGCCGGCGCCTTCTGATTGATCCGGTCTTTAGCGACTACGCCTCGCCCGTGAGCTTTGCCAACCGTGCTTTTGAAGGCACCTCGCTTTATCAGGTGAGCGACCTCCCCGACATCGACTGCGTATTGATTTCGCACGACCACTGGGACCACTTGGACTACCCGAGCCTATCGGCTCTGAAAGAAAAAACAAAGCTTTTCCTGGTGCCCCTCGGCGTGGAAGCGCATTTGCTGCGCTGGGGCGTTGCCCGGGAGGCGATCATGAGTTTGGACTGGGAGGAACATCGGACGGTGGCTCCCGGTCTTCGGATCACCGCGACCGAAGCGCGGCACTATTCCGGACGCTCCTTTGAACAAAACAAAAGCTTTTGGTGCGGGTGGCTCATTGAAACCGGGCGCCGCAAAGTCTTCTATAGCGGCGACTCGGGCTACGGGCCGCACTTTAAAGAGCTTAGCCACCGCTACGGCCGCATCGACCTCGCCTTAATCGACAGCGGCCAATACAATCCGAGCTGGGCTTACATTCACATGCCGCCCCAGGAAGCCTTCAAGGCCGCACAAGATCTGGGGGCCCGCTACGTGATCGCCGCGCATGTCGGACGGTTTTCGCTTGCCCCGCACCCATGGTACGAGCCGTTTGAGCAGCTTTCCCAAGCGCCTTGGAACGGTCAAAAGCTTTTGACGCCTAAAATCGGCGAGGCGCTCATGCTTGAGCATCCGGCGCCCACATCGGCTTGGTGGAAAGCCTTTATTTGATCGCCTGCACGGCCCAGCGGAAAGCCAATTGCTCGAGGTAGGAGGCCGCCTTTTGCATCGCCTCCTCTTCATTGCAAGCCTTGCTCAAAATGTCGTAAGCTTGGCCGATACCGGCTTGCTGCAACGATTTTTCGGATAAGCGCAACGCGCCGCAGAAAAGGGCAACGGGCACTTTTTGCTCAAGAGCACGGCCGATTGCCGTCCACGGTGCCTTGCCCGATTGGCTTTGGCTGTCAAAACAGCCCTCGCCCGTGATCAGAAAGCGGCTTGCGGCCAAGTGCCGGTCAAAGTCAAGTAAATCCAAGACGGTCTGCGCACCGTTTTGCATCCTCGCGCGTGTAAACCACATCAAGGCAGCGCCCATGCCGCCGGCGGCCCCTGCGCCGACTCTTTTACTCACATCAAAGCCGAAATGCGAAGCCAGAAGGCGGGCAGCCCGCTGCATGCCTTCTTCAAGGACGGAGAGCTCATCGAAACTACCGCCTTTTTGGGGACCGAAAACCCGCGTGGCGCCCCTTTCGCCCAGCAGCGGATTGGTCACGTCGGCAATGGCGGTAACCTGCACGCCGCGAAGCCTTTCACGCAAAACGTCATCATTGAGCGCCGTTAGTTCAGCCAAATCGGCGCCGGTAACCGGGAACTCAAGCGCCCGGCCCTGCTTTTGAAAGCGGCAGCCCAAGGCCTGCATGGCCCCGAGCCCCAAGTCATTGGTGGCGCTGCCGCCCAAGCCCACAAAAAGCTCGGTGCAGCCCTGCTGCAGGGCAAAACCCATCGCCTGCCCCAAGCCGAAGCTTGTCGTACGCGATGCGCTTCGCTTTTCCCGGGCAACAAGCGTCAAACCGCACGCCTGGGCCATTTCCATAATGCAGGTTTTGCCGTCAATCCAGAGTTCAGCCTGTGCGGGCTCGCCCAAAGGCCCCTGCACGCTCACCCGGTGTTTTTCATAGCCGCGCTCAGACAGCGCCCCGGAAAGCGCCATCAAAAGCCCGTCCCCGCCGTCGGAAATCGGCAGCTGCGCCACCTCCACTTCAGGCCTTGCACGGACAATGCCCGCGGCAACCGCCCGGCACGCCTCGGCGGCAGTTAACGATCCCTTAAATGAATCCATGGCCACAAGAATGCGCATAGCCGCTCCTAAAGCCACGCCGAACAGGCCCGGCGCATGTTGTCCATCATCTCTTTTTCTTTTTGCGCAAGCCACTCGGCAAAGACCGCCACCTTGCGGCACCGAAGCGAGTCTTCCTGCACCATGACAAAGCAAGACTTGGTCGGCGCCGACCAATGATCCATCACGGGTTCCAGCGTACCGTCTTTGAGTTCAGCCAAATTGTGGTACAGCGACAAATCCGTACAAATGCCGGCTCCCAACACGAGCGCATTCTTTAGCGACAAGACCGAGTGAAAGGTGATCGTCTTTCGCCACTTCAAAGGCAAACTGTGACCGTCGCGAACTAAAGCGGCTATCGGCTTACGGAAAGCCGAAACATAGGTCAGCCCGATATGATTGACGCTATCGTCGGGACTGACCGGCCGGCCGTGCCGTCGAAGGTATTGCGGCGAGGCGCAGCAAATAAAAGGCATTTCTCCAAGGTACCAGGAGCGAATGCCGGCGATATCGCCATGGCCGTAACCGACAATGACATCCACGCCCTTGCCGTCGGAATCGATGAAACCCTGAGGCGCCGGCTGCGTTAATTCCACCAAATCGAATTCAATATCCGGATAGGTTTGCTGAAACTTCACCAGAAGCGGGGTGACTTCCAACGCCCCGATCCCGGCGTAAGTGGCCACGCGAATCATCCCGCTCATGTCGTCCAGATCGTTGCGAAGCCTCGCCATCATGCGCGTGTGCTGCTGCAAAAGCTTAACGGCCTCCTCGTAAGCCACCGTGCCCATCGGCGTGAGCGTAACCGGACGGGTACTGCGCTGAAAAAGCGTCATTCCCATGTCGCGCTCAAGCGCTTTGATCGCACGGCTGGCCGTACTAGGCTCCAAGTCCAGCTTTTCGCAAGCGCTATAGACGCTGCCCGAGCGGACGCTCTCGACGAAAAGCCGCCAAACCTCCAAATCCAT
Organism: Candidatus Aphodousia gallistercoris; assembly: GCA_018714185.1. Lineage (GTDB taxonomy): Bacteria > Pseudomonadota > Gammaproteobacteria > Burkholderiales > Burkholderiaceae_F > Aphodousia > Aphodousia gallistercoris. The sequence continues at coordinate 9,449 of DVNT01000032.1, read as the reverse complement.
CACTCGATTCATAATGCCTCAGTGTTTTCCCTAATATTTTGCAAAATTGCAAATTAGATACACCGGATTATCTCTCCAAACCGCTCAATTTACGAAAATTTTGCGAACTTCCGGCTGTTAATTTGATTTTATGACAATTAATTATTGTTTTATTTTCCTTTATAACAAATTCTATTTCACTCAATAATAAAACGGTCTACAAACCATTGGAGGCCGTTATGTGGGATTACCTCATTAAAGACTGTCGAGTCGTCGACCCGAAAAATCACATCAACGAAGAGATGGATGTTGCGATCGAAGGCGACAAGATTGCCTGCGTCGGAAAAGATTTGCCCCCGGGTAACGCACGGGAAGTGCTGCATCTGCCGGGCAAGATTTTGCAGCCCGGCATTATCGACACCCACTTGCATTTAGGCATTAATACGTTCGGCTTCAAGATGGCCGCTTTGGCCGGCGTCACAACCTGCCTGGACATGAGTGGCGATACGGACTTTGTCTTTAGGGTAGCCAAAGAACACGGATGCGGATTAAATTTTGCCGTACTGCAAGCGCTGCTTCCGGGCAAAAACATCGACTCGAACAACCCCGGGCGCGACGCCGTCGAGCACGCCGTTACCCGCGTACTGGCCGAAGGCGCCTTCGGCGTCAAAATCCTGGGCGGGCACTTCCCGCTCACGCCTGAGGCTAGCCGCAACGTCATCGAGATTTGCAACAGCCGCCAAACCTATGTGGCTTGGCACGCCGGCACCACCGAAAACGGCTCCAACATCTTAGGCATGAAGCAAGCCGTGGAACTCGCCGAAGGGCACTTTTTGCATCTGGCGCACATCAACGCCTACTGCCGAGGCTACATCAACCCGGTCGAAGAGGAAACTCGAGAGGCGATCGAACTGCTCGAAACCAACCCGAACATCATCTCGGAGAGCTATCTCTCGCCTCGCAACGGCTGCCAGCTCATCTACGACGAACAGGGCGTGCCGCGCTCGGGCGTCACGCGCAGCTGCCTGAAGCGTTTCGGCTTTGCCGAAAGCGTCGACGGCATTGAAAAGGCCATTGCTTCGGGCGTGCTCGGCGTCATCAAGGAAGAAGACGGGCTGTCGAAACTGGCCTCGGCAACCGAAGGCCTTGCACTCTTTCGCGAAATGCACGGCGAGGTAAGCGCCACCTTTGACCGCGTGAATCCTTTCTTGCCGCGCGGCTGGCTGGTGCAAGCGCGCCGTGCCAACGGGCGCTTTCTCGTAAACGCCATTGCCACCGACGGCGGCTCAATCCCGCGCAACGTCATCCTTGAGTTGGGATTAAGCGTCGTCAAGCTCGGCGGCCTGTCCTTGAGCGAATTTGCTGAAAAGAGCGCCCTGAATCCGGCCACAATGCTCAACCTCAAAAATAAGGGGCATCTGAGCGTTGGCGCCGATGCCGATATCACGATCTACGACTTGGATAAGCAGCAAGCCGTGAGCACCTTCGTGCTTGGCAAGCCCGTGCTTGTTAACGGCCGGGTCTGCTCGAAAGAGCCCGCGCTAGCCTACGTGCATCCGAGTGCGTTCGAAACCTTAAAACAGCAAGGCCTTCGCTGCCTGCCGCATAGCGCCGACTATGAAACGGCTTGGTCGCTAAACAAAGCCACCCAAAAATAGGAAGCCGACATGTCCCTTCAACAATATAAATTTGCCTACGGGCGCTCAACCAAGAGTCTGATGCTCGAAAGCGATGATATCGTCAAGGAAATCCGGACCCGATCGTTTGAACCGGTTGCCGACGTGCCGGCGGCCATCCTCGAGGCCGTCAACTCGCCCATCGGCACCGAACCCTTGAGCCGGCTCATCCGCCCGGGCGATACCGTGGCCTTTATCTGCAATGATTCCACGCGCGTTGCCAATAGCTTTGACTTCATGCCGGTGTTAGTTAGCGCTATGAACCGCTGGGGCGTGCCCGATGAAAACATGAAAATTGTCTTCGCGTTGGGCAGCCACCGTCCGATGAGCCGCGAAGAGATGGCAAGAGAGGTCGGCGAAGAGGTCGCCGGTCGGCTCAAAATGTTCAATAGCATTGCCACGCAAAGCGAAGACTTCGAGTACTTCGGCGAGACTTCCCGCGGCACCCCCGTGTGGATTCACAAAGAGCTTTGCAACGTCGATCACGTCATTCTCACCGGCACCATCGTGCACCACTACTTTTCGGGCTACGGCGGAGGACGCAAGGCCATTTTGCCAGGATGCGCCGCGCTTGAAACCATTCGGCTTAACCACAGCCACATGCTCGAGAGCGCTGCCACGCTCGGCGTTTTGGACGGCAACCCCTGCTACGAAGATCAGATGGAAGGCGTGCGGCTATTTGCCCGCGGCCGGTCACTCTTTCTGTTTAATGCGATTTTGGATGCCAAGCACCGATTCCTCAAGATGTTTGCCGGGGACTTCGATCTTGCGCACCGCAAGGCCTGCGAATTTGTCGATGAGGTTTACGGCAGCACGATTGACAAAGAAGCCGATCTCGTCATTGCCTCTTGCGGGGGCTACCCCAAGGACATCAATGTCTACCAAATGCAAAAGACGATGGATAACGCCATGTGCGCCGTCCGCGAGGCAGGCGTCGTCTTATTGTTTGCCCAATGCTCGGAAGGCTCGGGCTCGGCCAAGCTCGAAGAGACCTTTGCCCGATTAAAAACCCGCGAAGCGATCCGCTCGGAACTGGAAAACAATTTCCAAATCGGTGCCAATAAGGCCTTTGCCATCACGCGCCCTTTGAGCAAAGCCCGCTTTATCCTCGTCACCGACTTGGATCCGGCCATGGCACGGATGATGCACTTTGAGGCAGCCACCCCCGATGCCAATCGGGCGCTTGAGCTCGCCCACCGCCTGGCGGGCGCTCATCCGAGCACGATACTCATGCCCGAAGGGTGCCTGACCGTACCGCGCGTTCTCGTCTCTAGCCGTTGCGATAAACCCACTCAATCAAGCGATCCAGCGGCTCATCCGAGTACGTTGCCTTGGCACCATGCACCGACGCAAAAAGCGCATAGCGGTGCCCGCTTTGTGCCTGAATAATTCCTGCAACGGCCTTTACTTGCGACAGCAGCCCGGTCTTTAAATAGGCCGAGCCCGTCGCCACGGGCCGCTTCATCATGGTCCCATCCATGCCGCTAATCGGAAAAGAAGTAATCCAGTCGGGCATTCTCGGGCTGCGCCAGCCGTACGCAATGAGCCGGGTCATCGCCTGGGGCGTCACAAAGCTCTTTCTCGAAAGCCCCGAGCCGTTTTCAACGTAAATTTCCCCGGGCCTGATGCCGACCGAATCGGCAAGCCACCGTCCGAGCGCCTCGCGCCCCATCTCGTAGCGGGCAGGCTCACTGCGGCCATAAGCTTCATAGCCCACCGTCAAGAGCAGATGCCGGGCAAACACATTGTTGCTGAACTTATTGGTCAGCCGCACGATAACGGCCAAGTCATCGGAATAGGACCGCAAAAGAGGCAAGGCCTCGGCAGGCGCTGTCCCCTCAATGACGCGTCCCTGCCAAATCATGTCATACTGGGCCAATAGCGGCTGCAATGCCGCCTGCCAATAGGCAACGGGGTCATGGATAACGTAAGAATAAGTCTTAGACTCGCACTCGCGCGGAAATCCCCCGTCAAAAGCGGGCGTCCACGGATCCTCAAGGTCGGCCTCGAGTTTTTGCCGCCACTGCCAGCACCCCTTAGCCCGCAAAAGCTTCACCTCGCGCGGGTACGACAATCCCGCCAATGCCGGCGTTGCCGTCAAAAGCGCCGAGCCGCGCTGCTCGTCGGGCTCGATTTTCAAGGAAACGGTCTGGTAGTTTAAAAGCGCGGCATCGGCTTCTTTGTTATACGGGCGGTCGGCCTGCCGGTCAAAGGCTCCCTCATCGGGCGTGACATGAAAAAGGCTGCGGTCAATCGCAATGTCGCCTTCGATGCGATAGATGCCGCGGCTTTTAAGGTAGCCCAAATCGCGCCACAAGTCTTCAACGGTGTACTGGGGATCGCCCCCGCCCCGAATATAAAGCGTGCCCTTTAAGACGCCCTCTTCGAGGCGGCCCGTATAGGAAAAGTCGGTCGTCCACTGATAATGCGGCCCCAAAAGCTCAAGGGCTGCGAGCGTCGTGATCACCTTCTCGGTCGAAGCAGGCGGCACTTTGTCGCGGCTGTGCCAGGCAAGCGAAAGCGACCCGCCGTCCAAGGGCACAAGGCTCGCCGCCAGCTGCGAGGCTTTCAGTTGCTGGCCCTGCAGCGCTGCCTGAACCGAAGACGGAAGATTTTGCGCAAAAATATTTTCCCCGAAAAAACAAAGGGATAATGCAGAAAATAGAATGAGCCCGAACTTTTTTTTCATGTTTTTTGTTTCGACCCCTTGAAAAAAAATAATCGATCCCCACATAGGCATTGTTAGCAGGGATCGGGCAACGATGAGGTAGTGTCCCTCACGCAATGGTACCCGAAATCCCCCGGTATAGAGAGCCGCCGAAACAAAAGCATCGACGGTTCGCAGTTTTTTTATTAGGAGAAATTCCAAATGCAAATTCGTCCGCTCCATGACCGCGTGATCGTCAAGCGCTTAGAAAGTGAACGCACGACCGCTTCCGGTATTGTGATTCCCGATAACGCCGGTGAAAAGCCCGACCAAGGTGAAGTGTTGGCCGTGGGTCCCGGCCGCCGTGACGATTCCGGCAAGCTGGTGCCGATGGATGTGAAGGTCGGCGACCGCGTTTTGTTCGGCAAGTATTCCGGTCAAACCGTGAAGGTTGACGGCGAGGAATTCCTCGTGATGCGTGAAGAAGACATCATGGGCGTTCTCGCTTAATGATCAAGATTTGAAGTTTTTCTATTTGGAGTAATAACCAATGTCTGCTAAGCAAGTGCTTTTCGGTGATGACGCCCGCGTGCGCATGGTCCGCGGCATCAACATTTTGGCTAACGCCGTCAAGGTCACCTTGGGCCCGAAGGGCCGCAACGTGGTGCTAGACCGCACGTTCGGCAGCCCCTTGGTCACCAAGGACGGTGTGACGGTTGCCCGCGAAATTGAATTGAAAGACAAGTTTGAAAACATGGGAGCCCAGATGGTTCGCGAAGTGGCCTCCAAGACCAACGACAACGCCGGCGACGGTACGACCACGGCTACCGTTTTAGCTCAAGCTATCGTGGCTGAAGGCATGAAGTTCGTGGCTGCCGGCATGAACCCGATGGACTTAAAGCGCGGCATCGACAAGGCTGTCGAATGCGCCATCGCTGAATTAAAGAAGATCAGCAAGCCCGTGACCACCACCAAGGAAATCGCTCAAGTCGGTTCTATTTCCGCCAACAGCGACCAAGAAATCGGTGAAATCATTGCTCAGGCCATGGAAAAGGTCGGCAAGGAAGGCGTCATCACGGTCGAAGACGGCAAGTCCTTGAAGAACGAATTGGATGTTGTCGAAGGTATGCAATTTGACCGCGGCTACCTCTCCCCGTACTTCATCACCAATCCCGACAAGCAAGTGGCGGTGCTCGAAAACCCGTTCATCTTGTTGCACGACCAAAAGATCAGCAACATCCGCGATTTGTTGCCGATTCTCGAACAAGTGGCTAAGGCCGGTCGTCCCTTGTTGATCATTGCCGAAGACTTGGAAGGCGAAGCGCTCGCCACGCTCGTGGTGAACAGCTTGCGCGGCATTTTGAAGGTTTGCGCCGTCAAGGCCCCGGGCTTTGGCGATCGTCGCAAGGCCACGTTGGAAGATATCGCCATCTTGACGGGCGGCACGGTCATCACCAAGGATCTCGGCCTCTCGCTCGATAAGACGACGCTCGACAACTTGGGCCAAGCCAAACGCGTTGAAGTCAACAAGGAAAACACCACGATCATCAACGGCGCCGGCGATCCGGCCGCTATCGAAGCCCGTGTGAAGAACATCCGCACGCAAATCGAAACGGTCACGAGCGACTACGACCGTGAAAAGCTGCAAGAACGCGTGGCCAAGTTGGCCGGCGGCGTGGCTTTGATCAAGGTGGGCGCTGCCACGGAAGTGGAAATGAAGGAAAAGAAGGCTCGCGTTGACGATGCTTTGCATGCTACGCGTGCGGCTGTTGAAGAAGGCGTGGTTCCGGGAGGCGGCGTTGCCCTCGTTCGCGCTCAAAAGGCTGTGGCTCAATTAAAGGGCGACAACGAAGAACAAACCGCCGGCATCAAGATTGTGTTGCGCGCCATGGAAGAGCCGATGCGCCAAATCGTGGGTAACGCCGGTCTCGAACCGAGCGTGGTCGTGAACGCGGTCTCCAACGGCGAAGGCAACTACGGCTTTAACGCCCAAACGAGCGAATACGGCGACATGGTTGCCATGGGCGTGCTCGATCCGACCAAGGTCACGCGTACGGCCTTGCAAAACGCAGCCTCTGTGGCGAGCTTGATCCTCACCACCGACTGCATGATCGGCGACATTCCTGAAGACACCAAGGCCCCGATGCCTGCCATGGGCGGCACCGACGGCATGCCGATGATGTAATCGGATCTCTCCTTGATCTAAGAAACTAAGCCGCAGGCGGCTTTTGGGAATTTCTCAAAAGCCGCCTGTTTTTGTATCATCTATGCGTTAGCAATCCTCGCCTGTAGGCAACGATTTCCTCGCCGATTTTTATGAGCACTGTTTACAACGTTCCTGACTTGGCACCCGGCCAAATTCATCGGGCCGAGGAGACGATTCACCGTTCGCGCTTTATCGTCACCATTGCCCGCGTCACCAGCCCCGAAGAGGCCAAAGCCTTTATCGAAGAGGTGCGCACCGAGCACGCCCAAGCCACGCATAACTGCTGGGCTTTCGTTGCAGGCAGCCCGGGAAGCACCGCCCACGTCGGCGCAAGCGATGACGGCGAGCCCAAGGGCACGGCCGGCCGCCCCATGCTCACGGTCTTGCTGCATTGCGGCGTGGGTGAAATCGCCGCAGTCGTCACGCGCTACTTCGGCGGCATTTTGCTTGGAACAGGGGGCCTTGTGCGAGCCTACCAAGGGCTTGTCAAGCTCGGCTTGGAATCGCTTCCCTTGCGCGAAAGAGTCCCGAGCCAAATCGTGCGCATTACGCTTGAGCACCGCTTCGTCAATATCGCCCTAAGAGCTTTTGAAGACGCTCGTGCCATGATCCGGGCCAAAGACTTCGGCATGGACGTTACGTTCGAGCTTGACGTGCCCGACGATACGATCGACGCGCTCATTGCCACGCTCACGGAAAAGACCGCCGCCAATCTTTTAGTCGAGCGCGAAGAAAAAATTTCCGCTTCTTAAGTAATTTCCCGAACACAATATCGGGTTTTCCCCATACAATTAGGAAGCGTTTATCAAAAACGCGACTTCCGTCCGGGCTGATTCCCCTCAAAAGCGGCTCGGTACCCTGATAATTAGAAAGGAAGCACGTATGAAAAAACCGATTTATACCGTTCTCTACTTCCAGGTGATCTGCGCCATTATCTGCGGCGTCTTATTGGGATACTTCTTCCCGGAGCTCGGCGCCAGCATGAAGCCTCTCGGAGACGGGTTCATTAAACTCATCAAAATGATCATTGCCCCGGTTATTTTCTGCACGGTCGTGACAGGCATTGCCGGCATGAAAGACATGAAAAAAGTAGGCAAAACGGGCGGCCTCGCCGTCTTGTACTTTGAAGTGGTCAGCACCTTGGCCTTGATTGTCGGCTTGGTGCTTGTCAACACGTTCGGGCCGGGACGCGGCATGCACGTGGATCCGGCTACGCTCGATGCGGGCTCGGTCTCTATTTACACCACCGGCGAAAAGCTCGAGTCGACCACGCAATTTTTATTGCACATCATCCCCGATACCGTTGTGGGAGCCTTTGCCTCGGGCAACATCCTGCAGGTGCTCTTTTTCTCGATCCTCTTTGGCGTTGCCTTGCAGCGCTTCGGCGGCCGCGGCACGCTCATTTTCGATGTCATTGAAAAGGGCTCGCACGTGCTTTTCCAGGTCGTGAACATGATCATGCGCGTTGCCCCCATCGGAGCGTTCGGCGCCATGGCCTTTACGATCGGCAAGTACGGCGTTTCTTCGCTCTTGCCCTTGGCCGAACTCATGGGCACCTTCTACCTCACTTGCCTGATTTTCATCTTCGTGATTTTGGGCTCCATTTGCCGCTATGCGGGCTTTTCGGTCTGGAAGTACATCTGCTACTTAAAAGAAGAGCTCCTTATCGTCTTGGGTACCTCATCGTCTGAGTCTGCCCTGCCGCGCATCATGGAAAAACTCGAAAAAGCGGGCGTGAGCAAGTCCGTTGTCGGGTTGGTTGTTCCGACGGGCTATTCGTTTAACCTTGACGGCACGGCCATTTACCTCACGATGGCCTCGGTCTTTATTGCCCAGGCTTGCGATGTGGAGATGACGCTCATGCAAGAGCTCACGCTTTTAGCAGTGTTGCTCTTAACGAGTAAGGGCGCGGCCGGCGTCACGGGCTCGGGCTTTATCGTCTTGGCGGCGACGCTTTCCGCTGTGGGTCACGTCCCGGTAGCGGGCCTTGCGCTGATCCTCGGCATTGACCGCTTTATGTCGGAAGCGCGTGCGCTCACCAACATCATCGGCAACGGCATTGCCACGATCGTCGTGGGCAAGTGGTGCGGCGAATTAGACGAAGCCAAGCTCAAATCCCTTTTAGGCAAGTCCGACTCGCATCTGCCCAAGGAAATGCCGGAGCTGCCGGAGCCGAAGGTTTTCCGCGATACGCAAACCTTGCAATATATCCCGATTGACGACTACGAAAATCGATAAGCAAAAGCCTGCAGAGACTTTTTCTGCAGGCCGGTAAACCGGAACGCGGGGCAAAATGCCCCGCTTTTTCAATGCGCCGGATGCAAAAGGCTTTTGTCGCCGTGCCGCTTTTTCAAGTTGCCGACGACATCGCTAAGGCAAAGTTTTTCCTGCTGCAAGAGCACAAGCAGGTGATAAAGCAAGTCACTTGCTTCATCAACCGTTTCATTGCGGTCGTGCACGGTCGCCGCCAGCGCCGTTTCCACCGCCTCTTCGCCCACCTTTTGTGCAATGCGCTTGGTGCCTTTGGCGTAAAGGCTTGCCGTATAGGAGGACTCGGGCGAAGCACTTTTTCTTGAAGCCAAAATCTGCTCAAGCTCGGACAAGAATTCGTGCTCGTGGGCGATGCTGCCAAAGCAGCTTTCGCGCCCGAGATGGCACGTCGGCCCGTCCGGGTGCGCTAAAACCAAAAGCGTATCGGCATCGCAGTCGGTGGCGATATCCACAAGATGCAAAAAGTTCCCCGAGGTTTCGCCCTTGACCCACAAGCGCTTTTTCGATCGCGACCAGAAGGTCACTTTTTGGGTCTGAAGCGTCTTTTCGAGTGCCTCGCGATTCATGTACCCCAACATCAAAACGCGCCCTGAGACGGCATTTTGAACAATAACGGGCATGAGGCCCTCGCCTTTTTGAAAATCAAGCTGTTGTATATCTAATGCTGAAA
>DVNT01000003.1 GCA_018714185.1 Candidatus Aphodousia gallistercoris | reverse complement strand
TCGGCTGCCGTGGGCGCCACGCTCATTCCGATCATGATCCGCGCCGGCATCAAGCCCGTCGGTGCAGGCGCTGCCATTTTGGCCGGCACCATCGGCTCGTTCTTAAACCCTGGCTCCCCGCACCAAAACATGGTCGGCTCCTACGTGGGCATCTCGGGCATGGAATTCATTTTGCAAAATATGACGACCTACATGGTGCTTTGGTGCATCAGCGTCGTGATGATCACGATCACCGAATTCGTTTTCCGTGACCACAAAGGCGACGGCAAAATGGTGGGCGACGGCAATTTCGGCGAAACCATTCAACGCGTCAATATTTTGTACGCGATTGCTCCGATGGTGCCGCTCGTGCTCCTGATTTTAGGCAACACGTGCGTTCCTGCTCTGAGAATGGGCGTGGCACAAGCCATGGTGATCGGCGCGATCTACGCCATCATCGTCACGCGCACGAATCCGGCCAAAGCCACGACGACGTTCTTCCAAGGCTGCGGCAAGGGCTTTGCCGATGTCGTGAGTATCATCGTCTCGGCGAGCGTTTTTGCCATGGGCCTTCGCGCGGCCGGCTTGGTGGACGTTTTGATTGAAGTGCTCAAAGAGTCGAACGAATACGCCCAATGGGGCGGCGTGCTCGGCCCGTACTTGATGGCTGTTTTGGTGGGTTCCGGCGACGCAGCAACCATGGCCTTTAACGAAGCCGTAACGCCTCATGCGGAAAGCTTCGGCATGAGCATTGTTAACTTGGGCAACTTGGCCTATGTCTCCGGCGCGCTCGGCCGCACCATGAGCCCGATTGCCGGTTGCGTCATCGTGATCGCGGGTCTTTGCCAGTCCAATCCGCTCGATATCGTCAAGCGCACGGCTCCCGGCATGATCGTCGGCATTCTCACGCTGCTGTTGGTCTTCTAGTACGCCATCGGCTAACACAAATCACCGGGGTGCCGCACTGTCCATTCATTAGAAGGGGCAGCGCGGCATCCCTTATTTTTTTTAGCCTGATACGTTGAAAAAGAAGATGTCGGTCTACTGCTACACGCTTTTATGAAACTTCGCGCGTGGGCACGAAGGCATTCATCACTCTCGGAACATTTTCAAGCAATATGATCAATTTTGCAGGAAGCTCTCATGAGTCGTAGCGCAGCTGCATGTATTGATTAAGAGTCACATGCACAATGTAGCGCAATTCCACTATCTTTCCTTCGCCCGTCAAAGACAGTCTGCGAAACGAGATGGCCGGATACGGCACGCTGACACCTGCTTTTTGAGCCTGGATGGGATTAAGCAACACGGCGCGCGCCGTATCTTGCATGCGCTCGACATAGTAGCCGTAGTGCCGCGCGTACATAAGATACATGCCGGCTCCGAGGCTTTGCTGCACCAACTCCTCCGTCAGCCCCGGAAAGTCTTTCTGCATCAAGTACGTATCGTCAAAAATGCAAACCTTGTCATCGCCTGCGTAATGCGCTTCGCGCCGGATATGATAGACACTGTCCGTTTCTTGGCAGCCCAACAGCCGAATCACTCGCAAGGGCGCCGGTATGCTTTCAAAAAGCACCAGCCTCGAAACGGGCGAGCCCATCGCCGGATCATCCGGCACAAACCAATTAATGCGCCGGCGCAATGCGGCAAGGTGTTGGCTGGCACTGGCGACAAAGGTACCTTTGCCTTGGCGGCGGACTAACACGCCCAACCGCTCCAATTCGGCAAGCGCTTTGCGCACCGTGCCCAAACTTACGCCGTATTGCAAGGCGAGGGCCTTTTCGCTCGGGAGCACCTCGCCTTGCTTCCAGTAGCCTTGATGGATTGCCTCAACGAGCTGATTCTGCACATCTTCCTGCAGCGTATGAGGAGCCGAAGCCAACATGCAAGACTCCTTCTTAACCGGCGTATGCGCCATCCCAAACCACGCGCCGATAATTTTCCCGATCGGTCGGCCCTTCGGTCGAGATACAAAGAATGCGCGATGAGGCTCCTAAGCCCAAACGGTTTTTGACCTCCACGAGCTCGGGCTTTCTCAAAACGTCCGCTACCAGGCCAAAGCAAGAGGCGCCGCTCTCGCCCGACAAAATCCGCGTATCGCCCGGCAAGGGGGCTCCCAAAATCCGCATGCCGTCGGCCGCGACCGAATCAGGCATCGAGACAAAATCATCACCGCAAGCTCGCAAAATGTCCCAAGCGATGCTTGAAGGCACTCCGCAGCAAAGTCCCGCCATGATGGATTTCAATTCACCTTGATAGGGGTGGATTGCGCCGTCGCCGGCCAAAGCCGTCTCATAAAAGCAATTAGCTCCGTCAGGCTCGACAATAACTATGCGCGGGGCCTTGTTCGCGTAATACTGCTTGAAAAAGGCGGCCAAGGCAGCGGCCATTGAGCCCACCCCGGCTTGCAAGAAAACGTGCGTCGGAGGCTCATTGAGCGCCTCGGCCGCTTCAAGAGCCATGGTGAGGTAACCCTGCATAATTCTGAGCGGGATGTCTTCATATCCGTCCCAGGCCGTATCCTGAAGCAAAATCCAGCCGTTTTCACGAGCCAAGCGCGCCGCAAGCTGTACGGTATCGTCGTAAACAAGGTCCGTGATTTTGGCATCGGCCCCTAATAGGCGGATGTTTTCAAGTCGCTCGGCAGCCGACCCTTTGGGCATGAGCACGACGCTTCGGCAGCCCAGCTGCTTAGCGGTCCAAGCCACGCCTCGGCCGTGATTGCCGTCGGTTGCCGTAATGACGGTCATCTCCCCGAGCGCCTTTCTCGCCTCAGGCGTTACCAAGTCGCCGAAGCGAAACTTTTCACCCAAACCCAAACGACCCGCTAAAAGCGAAGCCAAGCAGTAGGAACTGCCCAATGCCTTGAAGGCATTAAGCCCGAAACGAAAACTTTCGTCCTTGACAAAAAGACCGGCCACACCCAACCTTTGCGCCAACGAATTAAGCGCAACCAAGGGCGTTGCCGCATAGCACTCAATACTTTGGTGCAGTGAACGTACGGCTTTAGCTTTCTGCAGCGAAAAGGCCTGACCGTAACGGGTTTGTTCGTTATGCTTTGACAAATGCACTACGCGAATCATGAATTTCGCTCCTTTCTAAGGAAAATTTCCGCTCTCTGTTGACGTATTGTATCCGAGCCGAAAGGCAGAAAGATGCGGGCGGACCAATAAGGCCCGGCCCCCAAAAAGAATTTTCGGTGAGAAGTTTTGCGCGTGAATTTGCAAAAGAATCGGTGCGCTTTACGGCCTCTACCGCCGGCACCAAGCAAAACGCGGAGCCGTCGCCCCGCGTCCTGTTTTTCAAATTGACAGGCTCGTTGATCCTATTAGCGAGCTTTCTCAAAGCGCTTGCAGTACAACGCGGCGAGCACGCCTACGGCACTGATTGCCATCGCGATGAAATAGGCATTTTGGTATTGACCGCCATCAACGCTTAAACGAATGATGTTCGGGCCCAAGATGCCGGACACGGAAAAGGCAAGCGCCATCACGCCGTAATTCATGCTCGCGTTAGCCGGCCCGAACTGCTCGGCCACATAGCCCGGGAAAATACCCACGCTCGAACCGAAGCAAGCCCCGATGCAAACCAACCCCAAGTAGAAGAAGAAGGCATCGCCTTGGCCGGCAAGTGACAAGCAAAAGAGGCCGAGCAAAGCCAAAACCAATGCCAACGCCAACGTGAGCGCACGACCCAATCGGTCAGAAAGCGATCCGGCCAAAAAGCGCGCCGACATATTGGCAAGCGCCAACACGGAAATCGATAGCACGGCAGCAGACATGCCCAAGCCGATTTGCGATTGAGCAACCGTCACTGTTTGTGAAAAAAGCATCAAAGGCGAAAGGGTCGCTCCTAAAAAGAGCACGAACATCGCCCAAAACCGGCTCGTGCGGATCATCTGGTTCCAGTTAAGATCGGCACTGCCGCCAGCTTTTGCTGCCACGCTACGAGAGGCCGGGATGTGCATTAAGAAGGCGCTAACCCAAATCACAACCAAGCACGCTACCGCAAAGACAAAAAGCGTTGTCTGGATGGAACTCGTGCCCGCCATCCAGTTGGCTAACGGCGGCAAGCACACCGAACCCAATCCGTACATAGCGCCGACCGAACCGCCCGCAAAACCCCGCTTGTGAGGGAAAAGCTTAACGGCCGAAGTAACCGTGGCGATCACGCTGGCCCCGGAACCCATTCCCAAACACAGACCGTACCCTATGATCAAAAGCGTTGCATCGCTACTGATGCTCATCAGGAAGTAGCCCAAAGCGGCCACCGTGCCTCCCGCAAAAAGCACCAAGCGCGGCCCGAACCGGTCGGTAAAAAAGCCGGCAATGACCATGGCAATGGGATTCATCGCCGTGCCGACGCTAAAGGCGACGGTCAAAGAAGCGACGCTAACAACCGTACCGCTTAACTGCGTGTAGTACTCTGCCAACCACGTCGAATAAACGCTCCAAGCGTAAAACGAACCGAGACAGAAGTTGATAATCCAGAATAAGACAAGATAAAACCAGTTTTTGTTTTGCATGGCATCCTCAAGATGAAATCACGGCAAAAATGATATAAAGCCGCACCGATTCAAGCTCACGATCAGTTAACTGACTTTGACCGAGTCATTTTTTCGTTTCCGGTCGTGAAGTTACATGAAAGGTTTGACTTTTCCCGAATAAAAAATGGCAAATAGTCAGATATCTGATATCGAATGTAGAAAAAGTTCTAAAGGCACAAAATCGCCGCATCTCCGACAATGTCATAGTGAATTTTTGAGCCGAATCCTTTCGGGATTCGGGAAACCTTGACTAGGAATGAAAGGATGGTGGCCGAGCGTATCCAACACCCGCTTCGAGCAAACGCTGCACGCAAACAATGTCGGCGCTCAAAGCGTTTTCATGCGCCGGTCCGCTCTTTTGAAAGTGATGCAGCATGAGTCCCTTCGGCCGGCGGATGGCAAGCAAGTCCGCCGGCCTTTTTTCTTGACTGCATCGGCTCAAGTTCACGGAGGAGAGAAAAAATGAACATTATCAATGACTACACCGACGAGATGGTCCGCATTCGCCGCTCCATCCACGCCAAACCGGAAACGGGCTGGACCGAATTCCGTACCACGAGCATTATTGTCAACCGCCTAAAAGAACTCGGATTTAAAGTGCTCGAAGGCACGGCTGTCATCAATCCCGACTATGTCATGGGCCGCTACGACGATGAAGTCAAGCTCGGCCTCAAGCGTGCTTTGGCCGCAGGCGTCAAACAAGAAGACTTGGACGCTATGCAAGGCTATACGGGAGCCGTCGGCATTTGGGAAACGGGCCGTCCGGGTCCCGTGACCGCTTTGCGCTTCGATATCGATGCCCTGTACGTACCCGAAACCACCGATCCCAACCATATTCCGAACAAGGAAGGCTTCGCAAGCGAATATGCCGGCCAGATGCACGCCTGCGGCCATGACTGCCACACGGGCGTGGGCTTGGCGCTTGCCCACTGGATCGTTGACCACAAAGACGAGCTCTGCGGCACGATTAAGCTTTTATTCCAACCGGCCGAAGAAGGCACGAGAGGCGCCATGGCCATGGCCCAAAGCGGCATCGTCGATGACGTGGATTACCTTTTTGCGAGCCACATCGGCTGCACGCCCCGCTTGGGCTACGTGACGGTCACCTCGCCAGGCTACAACGCCACGATTAAATTTGACGTCTCCTTTACGGGCAAGCCCGCTCACTCGGTTGCCAATCCCCAGGACGGCCGCAACGCTTTAATGGCCGCTTGCCACACGGCCGTGATGATCGGAAGCCTGCCGCGCCACGGCGCCGGCCTTACGACGGTGAGCTGCGGCAAGCTCATGGCGGGCGAAATGCGCAACGTGATCCCGGTGCACGCCACGATGCAGATGGAAGTGCGCGGTGCGACCAATGAACTGTGCCAATACATCTTCTCGCAAGTCGAGCGCGCCGTCAAAGCCAACGCCGAAGCCTTTGACGTGCAATACAAGATCACGAAAGTGGGCGAAGCCTTCACGATGAACCCGACGCCGGAACTGGCCAAGCTCATTGAAAAATGCGCCGGCGAAGTGGTCGGTGCCGATCACGTGGACTACTACAGCGAAAAAGGCGGCAGTGAAGACGCCACGATTCTCATGGCCCGCGTGCAACAGCACGGCGGCAAAGCGGCCCACTTTTACTACGGGGCCGACCATAACGGCCAGCACCGTTCCGACTTTGATCCCGACGATGTCAAGAGCATGCCCGTGGGCTTTACGGTCCAAGCCAAGCTTGTGGAGTCGGTTAACGGATTAAAGAAATAAAAAAATAACTACCACTAACCCCGAAAAGGAGTTTTTATTATGTCTCTCACCTTCTGGGCAGCCATGGTCATCATTGCACTGACCGTCGTTGCATTAGTCAAACGCTACGAAACGCGCCTGGTTTTGTGCGTGGCCGGTTTGATCATGTGCATTATCTCGCTCGATCCGATGGCCGCCTATAACCAATTCGCCAAGTCAATGACCACGGGCAACTTGATCCAGTCAATCTGCTCGGCCATGGGCTTTGCGTTTCTTGTGAGCTACACCAAGTGCGATATCCATTTGGTGCAGCTTTTAACCCGTCCGATGAAAAAGCTCGGCCTTTTCATCATTCCCTGCTGCGCGATCCTCACCTCGGTGATTAACGCGGCCATTCCGTCGGCAGCCGGCTGCGCTGCGGCGGTAGGTGCCACGCTTATCCCGTTGATGATCCGCTCGGGCATTACCCCGGCGGGCGCTGCCGCTGCCGTATTGGCGGGTACCTACGGCTCGAACTTCAACCCGGGCGGCGCGCATCCGGTGATGATCTCCGGCATGGCCGGCATCGAACCGATGGAATTCATCATCGAGCACTCCACCACTTATGCGGTCTTGTCCTTAGTGGGCGCCGTCATGATTACCGTTGTGGAATATTTCCTGAAAGACCACAAAGGCTCCGGCGACATGGGCGAAATTCAGACCGATGCGACGGGCGGCATTGACCGCGTAAATATTTTGTTTGCCATCGCCCCGATGCTTCCCCTGGTGCTTTTGCTTTTGGGCAACACTTACGTGCCTGCCATCAAGATGGGCGTAGCCCAAGCCATGTTAATCGGCGTAACCTATACGATGATTGTTACGCGCGTTAACCCGCAAGATGCCTTCCGCAGCTTCTTTGACGGGGCCGGCAAGGGCTACGGCAATGTGCTCGGCATCATCATTGCGGCGGGCGTGTTCGCCTGCGGCTTGCGCGAAACGGGCGTGGTGGATGCTTTGATCGAAGCCTTAAAGAGCGCCGGCGACTATGCCCGCGTAGGCGGTGCCTTGGGTACCTTCACGATGGCTGTGCTGATGGGCTCGGGCGATGCGGCAACCTTTGCCTTTAATGAAGCCGTAACGCCTCATGCCGCCCAACTCGGCATGACCATCTCCGACTTGGGTAACACGGTGATGTGCGCCGCCCAGTTGGGCCGCACCGCCAGCCCGATTGCCGGCGTGGTGATCTTACTGTCCGGCATGGCTCGCGTCTCCCCGATCGATTTGGTCAAGCGCACGGGCATTCCGATGATTGTGGCTTGGTTCGTGTTAATCCTTTTCTTAGACTAACCGAAACGAAACCTCAATAGATAAGTGCCGGGTAAGCGAACGCCGCCCGGCCTTTAACAAGCGAAAAACCTTTGGAGGTAATAAAAATGAACGAACAATATACTCAAGAGATGGTGCAGTTTCGTCGTACCATCCATAAACGCCCCGAAGAAGGGTGGACTGAGTTTGAAACGATGAATATCGTTGTCAAGCGCTTGCGTGAATTGGGCTTTGAAGTGGTCATGGGCACTAAAGCGGTCAATACCGACTTCGTCATGGGGCGCGATCCCGAATTGGTGCAAAAAGCCATGCAGCGCGCCAAAGAGCACGGCGTTTCTGAAGAGTTCCTTGCCGAAACCGAAGGTTATACCGGGTGCGTAGCCATTTGGAACACCGGCCGTCCGGGTCCGGTCACCATGTTCCGTCACGACATGGACTGCGTGCTCGTGCAAGAAACCGACGATCCCAAACATGAAGCCAACGAAGGTCACTATTGCTCGGAACGCGCCGGGCTCATGCACGCTTGCGGCCACGACGCCCATACTTCCGTGGGCCTTGGCGTTGCCCACTGGATTGTCGACCACAAGGATGAGCTTTGCGGCACCATCAAGCTTTTGTTCCAACCGGCCGAGGAAGGCACCCGCGGGGGCTTGCCTATGTCGGAAAGCGGCCTTTTGGATGACGTAAACTACCTCATCTGCTGCCACATCGGCAGCGGCATCCGCTTGGGCGAAATCGGCCTTTGCCGCAAGGGCTTTTTGGCCACCACGAAGATTGATATCAGCTTTACCGGTAAAGCAGCCCACGCCGGCGCCAACCCCGAAAAGGGCCGCAGCGCTTTGCTCGCCGCTTGCTCGACGGCCACGATGCTCGCCGGCATCCCGCGCAATAGCCAAGGCGACACGCGTATTTCCATCGGCCGGTTAGTTGCCGGCGAAGGCCGCAACGTGGTTCCCGTGCACGCGAAGATGCAAATCGAAGTGCGCGGCCAAACCGAAGAAGTCAATCAATTTATGACCGAATACGCTGAACGCATCGTCAAGGGCAACGCCGAAGCCTACGACGTGCAGTACCACTTTGAAAAGGTTGGCGCTGCCACGACGCTTGAAACGACGCCCGAAGTGATGCAAACGCTCGAAGAGATTGCCCACGGCATTCCCTTTATCACGAAGGTTTATCCGGACGTGAAGATTTCCGGCTCTGAAGACTGCACGTGGCTTGTCCGCAAGGTGCTCTCGCACGGCGGCAAGACAGGCTTCTTCCTCTTCGGCTGCAATGAACACGGCCACCACAAGGGTGACTTCGAAATCCAAGACAGCCAAAGCATGCCCGAAGCTTTCGAAATGTTTACCCGTTTCTTGGAAAAAACCAATAAAGCCGCTTAATCTCTAGAAGCGATCGGCGGGCACAAGGCTTAGTAGTCTTTGTGCCCGCCTTTTTTGTCTTGAAGCCGCAGCGGCTTGGCCGATCAGTACTGGAACTCGAAGTGGCAGCGATCGGTCACTGTCGTTAAAAACCGCAATTCCACCAAATTGTCGTTGATGTCAAAGGCTTGACGCTGCAAGATAATGGCCGGGTACGGCGGCGTTACATTCGCAAGCTTGGCTTGCTCAGGATTGAGCAACGTTGCTTTTTGAATGTCGCGTGCATGGATAATGGTGACATCGCACAGGCTCTGATAGAAATGATAAAGGCTGGCCTTTTGCCCGCGGAAAGCTTCCTCGGTCAGTTCCGGGAAAAAGCGCCGGCGAAGGAAGATCTCATCGAAGGCATCCACCGAATCAACGTGCTCCAAATCCAGGCGCCCGTAATGCAGCCGGCGGATATGAATAATTTGCTCGGCCGGATTGTCGATGCCCATCAGTAGCATCGTGCGGCGCGACGGGGCAATCACCTCAAAAGACAATAACTTGGTCATCGTTTTCCACACTTTTTCGGGATCGTCGGCCACAATCGGCACAAAGCGCTTATAGAAAAGATCGAAGCTGCCCTCGTAGCTGCTCACGTAAGTCCCCTTGCCCTGCTTGCGCACGAGGATGCCTTCCTGAACCAGCTCTCTTAAAGCACGGCGCATCGTACCCTGGCTTACATGAAAGAGCTCGGCCATCTCAATTTCGTTAGGCAGCTGGTCGTCATGGTGCCAAGTTCCGTTCTTAATTTTTTCGACAATGGAGTTCTTTACCTGGACAAAAAGCGGCACGCGGGTACTGATGGAACCTAAAGCCGAGGAGCTGCGGTTGTCGTGATCGTGGGGAAAGAATGCATCCATACGATAAACCTTTATTTGTATATAGTTATCGGTTATGCCGAAACAAGAGGGATACGGAAAATTTTACATGGGTATGACAAAAGGTAACAACCGGTTTTAAGCAATAATGCTGATCTTTTGTCCGATCTTTATGAAAAATTGATCACTGTCAAGCAGGACTGTTATCTGATTAAGTTATTACCCTTGTATGGGATAGTCATTGACAGTGGTTAGGGTTAACATTTAATCGTTCCGGTCTTATGACCAGCTCACTCTTATTTTAATTTTTCCGCAAGGAGCACAAAACATGTCTTATACGATCATAGTAAGCCTCGTGATCGTCTGCGTGACGGTCTGGGCGCTTATTAAACGTTATGAAACACGTATGGTGCTTATCGCAGCCGGTTTGGTCATGGCTATCATCTCTTTGGACCCGATGATGGCCTTCCAACAGTTCGATAAGTCGATGACCAATGCCAACTTGATCATCGCCATCTGCTCGGCAATGGGTTTTGCCGGCGTGATTTCGCTCACGAAGTGCGACGTGCAATTGGTTGCTTTGCTGCTCAAGCCGTTGCGCAGCATGGGCATTTTCCTTTTGCCTGCCAGTATGTGCGTGGCCGGCTTCTGCTCCGTGGCCATTCCCTCAACGGCCGGTCTTTGCGCGGCTGTCGGTCCCACGTTGATCCCGATTTTGGTTCGTGCCGGCTTCAAGCCCGCCATTGCCGCTGCCGGCTTGGTGGCTTCCGTCTTCCCGGCCTTCTTTAACCCGGGCGTCTCCCACGACGTGTTCGTTGCCAAATTGGCCAACATGGAAGTGATGGACTTGATCGCTACGGTCTCCACGCAAACCTTGATTATTGTAGCCTCCTTGATCATCGCCACGACCGTGATCTGCGTAATCTACAAGGACTACACGCGTCCTGACAAGAACGGTACGCCGGCTGAACAACAGATGGCTTCCAACTTGCCGGAAAAGATCAATTTGGCTTACGCCATTGCTCCGTTGGTTCCGATCGGATTGTTGCTCGTTTGCACGCTGTACTTTAACTTCAAGATCTCCGTGGCAACGGCTATGTTGGTCGGCGCGATCTACGCTTTGGCCGTGACTCGCACGAGTCCTGCCGAATGCACGACGAAGTTCTTTGATGGCATGGGCCAGGGCTACACCAAGATCCTCGGTATCATCATCGCGGCCGGCGTTTTTGCTGCCGGTTTGCGCGCTGCCGGCGTCATTGACCTCTTGGTTGAATTCCTGCAAAACTCCAACGAATGGGCCAAGATCGGCGGTTCTATCGGACCGTTCATCATGGGCGTTATGACGGGTTCGGGCGATGCTGCTGCTTTTGCCTTTAACGAAGCCGTGACCCCGCACGCTGAAACCTTCGGCATGCAAATCCACAACTTGGGTATGTTGGCAGCCTTTACGGGCGGCTTGGGTCGTACGGCCTCCCCGTTGGCTGGCGGCGTGATTTTGGTCGCCGGTTTGGCCGGTGTGAGCCCGATGGACATCGTGAAGCGTTCTGCTCCGGTAGCTATCGTCGGTTTAATCGTTACCTACATCGTCTTCTAATCCTTTTTTAGAAGCGTACGATCAAAGGGCACTGTCCTTTACGGATGGTGCCCTATTTTTATAGAGAAACTTCCTGAAAACCCCGTTATTCATAGCGGGGATGAAAGGAAGCACGCAATTTTGCATGAATTGATTGCTCAAACCATGCAGATTTTCAGTAGCTTTCGATACCAACTTCAACCGACAACAGAGCAGCGGTCGCTTTTCAGCCGAACCGCCGGCTGTTGCCGTTGGGTGTTCAATCAGGCACTGGATCTGCAAAATAAGCTCAGGGAAAAGCAGGAAAAGCTGCTGAGCTATAA
>DVNT01000031.1 GCA_018714185.1 Candidatus Aphodousia gallistercoris | reverse complement strand
TCTCCAATCAGGGGCAAATGGTGAAGCATTTCGCGAAGCCGAATGGCCGTTCTCGGCATCGGTTCGGCGACAGTGAGCCCTACGAGTTCCTTTTCCCGGGCAATGTCGTTAATTAAGCGAACGGTTTCGCTTAGCGTTAATCCGTTATCGATCACGCCCACGGCGGCAATCATATCCTTGGGATCCAAGACATCCATGTCAAAATGGATGACGACTTTTCGGGCTTTTTGCGAGCGAAGCCACTTAATAAGCGGCTCGGAATTCTCTCTTAGGGCTTCGGGGCCGATGTGCTTGAGGCCGAGCGTTTGCTGGCGGACCTTGATTTCGTCGCGCTCCCAGTCGCGCAGGCCGGCAATCATGATGCGGGAGGCTTCGATTCGGCCGGGTAAAAGCCCCGTGATGTCGGCGTCTCCAAGCCCCATCACGGCGGCAAGCGCCATGGCGTGGTAGCCCGGGTACGCGTCGCCCGGCAGCGTAATATCCGGATGCGCATCAATCCAGACCATCAGGAGGTCTTCCCCGTAGCGTTGGGCCAAGTAGGTAAAGGGGACAACGCTTGCGGAGCACTCGCCGCCCAAGGTGACGATTTTTTCGGGTTCGGCTACCCGCAAAATATCCAAAGCCGCTTGGGTTTGAATGAGGATGGCTTTTTTATCCAAAATGCCATCGGTGACGGTACGGCTGGTAGCCCCTTCAAGCGTGACGGGAACCGTATAAGTGGGCATGGAGCCGGCGGGGGCGAGCATCTGCAGTAGCTCGGCGCCCAGGTAGTAGCCGCGCGCGGATTGTGCCGGATCCTTAATTTCAGGGATCCAGCGGGTAATCTCCGCGCCTTGCCACTGGGGATAAATGAGTCGAATGGATGCCATAGGGCTTCTCCTAAAAGAATCTCCTCTAAAGGTAGCACTCCGATCGCGCAGAAACAAGCAGTGCGATTTTTAGTCCTGTATAGGTTTCCCTGTAGGGGACTGGTCAATCATTTCTTTGAGCGTACAATCAAACGGTATACAGCATCGTCAGTTTCCTGACACATTCTCAACGTCCTCATTGCGGCACATAAAGCCGGTATGGATTGGTCAGTATGGGCGCTAGTAAGAAAATTAACATGCTTGAAGGCAGCCTTTGGGACAAACTCATTGTTTTTGCCCTGCCTTTAGCCTTTACCGGCATGCTGCAGCAACTCTATAACGCTGCAGACGTCGCCGTGTTAGGACGTTTTGTCTCAGACCACGCCGTTGCGGCGGTCGGCAATAACGTTCCCGTTATCGGGCTCATCATTAGCTTTTGTATGGGCTTGGCTTTGGGTGTCAATGTTGTGGTTGCCCGCGCCTTGGGCATGAAAAATGACCGCAAAGCCGCCGAAGCGGTCCGGACCTCCTTCTTGACGGCTATTGTTTTCGGCATCATCGCGCTCATTATCGGCGAGATTTTTGCCGACTCGGCCATGGATTGGCTGGATGTGCCCGATTCGGTGCGAGACCTGTCGCTTGTTTACCTGCGCGTTTATTTGCTCGGCATGCCTTTTCTTGCCGTGTACAACTTCTTGGCGGCGATTTTCCGCAGCCAGGGCGATACGCAGACGCCGCTTTGGGCTTTGCTCATTGCAAGCCTCTTTAATATCTTCGGCAACTTGGCGGCCGTCCTGGTTTTGGACTGGGGCGTAGCCGGGGTGGCGCTCGCGACAGCTTTAGCCAACTTGTTGTCGGCGGTGATTTTGTTTGTGAAGCTCACGCGCCTTGAGGGGCCCTTGAAACTTAATCCGGCCGAGCTTTTAAAGGTAGACGGCTTCTCGCTTAAACGGATTGTTCGCATCGGCTTGCCTGCCGGCGTTCAAGGGGCGGTTTACTCCCTTTCGAATTTGGTGATCCAATCGGCTATTAATAGTTTAGGGCCGGAAGCAATGGCCGGGTCCGTGGCCGCCTTCACGATTGAAATTAACGTCTACTGCTTTATCAATGCCTTTTCCTTGGCGGCCACGACTTTTGTAAGCCAAAACTACGGTGCGCGCAACTTGGAGCGCTGCTCGCGCGTCATGTGGGTCGTATTGGGGCTTAATATGTGCGTGACGGTTTTGATGACGGCCTTGGTGTTGATTTTCAGCCGCGACTTGCTGGGCATTTTCTCGAGCAACGAGGAAGTGATCGCGCTCGGCATGATCCGTATTTTATGGGTGGTTGTGCCGCAGCCCTTAAGCGTTGTTATGGATACGCTTTCAGGCTGCATGCGCGGCTACGGCTATTCGATGCCGCCCGCCATGGTGACTTTGATCGTGGTGTGCTCCGTGCGCCTTATCTGGGTCTATACGGCTTTTCCTCTGGCGCCCACTTATGAAACGCTCATGATGGTCTATCCGCTAAGTTGGGTGATCACGATGATCGGGTTGATTATCCTTTACGTACGTCTGGTGCATAGGCTCAGAAAGTCCAAGGCCGTCGAGACGGAACTGTAGCCTGATGATCTAAAGAAAGCCTTGAAAAGGGCACCGGGAAATCAATCATTCCGGTGCCCTAATTGAATGTTTTACCGAAAGGTGCTTATAGTGGGCTTAGAAATAAGGCATTGAAACCTATTTTTGAAAAGGAAAAAGCCATGAACACTTCGGAAAAATTAACGGCGTTAAGGCGCTTAATGCGTGAAACCGGTGCCAAGGCCCTTTATGTCGGCACCACCGATCCGCATCAAACCGAATCGGTAGCGGCACACTGGAAGGCGGTTCAATGGCTAACGGGCTTTACCGGAAGCATGGGATACGCGCTAGTGACGGATACGGCGGCGCGATTTTGGACCGACGGACGCTACTACACGCAGGCGCTGCGCGAAATTGAGCCGGGCACGTTTCAAGTTTCATCGCTTTCTGAGCCCGGGACGCCCGATTGGGACGATTGGCTGATGTCCCAAATGCATGAAGGGGATGCCTTGTCGCTTGATGGCGAAATGCTTAGCGAAGCTATGCTGCAGGCTTTCAAAACGAGGCTTGCGGTCAAAGGTCTGAGAATCCTTTGTAACAGAAACCTCGTTGGCGAAATCTGGAGTGACCGGCCGGCGGTGCCGACGGATCCTATTTGGGAGATGGCGCCGGAATTTGCGGTTGAAAGCCGCCGGCAGAAGTTATCGGCTCTTCGAGGCCGCCTGCAAAAGCATGGGCCTTTGACGGCCACGATTTTGTGTGGCTTGGACGACATCGCGTGGCTCACGAACTTAAGAGGCAACGACAACCCGTTGTATCCGTTTTTCCATGCTTATGCCTATGTGACGCAGACCGAGGCACATCTATGCACCGATCTTTTTAAGCTTTCCCATGAGATTGCCCAAAAGCTGAAAGAGGATGGGTGGACATTGCACGAGTACCGGGATATCGAGAGTATTGTGCGAGCTATCCCGGTGGGCAGCACGGTTTATGTCGATCCGACCAAGACGCCTTTTAAACTCTTTGAAGCTATTGCCGCGGGGGTAACGGTTAAGACGGGCTTGGACGAAGTCACCGCCATGAAGGCCGTGAAAAGCGCCGGCGAGCAGGCCAATATTCGCCGGGCTAATGAGCTTGAAGCCGTAGCGGTCGTGCGCTTGATGCGTTGGATTGAAGAAAATGTTCAAAGCGGCCAATTGGATGAGTACCGGGTGGGACAAAAACTCAATGAATTTCGCCGGTTGAGCTCGCTATACCTTCAGCCCGCGAACCTTCCGATTGTGGGTTACGGTCCCAATGCCGCTTTACCTCACTATCGGCCGACTCCGTCGATATCCGCCAAAATTGAGCCGAAAGGCTTTCTGTTGTTTGACGTGTGCGCCCAATACCGTTGCGGAACGACTGACCTGACGCGAACTATCGCCGTGGGCGAGCTCACTTCCGAAATGAAGTACGACTATACAGTGACGCTCAAGGCACATTTGACTTTGGCGATGCAAAAGTTTCCGTATGGAACAACGGGCAACCTCATTGATGCCGTTGTGAAGTCAAACCATTGGA
>DVNT01000030.1 GCA_018714185.1 Candidatus Aphodousia gallistercoris | reverse complement strand
ACGGGAGGCGTGCGAGGAAAGCCCTTCGACATCAATGCGGAAAAAGCCGCTTGCGGTGTGGCAGACAGCGGCCACCATTTGACCGTCAGCCGCGTCCTGCACCGGACGGATATGAAGGCCGAAGGCCATATCCACGTCATCTAATACACCATCTTCGATGACGGAAAGTGCCCCCTTTAATGTTTCTTCGCCCGGCTGGAACAAAAGCTTGAGCGTACCCTTTTTAATTTTGTCCACCAGGCGGCTTGCCGCAGCCAAGAGCATGGCGCAGTGCGAGTCGTGGCCACAGGCATGAATGGCCTTGTGTTCGCCGTCAATCACAAAGGGCAAGGCATCCATGTCGGCACGCAACATCACGCAGGGGCCGGGGTTGCCGCTGCGCAGGTAAGCCACGACGCCGGTTTTGCCTACGCCTTCGGTGACCTCGTAGCCCATTTCGCGAAGTTTTTGGGCAATGTAGGCCGACGTTTTGACTTCTTGGAAACCTAATTCGGGGGTTTGGTGCAAATCTTCCCAAACCTTGACAACATCTAATTCAGACATAATTTCACCTATTGAAAAGCCGAGAGGGCCGTGTACGCACCCCTAGCCATTACTCTAGGCAAAAAGGGTTAGCAGGACAATAAGTCAATTTGCCTATTTCTGCCTTGTCCCTTAACCATAAAGATCGGCACTTTTGATCAAAGCCCGTCCCCGTCGGTCGGTGCTGGTCGGCGAAAAAGTCGACAATTCGTCAAAATCTAAATAAAAATCCCTAATTGGAAGTTATTACCTTTTCAGAAAGAAAACGGTTTTCTAATCTTTCTCCCTTATGGGCAAAGGGCTGCCGATTCATAAAATTAAACAATATTCAAAAAAAACAGAGGAAAAAATATGGATAAAAGCGTTGCCAATCGATACATCCCGATCGGGATGATGCTGTTCGCACTCTTTTTCGGTGCGGGCAATTTGATCTTCCCGGCTTCGATGGGACAAAGTGCTGGTGCTAATGTATGGTATGCCCTTTTGGGCTTTTGTATTACCGGTGTCGGGTTGCCCTTATTAAGTATTATGGCTGTGGGCTACTCCGGATGCGGCGATTTGCAAGAAGCGGCAAGCCGCGTTCACCCGTGGTATGGTTTATTCTTTACTTTTGTTGCCTATTCGGCAATCGGCCCTTGCTTTGCTATTCCCCGTACGGGTACGGTGGCGTTTGAAATTGGCGTAGTGCCCTTTTTGTCGCAAGATCAGCTAGCGCTTGGTTTGCCGATTTTCCTTGCGGGCTTTTTCCTTGTGAACTTCTGGCTATCGGCCTCGCCCCAAAAGTTGGTCGACCGCATCGGCCGCATTTTGACGCCGGCTTTGGTGTTGACGATCCTTTTATTGATCATCCAATCCTTTATCTCGCCTTTGGGCGAGCCGCAGGCGCCTTCGAAAGCTTACGCTACGCCGGTGGTTGCCGCTGTGCAAGGCGTGCTCGACGGCTACAACACGCTCGATGCCATTGCCGCTTTCGTGTTTGCAACGCTCATTATTGATGTGGTGCGCGAAGAATGTCATTTAACCAATCCCTCTGAAATCACGCGTCAGGTCTATAAGTCCGGTGCCATCGCCGTGATTTTGCTGGCCGCGATCTATATCTTTATTGCCAAGATCGGTGCTGAGAGCGTGCCCGCCATCGGCATGCAGCCCACGGGCGCTCCGGTGCTTGCCGAATCCGCCAAGATCCTCTTTGGCAACGTCGGCGCCATCATTTTGTCGGTGATCGTGCTGCTTGCGTGCCTGTCAACGGCCATCGGCCTGACCACGTGCTGCGCGGCCTACTTCTTAAAGCTCACGAAGTGCCTCAATTATGTGGCTTGGGTTGCCATCTTCTCGGTGATCTCTTTCTTGATCGGCATGTTCGGCTTGCAAACGATCGTGGCTTCGACCGTGCCCGTGCTGATGTTTATCTACCCGCTTGCCGTGGTTTTGATCGTTTTGCTCTTTACGCATAAGTTCTTCGGCGGCCGCCAATGCGTTTACGCTTGGACCGTGGCGCTCACGTTCGTGATGGCCTTGATTAACGGCTTTGAGACGGCCGGCATCAAGTCCGAGGCGTTGGAGAGCGTGCTCACGAATTACTTGCCGATGCATACCTTGGGCTTGGGATGGATTTGGTTTGCCGCAGCCGGCTACATTATTGGCTTGATTTGGATGAAGTGCGTGCCGGCTAAGCACTAAAGCATGGATTTCTGCTTAAAGCGCCGGTCACTCGCAAAAGGGGCCGGCTCTTTTTTTTCTTTGGACTCGTCGTTATTTTTAGGAGAGTAAATATGCAATCTGTCGAACAATTGGCCAAGACGCTTTTTGAGGCTTGGAAAACGAACCGTCCGCTTAAAATGGCTGACTATGAAGGAGTATTGAATGACTTTGAGACGGCCTATGCCGTGCAGCACGCGTTCGCCGGCTTAAAGCCCGAAGCGACGGGCGGCTACAAGATTTCCTTGACGAGCAAGGAAACGCAAGACCTTTTTAAGACCAATGAGCCTTTGTACGGCGAACAAATCCCTTCGCATATTTTGACCTCTCCCGTGACGTTGTCGCTAGCGGCCATGAACGAGCCCCTCATTGAAGTGGAGCTTGCCATGACCGCCAAAGAAGACTTGAGCGCGGGCTTAAGCGATGCAGAGCTTTTAAAGAAAGTAACGGTTGCGGGCGACATCGAGGTGCCCGATGCGCGCTTTAGCGACTGGTTTCCGGCCCTAAACAAGTACTTGGTCGTTGCCGATTGCGCCGTGGGCGGCTATATCCTTCATACCGAGCCCGTGGACGGGGAAACGCTTAGCGTTAAAGACATGGAAAATATCCACGTGGACTTAACGCTTGACGGTCAAGTCATCCGCAGCGGCGACTCCACCGAAGTGCTCGGCAACCCGTTGACTGCCTTGCAGTGGCTCTTGAAGGCCCTTGCCAAAGAAGGCAAGGTTTTGAAAAAGGGCATGGTGGTTTCCACCGGCACGTTCTTTGTGCCGCCGAAGTTGCAAAAGGGCGCTTACGAAGCGAAATTTTCCGGCAAGCTCGTGCAAAGCGTGAAGCTTACCGTCACCGACTAGCCGGCAAGCCGCAGTGCACCGTGGTTTTCTTTTGAACCTTTATAATGAAGTCAACATTTTCTCATTCATACAGAAGGAACCGCTATGCGAGTCAATACCCTCGAATCTTTGGTTAAATCCGGTGCACTCAAAGGCCAACGGGTTTTCATCCGTTCGGACTTGAATGCCCCGCGTGATGAAGAAGGCAATATTACCAACGAGACCCGCCTTGTCGCCTCGGTGCCTGCTATCCGCATGGCACGCGACGCCGGCGCGCGCGTGATGGTGGTGAGCCACTTGGGCCGCCCCAAGGAAGGCGTCAAGACCCCGGCCGACAGCCTCGCGAAGATTGCCGAGCGCATGGCCGAGCTTTTGGGCTCGCCCGTGCGTTTGATCGATAACTGGGTGGACGGCGGTTTTGAAGTCGCCGAAGGCGAAGTGGTGATGCTTGAAAATTGCCGCTGCAATGTCGGCGAGAAAAAGTGCGATGAAGAGCTCTCGAAAAAGTACGGTGCGCTTTGCGACGTCTTTGTCAACGATGCGTTCGGTACGGCCCACCGCGCCCAAGCTTCGACCTACGGCGTAGCCAAATACGCCAAGACCGTCTGTGCCGGACCTTTGATGGCTGCCGAAATCGAAGCGCTCACCCAAGCCGTTGAAGAAGCCAAGCATCCCTTGGTGGCCATTGTCGGCGGCTCGAAGGTTTCCACAAAGCTCACGATTTTGAATAACCTCGCGCAAAAGGTTGACCAGCTGATCGTGGGCGGCGGCATCGCCAATACGTTCTTGCTCGCCGCAGGTTACAAAATCGGCAAGTCTTTGGCTGAACCCGACTTGGTCGGCGAATGTCAGAATATTCTCAAGACCTTGCAGGACAAGGGCGCAACGTTGCCTTTGCCCATCGACGTGGTGGTCGCAAAGGAATTTTCCGAAACCGCCCCCTCGCGCGTGTGCCGCGTTGACGATGTCCAAGACGATGAAATGATTCTTGACGTCGGCCCGGAAACGGCTGAACACTTGGCCCGTATTTTGCAAAAGGCGGGCACCATTGTCTGGAACGGTCCGGTCGGCGTTTTTGAAATGGCCCCCTTTGCCCATGGTACCGAAGTCATGGCCCGGGCCATTGCCGAGGCTACTGAAAAAGGCGCTTTCTCGATTGCGGGCGGCGGCGACACAGTGGCCGCTGTTGGCAAGTTCGGCATTGCCGATCGTATTTCCTACATTTCCACGGGCGGCGGCGCTTTCTTGGAATTCTTGGAAGGCAAGGTGCTGCCTGCCATTGAAATTTTGCAGCAGCGCGCCCAATAAAGAAAAATCGACCGGGCAAGCGTTTTTGAAGCTTTTGCCCGGTATCGCTAAGGTCCTAAACGGCTTTGGCCCAAAAAAGAACCGAACGGTTTTCATTCGGATAAGGTGTGTTCCGTTCGGTTTTTTGTTGAAAAGAATCGGTTAATTGTTGCGCATGATCTCGATAATCTTTTCATCGGTTTGGCGCATGCCGTTGCAGATCATTTCGCCCAAGTTATCGATCGTCTTTTCCACGTCGTCGGCGACAATGCCCTGATTGGCTACGCCGTGGCCGGCTAGCGCCAAGAAGCAGGCTTTGTAAGCGGCTTGTGCAGCGGTGTTGACCTTCATGGCGCAAGTGGATTTGGCGCCGTCGCAAACCATGCCCGCTGTGTCGCTGATCACGTTATTGATGGCCATGCAGCCTTGCTCGTAGGTGCCGCCGTTAAGATAAACGAGCGCCATGGAAACGGCGGCCGAAGTGGCCGTGTTGCCGCAAAAAGCCGATAGCGACGGGTAGTGCGACTTGATGTAAATGGCGCCTAAGTGTGAGAGGGCGAGCGCTCGGGCAAGCGTCTGTTCATCGGCTTTGACAAAGTCGGCCATTTTGACCACCGGAATGGTCGCTGTGATGCCTTGGTTGCCGCTGCCGTAGTTACTCATAGCCGGCAGCGTCGCTCCGCCCATGCGCGCGTCGCTAGCCGCCGAGGTGTAGGCGGCCATGTCGTTGAGCAGGTCGCGGCCTAAGATGCCCGCCTGCATCTGCTCCTTGATGGTGCGGCCGAGCTCAAGCCCGTACTCGTTTTTGAGCCCTTCATCGGCCAAGGCCATGTTGATGTCGCGCGCTTCGAGCATGAAGGCGATGTCTTCAAAGGGGACATTCATCGCAAAATCGTAAACGCTGCGCAAGGTGATTTGTTCCGTGCCGAGCGTGGAGCTGCCGTCTTCGCCCGTGGCAATTGCGTGGGGCTTTTCAAAGACGACGCGGCCGTTGACCTTTTCTTCAACGATGTCGGTGTGGCCGCCGGCAATGGTGACTTCCACCGTGTCGTCGCCGGCTTTGGCGACGGCGCGGCAGAAAATAAATTCCGGCGTATCGGCGCGCTCAATCGTCACGCGCCCTTCTTCGATCAGTTCCAGGGCACGTTTGACATGGGCGTTGGTGACCGTGGCGAGCACCTCCAAGCCGGCATCCGGGTTGCCGCCCAAGGCACCCACGGCCGCCGCAATCGGCAGTCCGATCCGGCCCGTGCCGGGAACAAAAACGCCCATGGCGTTTTTGTAGAGATTGTCGCTTACATCTACGCTAAGCGACTCAAACTCCTTGCCGAGCAGCTTGGCGGCATTCGCGGCGGCAAAGGCAATGGAAGTGGGTTCGGTGCAGCCCAAGGCCGGCTGAACTTCTTTTTTCAAAAGGACGATGAAAGGTTCCCAATGTTGCATGGCCTGCGTCTCTCCTTAATAAATAAAAAGGCAACCGAGTCGTCGGTTGCCTATAACTGTCAATATTAGGGCGCCGTGGTTTTAGCTTCGGAACGGCGCTTGAAAAAACGAATCGTGGCAAGAATAGCCGTCGGAACCAGGGCCGAACAAATGCCGCACAGCAAGATGGTCGTCAAGTGATTCCGGATAAAGGGAATATTGCCGAATAAGTGGCCGGCCCAGATAAGGCCGTAAACCCAGACGAAAGCCCCTGAGATGGAGTACAACTCGAAGCGGGCTACGGGCATCGAGGCCGCGCCGGCAATCAACGGGGCAAAAGAGCGCACAACCGGCACAAAGCGGGCGAGGAAAATGGTTTTTCCGCCGTGCTTGAGGTAAAAATTGTGGGTTTTGTTCAGGGCTTCTTGGTCAATCCAGGAGATGGAGCCGTCGTAAATCTTGTGTCCGAGCCAGTTGCCGATGTAAAAGTTTGAGGTGTTTCCGGTAATGGCCCCCAGGGTAACAACGGCCGTTAAGATCCAGGGATCGATTGCGCCGCTCGCGGTCACGGCGCCCGCAACGAAAAGCAGCGAGTCGCCCGGCAAGAAGGCCATGATGACAATGCCGGTTTCCATGAAAAAGATCAGGAACATCACGACATAAATCAAGATGCCGTATTCGGTGGCCAAAGTCGTCAGGAAGCGATCGGCATTGGTAAATAAGTCGATAAAGAGGGACCAGTCCATAGGGTTTTTGTTTTAATTTAAACGTCAGAGAACATTTGCAGTCAACAGCCAACAGTTTAACGTATTTTTCGATGATCGCGAACAGTGTCAAACGGCAATTTGTTATCGGAGTGGGAAAATTAGTAACAGAGCGGCCGTTACCGAAGTGTGAGGCGGTTTTGTAGAATCCTTATTGTAAATCTTACGCTCTAAGACCTGCTATTTTTGAGGCGGTACATTATTTTTAGACTATGACGAGTTTTAATCAACCGAGTGCGGCGCCCGTGCGCGCCATTTGTGAATTGCCCGACCAGCTGGTGAGCCAGATTGCGGCCGGCGAAGTGATCGAGCGCCCCGCGTCGGTGCTCAAGGAGCTTGTGGAAAACGCTTTGGATGCGGGCGCCACGCGCATTGACGTGCGGCTGGAAGCGGGCGGCGTCAAGCGCTTAAGCGTAGCCGATAACGGCCGGGGTATTCCCAAGGCGGAGCTGCCCTTGGCGGTTAAGCGCCACGCTACGAGCAAAATCCGCAACCTCGATGAACTCGAACATGTCTTAAGCCTGGGCTTTCGCGGTGAGGCACTTGCCTCCATCGCCTCCGTATCCGACCTCACTATTGTCTCGCGCACGCGAGAAGACGAGCATGCTTGGAGCTATCACGAGGGGGAAGTGACGCCCGCGGCGGGCGCTGCAGGCACCCGCGTCGAAGTCGAGGACCTCTTTTTTAAGACGCCTGCGCGGCGGAAATTTTTAAAGTCAGACAATACCGAAGCCATGCACTGCCGCGTGGCGCTCGAGCGCCTGGCCATTTCGCACCCGATGGTGGAATTTCGTCTCGTCCATAACGGCAAGCCCGTGCTCACGCTTCCCGTCGAGGAAAGCCGCGATCGCGTCAATCGCATCCTGCCTAAGGAGTTTGCCCAAGCGCAGCGCGAAGTCTATGCCGAGACCTCGATTGCCCGCGTCTATGGCTGGGTGGGACTGCCAAGCGCAGGACGGGCCCGCACCGATGCACAGTATTGCTACGTGAACGGCCGCTTCGTGCGCGACAAGCTTTTAGCGCATGCAATCAAATCAGCCTATGCCGATGTGCTTCACAACCAGCTGCAGCCGATGTATTGCCTTTTCCTCGATATTGATCCGGTCAAGGTTGACGTGAACGTGCATCCGACGAAAAGCGAGCTGCGCTTTCGCGAGTCGCAGTGGGTGCACCAGTTTGTCATGAAGGCCGTGCAAAATGCGTTGGCGCCGTCGTTGACGAACGTGCAGCATGCGGCAGACTTTAAGCCCGCCGTGCCCTCTTCGACAACGGCAGCGCCCTTACCGCTGCAGGCAGGCGAGCTCAAGCCAGGCTCTGGCGGGCCGGCGTTTGAGTCACGGAAATCGCCCGCCGGGAGCTACCGTCCCTCCGAGCTTAATCGCTATTTGGATTTTTACAAGACGCAAACGGGCGAGGAAAAGCCCCGGCGCGGCCACATGGTGCCCGATGCCGTGCAGGCAATCCGCTCCAATGAAACGCCCCTTGCCGCACAAGCCGAGCAAAAAGGCTATCCCTTGGGGCGCGCCTTGGGGCAAGTCGCGGGCATTTACATTTTGGCCGAAAACGATGACGGCCTCATTATCGTGGATATGCACGCCGCGCATGAGCGCGTGGTCTACGAAAAGCTCAAGCGCCAGATGCAGGAGGCGTCCTTGGCGCTGCAACAGCTTTTAATTCCGCTTGTGCTGCGCGCCAGCCCCGAGGAGATGGCAGTCTTTGAAGAGCACCGGGACGATCTCTTAAAGCTGGGACTGGACCTGGAGGCCGCCTCGCCCACGCACCTGAGGCTTCGGGCGCTGCCGGCGATTTTAGCCGGCGAAATCGAAAAGACGGGCGAAGCGCTCGTCTCGGACGTGCTCTCTGAAATGCGCCGTTACGGCGAAAGCGAAAAAGTCGAGCAAAAGCGAA
Source organism: Candidatus Aphodousia gallistercoris (assembly GCA_018714185.1). Classification (GTDB taxonomy): domain Bacteria; phylum Pseudomonadota; class Gammaproteobacteria; order Burkholderiales; family Burkholderiaceae_F; genus Aphodousia; species Aphodousia gallistercoris. Next base: position 9,071 of record DVNT01000030.1, on the reverse strand, counting down.
ACGAAATCTTGGCGACCATGGCTTGCCATAGTGCCGTCCGGGCCCACCGCTATTTAACGCTTGAGGAGATGAATGCGCTGCTGCGGCAGATGGAGCAAACCGAACGGGCCGACCAGTGTAACCACGGCCGCCCCACCTGGGTGCAGCTTACCGTTGAAGACCTTGACAAACTCTTTATGCGGGGGCGCTAAGATGGATGCGGTCATGATTTTGGGGCCCACAGCCAGCGGCAAGACCGCTTTGGGCGTTGCCTTGGCCAAAGCGCTTTCTGGCGAAGTGATTTCGATTGACTCCGCTTTGGTTTACCGCGGCATGAATATCGGCACGGCCAAACCCACCGAGCAAGAGAGGGCGGGCGTGCCGCACCATCTCATTGATATTCGCGATCCTTTCGAGAGCTATAGTGCGGCAGACTTCGTGAAAGATGCCGAACGGCTGATAGCCAAGATTAAGGCAGCCGGACACCTGCCCCTGATCGTCGGAGGCACGATGCTTTATGCCAAGGCGCTCAAGGAAGGGCTCAATGACATGCCGGCCGCCGACGTGGAGCTCAGGGCACGGCTTGAAGAAAAGGCCGCCCGGCTTGGCTGGCCTGCCATGCACGAGGAGCTCGCGCAGGTTGATCCGGCCACAGCCGCAAGGCTTTACCCGACGGACTCTCAGCGCATCTCGCGCGCCTTGGAGGTGTTTTACCAAACGGGAACGCCTCTTTCGCAGTACCAAGCCCGCCGCACGCAAGGCTCTTCGTACACGTTTTTGACGATCGGCCTCATGCCGGGGGATCGGGCGCGGCTGCATGAGCGCATCCGGCAGCGCTTTTTGCAAATGATCGAGGCGGGGTTTTTAGATGAGGTGAAGGCGCTCATGGCCATGCCGGGCTTTGATCGCAACAGCCCCTCGATGAGGGCGGTGGGATATCGGCAAGCCATTGATTATTTGTCGGGCGAAATTGACTACGAGCGTTTTGTCGAAGCGGGCATTGCCGCCACGCGGCAGCTTGCGAAAAGGCAGATGACGTGGATGCGTTCGATGCCCGAGCTGCGACTTATTGACCCATTTAAAGACGATGCCTTGGCCGTGAGCCTTAATGCGATCGAAAAGGCGCGGGCCGTGCCATGAAAAGAGAATTCTGCCTGTGCGGAGACAGGCAGGAAAGCGCTCTCTTAATCCTTCAAATAGTATTCAATGGTTGTGACGATGCGCACGCGCTTATAGTAAGGTGTGTTGCTGTCGCGATCGGAAATCGTAAATTGCCCTTGGGAGGCGCGCCGGATTTGTCCTAAGGTGCTTTCGCTATCTTCGGCAAACTTTTGCGCGGCCGCGCGGGCGTTTTTAGTTGCCTCTTCAATCATGGCGGGCTTGATGCTGTTGAGCCCGTTAAAGTAGAACTGCGTGCGGTAGTTTTGCTGGAAAAGAATGCCGTTTTGGATAAGTTCGGCCTGCTTGCTCATCGCGTTAAGCACGCTTTGCACATCGGCCGTGGCCACCGAGACGGACATCTCGAGCCGGTAGCGCTCGGGCGGCGGGTTGTTGCCGTAATAGTCCGAAAGTTGGTCGGTGACCGTCGGAGCACTCAGTGAAATGTCGCTATCGGGGATGCCCTGCTCCTTTAAAAAAGCGTGGATCTCATCGGCTTGGCGCTGCGCCGTTTGGTATAGGGCGGCCACGTCGTTGCCCGTTACGCGAAAGGTCACCGGCCAGATGGCATAGTCGGCCTGCACGGTCCGTTCCGCCAAGCCCTTGACGGTCACAACGCGGTCCCGGTCAACATAGTGGTCGATGCCGGCTTTAAGCGAAAAGCCGACCGAGGCAATGCCGATGGCCAAGCATACGCCGGCTATTAAGTTTTGCTGAACCGTCATAACGCTCCCTCTCCTAAAAAGACTCTGTCTATAAAGGGCAGTATACGAGGCTTTGGGTTCTAAAGCAGAAACAAAATGCAAAAAGGGCACCTTGGCGGAAAGGTGCCCCACAAACGCCCGTCAGGCGCTTAAATATGCGCTGCCGAGACGTGCTCGTCTTCCTTGGTACGCGTGCGCGATACGTACAGGGCCATGGCGGCCAAGGAAGTGCCAGCGCAGAACAGGCCCAAGGCCGTCATGCCCCAGAAGCCGTAAGCGCCTTGAGGCGGCATGATCGGCTCGCCGTAAAAGCCCATGTAGTAGCCGCCCAACAGGCCCACGCACCAAAGCATGACCCCGTAGATGATCATCGGCCAGAAGGTGACCCGATAGCCTCTGAGGGCAAAGGAGCTCACGCACTGCAGGGCATCGAATGCATGGTAGAGCACGCCAAAGAGAATGAGCGAAGAACCGATACGGATTACCGTGGCATCCGACGTGTATAGCGGGAGAATAAAACCGCGGCCGAAAAAGAGAAAAAGAGCCATCACGAGCGCAATGCCAAAGGCAATGGCCAAGCAACGGCGCGTGGCTTTTTCGGCAACGCTTGCCCAGCCCGCGCCTAAGCATTGGGAGACGAGCACCGTGCAGGAAATGCCGATGGAAAGCGGAATCATGTAACACATGTTCGTTACGTTGGCTACGATCTGGTGGGCCGAAACCGTTACGGCACCGAAACGCGAAATAAAAATGGCCATGAGCGTAAAGGAGCTCACCTCAAAGAAGGTCGAAAGGCCGATCGGAATGCCGATGCGCAATTGGGCCCACATGGCTTTGGGCTGCGGCCAGTAAAAGCGGCTGCAGCGCATGCTCGCGTAAAACTTGTCTTTTTCCCAGACGGCAATGTAGGCGAAAACGGAAAGCCAGGAAAGAATCGTGGCCGAGACCGCCGCGCCCGCGCCTCCCATTGCCTCAAAGCCAAACCAACCGTACATGAAGACGGCGTTAAGCGGCGCCTTTAAAAGAAGCATCGCCAAGGAAACGTACATGGTCACTTTCGGGCGGGAAACCGCCGCGTTAAGCGAAACGAAGGCGCGCCCGAATAGCGCCGCGGGCAGCCCCAGCATGCTGATTAGCAGGTACTGCGAAGCCATCTCCTTGACTTCGCCTTGAGCCTGCGCAAGGCCCGTCCAAAAGTCGGTAAAGCCGAGAATCGGCATGCCGATAAAGCACAAAATGAGCGCAAGCCACAAGCACTGAGAAAGCTCAAAGCCGATCAAGTCGTAGCGCTTGGCGCCGAAATGGTGGCCGGCTAACGGACTCATGCCCTGCAAGATGCCGACAAGTCCCATGAAGACCATGATCATGGAGGCTAGCCCCAAGGCGATCGCCGCCAAATGCTCGGCGCCGAGATGCCCGGCCATGACCGTATCGATCGTGCCGCCGCCCACAATGGCGATGTTGGCAACAAAGATGGGCCCGGCCAATTTCGCGATGGCGCGGGCAGAAATATCCGGAGGCGTCAGTCTTTGCGGAAGTGGATGTGCCATAAAACTTAAGGAATCTCTTTAATCAGAACGAATTTTTCGCTATCGCGCGGCCGGGAGTAAACGCCCACGACGTTAAAGCTGGAGGCAGCGTTTTCGGCAGCGGTGCGGTCCATGCGTTCAATGTTGAATTGACATTGTTGGTGTTCGGTAAGCGGCAAGCCGTAAAACTGAAAGAGCGTGCGCTTGACCGGATCAAGGGTGTGCGTCCCCAGGCATTCGTTTTCAGCCCGGCGGGCGGAAAAATCCATGGCAGCGGCCTTGGCTACCGGCGCGTAGCTTCGCGCTTGGTCAATGGCCGGACCGAATAGGTAGACGCAAGAAATGCTAAGCGCCGTTACGCCGGCGGCGGCAAGCCACGGTCCCTTCCAGGCCACCACCTGCTTGCGATTCATGCGCCAAAGCACCAGAGCGAGCCACCCGAGCAGCGTCACAAAGCACAGCACGAAAAGCAGCCCGTGGCTGGTGGGCTCAATGCCCGGGGCAAGGTTGACAACCGACTTGTACATCTTGGGAGGAAAGCCCATGTGCCAGGCAAAGAAATAGGCCCAAAGCGTGGCAAGCGCCAAGGTAAAGACCGTGGCCGAGAACCAGTCAAGCAAGCTGGCTCGTGAGCGATGGCTTGAGAGAAGGCCGAAGGCGGCTAAAACCGAAAGCGCGGGCGTGAGCACAAGCAGATAGCGGTCGCTTGAATTTTCGCCTGCGAGTAAGCAAAGCATTAAGCCCGCCGTGATCCAAAGCGGCAGCTTAATGTGCGTGCGGTCAAGCTGCTTGCGAAAAGCGTAAAGGCCTAAAATGGCAAAGGGCCACAGCGGCCACAAAAACCACAGGGCGTTTTTGACGACGCTAAAAAGTGCGCTCATGCGCATGCCCGAAAAAAGGGAAATCTGCGTGTTCCACCAACCGGCAAACCACGCATCAACTGTTTCAATGGCCAAGCCGACCGACAGAATCGGCCAAGCAAAAAAGAGGGCCGCCGCACAGACGACGATCACCGTGGCCCGGCCGATAAAAGGGGTCTCAAAGGCGTGAAAGCGCGCATGAATAACAAGCGCAATCACTAAAAGCACAACACCGATAAAAAGGTCGGAATTGCAGATGGCTAGCGCAATCGATAGCCCCGTTACCCAAGGGCCCAAAGCCGGCGCCCGAAGCGTCCAAGCCAGGGAAAAGAAAAAGCCCGCCACAATCGCCACGAGTGCCGTATCGGGTACCAGTTCCCGGATGGGGACGAAAAGTCCGAAAGTGGCGACAAAAAGTAAAAGCGCCGCATCGGCGACTACGCGCCCGTAGTCTCTCGGATCGGCCTGCCCGCCGAAGGCCAGCGTAACGGGCTGGGCCTCATCGCGCCGGGCAAGATACCACGTGCCGTACCAAATCGAGGCGGTGGCCATGCCGTACCAGACCAGGGTGCTCAAGCGAGCGGCCGCTTCTGCGCCGATTAACCAGCCGAAAAGCTTGACGCAAAGGGCGGCAAGCCACAGCGAGAGCGGTCCGTTCGCGTAATGGGCTACGCCGTCGATGTTGGGCAGCACCCAGTCGATGGCCGAGCCGTGGACCATGGTAAGAACGGCCGCAAAGCTCGTGAGCTCATGCGAGCTCCAAAAGTCGCGCGTAATTAAGCCGGGAATGATAAAAAGAACCAGCAAGGCCAGTAAGGCCAAGCGGGGAAGCTTGCGGGCAGAGGCCGCCGACGCGACGATCGGTGAGGGTCGTTCTTCGAACATATTGATGACAGACTGGAAATAACGCTTTAATTGTAACGAAAAAGAGGCAGTCCGAATCGGGGGACTGCCTCCTTGAAAGCGAATTTTCCGAGCGGAAAATTACTTGGCGGCCTTCTTGCCGAGGTTGGCATACTTGGCGCGGAATTTTTCCACACGGCCGGCTTCCACGATACGCGTTTGAGCGCCCGTGTAGAACGGGTGGCTTTCAGAAGACGTATCCAACTTCACCAACGGATAGGTCACGCCGTTGATCTCAACCGTTTCCTTGGTTTGAGCGGTGGACTTGATGATGAAGGTCTTGTTGATGGACAAGTCGCAGAAAGCGACATCGCGATATTCGGGGTGAATGCCTTGTTTCATTCTTTATTTCCTAAAAATACATCGGCCGCCCTGAGGACCTTGCGCATCGGCCCGATCGTTTAACGGGTCTTATGACGGGCATGTCGCTCCACGTTCCGACAAGAGGGTGTGATTATCGACTAATTTTGCTGAAATTTCAAGTGCTAAGGCCGTTTGTCACCGGGGCAGCCCGTGCCCCGGAAGGTTCGGCTTAGCCTCCGCGGCGCATGAGGTCAAAGAACTCTTGGTTGGTCTTTGTCATCTTCAAGCGTTCAAGCAGAAATTCCATGGCTTCGACTTCGTCCATGTCGGCAAGCAGCTTGCGCAAAATCCAGACTTTTTGAAGCACATCGGGCTTGAGCAGGAGCTCTTCGCGGCGCGTACCCGAACGCAAGACGTTGATGGCCGGGTAAATGCGCTTTTCAGCCAAACGACGTTCAAGATGCACTTCCATGTTGCCCGTGCCCTTGAATTCTTCGTAAATCACATCGTCCATGCGGCTGCCCGTGTCCACGAGCGCCGTGGCGATGATGGTAAGCGACCCTCCTTCTTCGAGGTTGCGCGCTGCGCCGAAGACGCGTTTGGGTCGGTGCAGGGCGTTGGCATCAACGCCGCCCGAAAGCACGCGGCCCGAGGTGGGCATGACGTTATTGTAGGCGCGAGCCAAGCGCGTAATGGAGTCAAGCAAAATCACCACGTCTTTCTTGCTTTCGGCCAAGCGTTTTGCTTTTTCAATCACCATTTCCGTCACCTGGACGTGGCGGGAGGCCGGTTCGTCGAACGTGGAGGCGACCACTTCGCCCTTGACCGTGCGTTGCATTTCGGTCACTTCTTCGGGGCGTTCGTCAATGAGCAGGACAAAGAGAACGCAATCGGGGTAGTTTGCCGTGATGGCGTGGGCAATGTGTTGCATCAAGACCGTTTTGCCGCTCTTGGGCGAGGCAACGATCAAGGCACGTTGGCCTTTGCCGATCGGGGCGATCATGTCGATGACGCGGCCCGTTAAATTTTCATCGCCGCGAATGTCGCGCTCAAGCACCAAGTGTTCATTCGGGAAAAGGGGCGTGAGGTTTTCAAAAAGGATGCGGTGCTTGAGATTTTCAGGCGACTGGCCGTTGACTTTTTCAACTTTGACCAAGGCAAAGTAGCGTTCGCCTTCCTTGGGGGTGCGCACTTCGCCTTCGATGGAATCGCCCGTATGCAAATTAAAGCGGCGGATTTGCGAGGGAGAGATGTAGATATCATCGGTACTGGCGAGATAGCTCGTTTCCGGGCTTCGCAAGAAACCGAAACCGTCGGGGAGCACTTCGAGCGTGCCGTCGCCGAAAATCTGTTCGCCATCTTTGGCGCGTTTTTTCAAAATGGCAAACATCAATTCCTGTTTGCGCATGCGATTAGCGTTTTCGATGCCGAGGTCCAGCGCCCAATCGAGGAGCTTAGAGACATGCAAAGATTTGAGTTCAGAAAGATGCATTTATTTTTTAAAGAAGTGTAGTGATTGAAAAGGCCGGGCGGGGTCATGACGACGCGCGCCGCAGATCTGATCAGAGAAATTAATCTTATTTTCTTTGGGCGTGCGTTTCGGACTTTTTAGGGAAGTCCGAAACGGGCTCGGGGCGTATTTTAGATGAATTGCGTCAAAAATTCTTCCAGCTGGCCGGCACCCATCGCACCGGTGCGCTGTGCAACCACTTCGCCGTTTTTGTAAACAACCAAGGTCGGGATCGAGCGGATGCCGAGATCGGCGGCAAATTGCGTCGCTTCGTCTACATTGTATTTGGCAATGCGAAGCTTGCCGTCAAAGGCCTGGGCGGCCGCTTCCAAATGCGGGGCAAACGCACGGCAGGGACCGCACCACGGAGCCCAAAAGTCGACCACGACGACGCCTTGGGCGACTTCGGCGGCGTAATTGCTGTCATTGAGATGAACGATTTCGCTCATGATGGTTTCCTTATGTGTAAGTGGCTGGCTCGGCGGAAATGGGCTTTCTGCCGCTTCAGCCGTGAATAATAGAAAGCTAAGCGTACTTTAACGAATTTTCCGTGTTTTGGGTATATCCATAGGAAAGGTTGACGCTATATATGGTGTTACATATTGTGAATTAAACAATATATTGTTTTAATCTTTTTCCTCGAGCTCAAATTCGGACCACAATCGTGAGAAAGGCGATCCCAGGACGCAGACCGCTGCGCGTCTGTCTAATTGTGACAATCGTTTTATATTCCTGTTATCAATTTGTCATATTTCCTGCACGAAATCTTCATTTTGCCAGCGCACAATGCCGCCCGGTTCTCCCTAAAAATCAATTTCCGGATCTATCATGGAATATTACTTTCTCTTTTTGCTGCTGTTTCTCGGGCTGGTTGCCGTGTTCGACATTTTTGTCGGCGTGAGTAACGACGCCGTGAACTTTTTGAATTCGGCCTTGGGCTGCCGCATTGCTTCGTTTAAAACGGTGATGTTGGTTGCCAGCGTCGGCGTGATGTTAGGTGCCACGTTCTCTTCGGGCATGATGGAAATTGCCCGCTCGGGCGTTTTCAATCCCCAGATGTTTTCCTTCTCGGAAATCATGGTGGTGTTTTTCGCCGTGATGGTCACCGACATTATTTTGTTGGATGCTTTCAATTCCTTGGGCTTACCCACCTCCACCACCGTTTCGATCGTCTTCGAACTGTTGGGCAGCGCCTTGGCGGCTGCCGCCTATACCTTGATACTGGAGGGCGCCTCCCTCGTGGAAGTGGCCGACTATATCAATAGCTCTCGGTCGCTGACGATCATTTCGGGCATTTTGATTTCCGTGGCCGTTGCCTTTGTAGCCGGTACGGTGGTTCAATACATTGCCCGTTTGATCTTTACTTTTAATTTCGAAAAGATGTACCGCTTGGTGGGCGGCGTTTATGCCGGCTTTTGTTTGACGGCAATTTTCTACTTCTTGGTCATGAAGGGCGCCAAGGGCGCAAGCTTCATGCGTCCGGAATGGATCAACTACATGGATGCCAACACCTGGCCCATCGTGATCAGCCTTTTTGTGGCCTTATCCGTGATTTTCCAAATTTTGATCATGCTCACCCAAGTGAACATTTTCAAAATCGTTATTTTGGCCGGTACCTTTTCCCTGGCTTTCGCCTTTGCCGGTAACGACCTCGTGAACTTTGTGGGCGTGCCGCTTGCGGCTTGGGATTCTTACAAAGAATGGGCGGCTTCGGGTGCTGCGCCCGAGCTCTTTACGATGGAAGGACTGCTTAAGCCCACGGTGGCAGCCACCGGGTTCCTGCTTTTTGCCGGTTTGGTGATGGTGCTCACGCTCTGGTTCTCCCGCAAGGCGCAGATCGTGATTCAAACCTCCATTAACTTGTCTTCGAGCAACTCCGGCGAACAAGAACAGTTCGGCAGCTCCTTGCCGGGCCGCATGATCGTGCGCGCCAGCATGGGCTTGGGTAAAGTGATCCAGCAAATTATCCCGAGCGGCGTGCAAAAGGGTATCGATAAGCGCTTTGAACCTAAAAAGCTCGTGCACGGTGAAACGCCTTTGCCGTTTGACTATGTGCGTGCCTCCATTAACCTTGTAGTAAGCGCCATTTTGATTGCCTCGGCAACAAGCTTGAAGCTGCCGCTTT
>DVNT01000029.1 GCA_018714185.1 Candidatus Aphodousia gallistercoris | reverse complement strand
ATGGCTAAGATGTCCAAAAGCGTTTCCAAGATCAGGAAGATTTTCGAGAATAAACACGTACGTTATGCGGCTGAGTTTTGTTAACTATTAAGCTGCCTCGTTAATAGTAGCAAAAACAGGTATGCGATTTTCTGAAGCATTGGCCTTAACCCCGAATGATTTTGATTTTGCGCATCAAACGATTAGCGTTAATAAGACCTGGTGTTATAAAAACCGAACTGGAGGATTTCAACCAACAAAAAATAAATCATCTAACAGGAAAATCCAGATCGATTGGCAAACAGTAGTTCAATTTTCAGAATTAACTAAAGGTTTAAATTCTGAAAACCCCATTTTTATACGACAAGAAAAGCCAACCTACAATTCGACCGTGAATGGAATTCTTGAAAGGTATTGTAAAAAAGGGAAAATTCCCATTATTTCCATCCATGGTCTTCGGCATACACATGCTTCATTACTGTTATTTGCAGGTGTATCTATTGCTAGTGTTGCTCGTCGGTTAGGCCACGCAAGCATGACGACAACTCAAAAAACTTATTTGCATATAATCCATGAATTAGAGAACAAAGATACCGATATTGTTATGAGGTCCTTAGCTGGCTTATAACACCACTAAATAATTGCTCACGCTGATGAAGGGTGATAAGATTCGTCACCTGTGCTAAAAATCTACCTATTTTTACCTGTTCCTTGTATTCTGGGATATCTATATCTAAATCTTTTACTATGGCACCAGATAAGTTTCCCTGCCCCCCTTGAAGATACTTGCTAACAATTGTTTCCTTGTTTGCCCTCAGCCATTGCATAACAAATTCTGCGTCATATTCAGGCAAGGGAATAATCGCTAAAATCGCTTGATTTATGGCCCCTTTTATCTTCGAACGAGCAACTTCTCCACTCGTTGCCCCATAAAGCGCATAGAGAATATCGCCTTGTTCAACCATAGCTGCAGACGAGTTTTTTAAACCATCTTCAGTTATGGAAAGCTCTGTACTATCTCCACCAATCTCACCAGACCGAATGAAGGGAATATTGCCACCGTAGTATTCTTTTTTTTCCCGCAGTAGGGGTTCCCCCTGAATAGGATTTTGAGATACTCCCTAACTTACGCTGTTCCCAAGGATTCGCGTGTACCTCTAATTGAAAATAGAGAGACAGTCGTAAGCAAAGGGAAGTGCCATAGCTCAAAGTTTGATCCAGAGCTTGTTGAAAAGAAATATCTGCAAAAAGGCCTTGTTGAGTGTTCGGAACTTGATAAAATGCCGCTACATGGATTCTTTCGGTGGTTGATTTGTGTAGATTCCGATTTTAACCGATTGAATCCATTCTGTTTTTATGACTGGGGGTAGACCTTAAATTGTGAGGACATTTTAGGTGATGCTTTTGAAGTTCAAGACTGCTCATCTAAAATTCCATTTTGTGAAAAGTTAGTACTCGATAAAAATGCCCGACATCGTGAAAACATTCCCTAATTCGCCTTTTGAGCTTCACGCTCCCTACGAGCCTTCCGGCGATCAGCCCCAGGCCATTGAAGAACTCAATGAGGGGCTCAATGACGGCCTGGCATTTCAAACGCTACTCGGTGTAACGGGATCCGGCAAAACGTTCACGATGGCCAATGTCATCGCAAGGCAAGGCGTGCCGGCGCTTATCATGGCGCCAAACAAAACCTTGGCGGCTCAGCTTTATTCAGAAATGCGGGAATTCTTCCCCAATAACGCCGTCGAATACTTCGTTTCCTACTACGACTACTATCAGCCGGAAGCGTATGTTCCGTCGCGCGACTTGTTTATCGAAAAAGATTCTGCGATTAACGAACACATTGAGCAGATGCGTTTGGCTGCTACAAAAAGCATTTTGGAGCGGCGCGATACGATTATCGTAGCGACCGTCTCTGCTATCTACGGTATTGGGAAACCCGAGAGCTATACGCAGATGCGCTTGATCATGCGCACGGGCGACATAAAAAGCCGCGAGGACTTCATCTCGCAGCTTGTCAAAATGCAATATAAGCGCACCGACATGGACTTTAACCGCGGCAATTTCCGCGTTAGAGGCGACACGATTGATGTGTTTCCGGCAGAACACGCCGAAGTGGCCGTACGATTTGAGCTTTTTGACGATGAGCTGGAAAGCATCAGCCTTTTTGATCCGCTTACCGGCCACATTGTCCAAAAGGTGCCCCGTTTTGTCATTTACCCGGCAAGTCACTATGTAACGCCCCGCGAAGAGATCGTTCGCGCCATCAAGACAATTAAAGAAGAGCTTAAAGAGCGCAAGGCGGAATTTCTCTCGCAAGGAAAGCTCGTTGAGGCGCAGCGCCTTGAGCAGCGCACGCTCTTTGACATCGAAATGCTCGATCAGGTGGGCTTTTGTAAGGGCATTGAAAACTACTCTCGGCATTTAACCGGCTTGGCCCCGGGCGTTGCGCCGCCTTGCTTAATTGACTACTTGCCGCCGGATTGCCTGATGTTTTTTGACGAATCGCATGTCATGATCGGTCAGCTTGGGGGAATGTACCGCGGCGACCGTTCCCGCAAGGAAACGCTCGTGCTCTATGGTTTTCGCCTTCCGTCGGCGCTTGATAACCGTCCGCTTCGGTTTGATGAATTCGAGCGCAAGATGCGCCGTTCGATTTTCGTTTCGGCAACGCCTGCCGACTATGAGTTAAACCATTCCTCGCAAGTGGTCGAGCAGGTGGTGCGTCCCACGGGGCTTGTGGACCCGGAGGTGATCGTCAGGCCCGCGGCCACGCAGGTCGATGACGTGCTTTCCGAAATTAATGAGCGCGTGAAAAAAGGCGATCGCGTTTTGGTGACGACGCTTACAAAGCGCATGGCTGAAGACCTCACGGATTTCTTAAGCGAAAACGGGGTCAAGGTGCGTTATCTGCACTCGGACATTGATACGGTCGAGCGCGTGGAAATTATTCGCGACTTGCGCGCCGGCGTCTTTGATGTGTTGGTCGGTATTAACCTGTTGCGTGAAGGATTGGATATTCCGGAAGTGTCGTTGGTCGCGATTTTAGATGCGGATAAGGAAGGGTTCTTAAGAAGCGAGCGCTCTTTAATTCAAACCATCGGGCGCGCGGCCCGCAATGTGGCGGGCACGGCTATTTTGTACGCAGACAAGATGACCGACTCCATGAAGCGCGCCATCGATGAAACGGAAAGGCGCCGTGCGAAACAAAAGGCCTATAACCTTGAGCACCACATTACGCCGCAGAGCGTGAAAAAAGAAGTCCGTGATATCATCGATGGTGTTTACCACCCTGATAGCGTTCACAGCGAACCGATTGCCGAGACTGTGGGCGCGATGAGCGAAAAGGAACTGTCTTCGCAGATCAAGAAGCTGGAAAAGCAAATGTTTGAATTTGCTAAAAACCTTGATTTTGAAAAGGCAGCTGCCGTTCGTGACCGTTTGGCTGAATTAAAGGCGCGCGTGCTCGGTTCGTCCGTGCCGCATCTGCCTCATCCCGGAGAGAAATAATGACCGCTACTATTACTACCGTTCATACAGAAATGCGGCGCCAAGACCGCGCCGTGGAAAATCCTGTTATTATCAAAGCGTTTTTGCACCGCTCGAGAATGATCATGCTTTCCATCCATGATGAGCCCTTTCCTTACATCGTTCCTTTAAGTTACGGCTACGAGTTGGATAAAGACGGGTTGGTGTTTTATTTCCACGGGGCACCGGTCGGCCACAAGATTGACCTTTATAAGAAAAATCCGAATGTGAGCTTTTGCATTGCCGAGCCGTCAGCTACGATTCTGATTGATGATCCGGCCTGCCGCTCCGGCCAGAACTATTTCTCTGTTTGCGGCCATGGCGTGATCTCAAAAGTCGAAGGCGATGACCGGATTAAAGCGATGGATTTAATCATGCACCATTACGCGGGCGACGATGGGGAGCTTTCTTGGGAGTATCCGCCTGAGATGCTCGATCACATGGCTTTCTGGTCTTTGCGGGTGATCGAAATGTCAGCTAAGAGCCGCCAAGAACCGATTCAATAGTCAAAAACGCCTGCCGACGACTCTTCGGCAGGCGTTAACAGCCTCATCTTACTTAATTCGTGTAATCACTTTGTCTTTCGAAAGGCGCGATTTTGGCCGCGTGGCATTGGCATCATTTTCCGCGTGATAGCCTAAGGCAATGCCAACCACCGAGCGTTCACCTTTTTCTTTAAGTCCCAAAATCTCATCGACTTTGGCAAAATCCATGCCGCCCAAAATGGTGGAGTCAATGCCCATGGAGGCCGCGGCCATCACGAGGCACCCCAAGGCCAAGTAGACGTGGTTGCTTGCGTACAAGAACAGGGCATCGGGGTCTTGAAGTTTGGTTTTGGCGTTGTTGAAGCGCATGGCATCGGGCCGTTGCGATCCGGTCCAGCCTTCGTAGCGGCCGTCGGCTTTTTCCTGTTCGTATAAAGCATCCAAGAAGGCATCATCGATATGCGTTGGAACGGCAAAAATGATGATGTCAGAGGCTTTAAAACGCTCCGTATTGAATGCCGGTACAGCCGGCAGCAAGCGGCTGATGGCTTCCTTAGACTCGAAGGAGTAGAAGTGCCAAGGCTGGATGTTGACCGACGAGGGCGACAGGCGAAGCACTTCAAGAAGCGTTTCCATGTCTTTGTCGCTCACGCGTTTGGTTTCATCGTAGTGCTTGGCGGTATAGCGTTGGTGCATCAAATCCAGAATGTCCATAACAATCTCCCAAAGAGGTTCGGCAACAAGTCTATGATGCGCCGTTTTTAAAAAAAATGCAGTCATTCCTTGACGGTCAGTTACAAGATTGCTTTGGTAGACAGGATCAGCTTTTGGGCAAAAAACTCCCTGAATGCTTTTGTCGGACAGAAATCGCATTCAGGGACTTTGGAGCGTCTTAAAACTTTTTAGCTAGCAAAACACGCAAGGCGCCGGATCCTCCTTCTTCGGCGGGCGCCTGGACAAAAGCGAGCACTTCGCGCATTTGGCGAAGCCACCGGCGCACGAGTCCTTTAAGCACCGGGCCGTCTTCGCCGCTATTGATGCCTTTGCCGTGGACGATGCGTACGCAGCGGATGCCGTGCTCGTGGGCCTGCAAAATGAAGTCAACGAGCGTGCGGCGCGCCTCTTCGGTGCGCAGTCCGTGCAAGTCCAAGTGAGCCTTGACGGGCCACAGCCCTCGCGAGAGGTTGCGCGCTAAATCCACGCCGCAGCCCACGGCCACGTATTCGCGGTCGCCCCAATCATCGGCGCTTGCGCCGTCGTAATTGTCCGAAAGGCCCACTTCGGCATAAAGCTTTGCCGGCGTTTGCTCAACCACGGCGCGCTTGGGACGGGGAGCGGGCGCGGTTTTTTCTTGCCGGCCCGAGGACTTCATCTCGACAACGCCCAAGCGTTCCATTTCCTTGGCAAAAAGATCGTGGTCATCGGCGCTTTTGACGACGCCTGTGACGCCTAAGCGCGTCATTTCACGTGCAAAAAGGTCGTGATCGTCGGCGCGGCGCCGGCGCTCCTTTTCATGCTCGGCTTCTTTTTCTCCAAGAAGCTTTGAAAATTCAGCCGCCTGGCTTCGAATAGATTCCAAGGATTCAAAACCTTTTTTGCCTCGCATGATTATTGTCCTTGTTTTTCCAAGTAGCGTTGGGCATCGAGAGCGGCCATGCAGCCCGTCGCTGCCGAGGTAATGGCCTGGCGGTAGGTTTGGTCTTGGCAGTCGCCGGCAGCAAAGACGCCTTCAACACTTGTGGCCGTCGCCGTGTGAGAAGCGGTGCCCGCCGTCACGATGTAGCCGTTGGATAGCGTCAATTGATCGCCGAAAATCTTCGTGTTGGGCGTATGGCCGATGGCAATGAAGACGCCTTCGACTTCAACGGTTTCTTCCGGTTCGCCGTTGGTGGTCTTTAATAAGAGCCCCGTCACGCCCTGGTCATTGCCGAGCACTTCTTTGACTTCACGCCACAGGTGCAGCACGATCTTTCCTTCTTCGACCGCTTGCATGAGCTTTTTCACCATGATGGGTTCGGCCTTGAATTGGTCGCGGCGGTGTACGAGGTGCACGACGCTTGCGATATTGGCAAGGTAAAGGGCTTCTTCCAAAGCAGCATTGCCCCCGCCCACAACGGCAACAGGGCGCTTGCGGTAGAAAAAGCCGTCGCAGGTGGCGCAAGCCGAGACCCCGCGGCCCTTATATTCTTGCTCGGAGGGTAGGCCCAAATATTTGGCGCTTGCACCGGTTGCGATAATGAGCGCATCGCACGTGAAGGTCATGCCGGAGTCGGCCACCAAGCGGATGGGCTTTTCATTGAGGAACGTTTCGGTGATCACATCGTATTCGATGCGGGTGCCGAAGCGTTCGGCATGCTCTTGAAAGCGCTGCATGAGTTCCGGCCCTTGAACACCGTTGACGTCGGCAGGCCAGTTTTCAATTTCGGTGGTGGTCATCAATTGGCCGCCGCTTTCCATCCCGGTGATTAACAAGGGTTCGAGGTTAGCGCGAGCCGCATAAATGGCGGCGGTGTAGCCCGCAGGGCCGGAGCCCAAAATAATGACTTTGGCGTGTTGGACTTGTTCTGCCATGATGCGATTCCTTCAGTAAGTAATAAACACGTCGATTGTAGCCGATAGGGCAGCAAAAGCTTGCCCTTTGGAACGAATCGTTGCAACTTGCCGTCAAGCGTTAAAAAAGCGGCATCGGCACGGTGGGCTTCCCGCCGCTTTTAATCGTATTAATGGCGGCAGTGGCAGCTTTCGTCATCGGAGCAGCCGCAGCCGCAACCGCCTTCGCCGTGATGCTGGTGATGATGATCGCAAGCGCCTTCTTCGGAGGCGGTAAGCGTGCCTTGCAAGAAAGCGTTGACGGCCTCGTCGGCGTTGCCGCGCACGCCCGCTAAAAGACGGATGCCGCCTGCTTGCAGCGCTTCGACGGCACCGGCGCCAATGCCGCCGCAAATGACGCACTGCACGCCGTTTTGCTGCAAAAGCTCGAACATGGCACCGTGCCCGCGGCCCGTGCTTTGTACGACTTGGCTATTGACGATGCGGTTTTCTTCGACGTCATAGATTTTGAAAAATGCTGCCATACCAAAGTGCTGGTAGATGTCTTCATTTTTAACGGGGATGGCGATTCTCATAATGTTTCCTTTTAGTGAGTTGAAATCGGGCAAAGGCGTGTTATGCCGCGGACAGCGTCCAGGGCAGCAGTCATCGGATTTTTCTTCGCAAAGCCGGTAGCGTCCGCCTTCGATCACAAGCGGGCGGCTGTTGACGAGGGCATCGGCAAGCTTAAAGCGGGCCCGTTCGTAAATTTCCGTGACGGTTGTGCGCGAGACTTGCATCTGGCGCGCACACTCTTCGTGCGTTCGCTCTTCAAAATCCACCAAGCGCAGCACCTCGTATTCGTCTACGTTCAGCACGACCGGTTCCGGTGCGCCGGGCGTTTGGGGTTCAAAGCGGCGGCATGTGGGTTCAGCGCACACGCGGCGGCATCGACAGGGCCTGGGCATATCAATCCTTGGTTGTAATATCCGACATATGTCGGAAACAATATACTCCAAAAGCGGGAAAAATGGCAGCGCCGCATTTTTTGTTTGAAATTGAAAAACAAACTCGAAAATCTGTCTCAAACTACGGGTGAAGCACGTACAATTAACTGTTTGAAGAAATGGTTGAAGTTATTCATTGTGAAAAAGCCGGCGCTCAATAAGGAAAAAACCAAAGATATTCTCAAGCCGGGCAAGCGAAGCGTCAAAAAGCGCGAAACGATGCCCGTTGTGGTCCCGGAAGAAGTGACGATCAAAGAGGTGGCCGTTGAGACAATCCCGAGGCACCGCCCGATTCAATTCGGACGGGGGATCGGGTTGTGCGTGTGCCTTTTGGCCGTGCTTTACGCGCTCATGCTCATTTCATACAATCCGGCCGATCCGTCCTTTACGCACGCCGCGCCTAACATGCAACCGCAAAATTGGATCGGCAAAATCGGGGCCTGGACGTCAGACATTGCGCTTTTTGCGCTGGGGTGGTCGGCCTATTGGCTCGTTGCCGTGCTTTTTGTGAGCGGCTGGCGCATGGTAAGCCGCACCTATCACAAGACGCCTTTCGGCCGGTTGTGGCACCTTTTCGGCCTTGCGCTGCTTCTATGCGGAAGCACCTGCATTGAAGCGCTGCAGCTTGCCTACCTCGGCGGCCGTCTGCCCGGCGAATCAGGCGGCGTATTGGGAACGAGCCTCGTGCAGGTAGCCGTCCCGATGGCCGGTGCCCTCGGCATGACCATTATCATGACCGTGCTCATTTTGCTCGGGGCTTCGGTGTATTTTGATTTTTCCTGGCTTAACGTGTGCGAGAAAATCGGGGCGTGGTTTGACCGCATTTATCAGCGTATCAGCCGCCGGCGCGAAGAAAAGGTTGACCGCGAGCTTGGAGTGCAACAGCAAGAGCAGCGTGCCAAAGACTTGAAGTTGGACGTACCGGCCAAGACGGCCGGCAGCGCGATGGGCGACCTCGACGACGATCCGTTTCCGATCAACCCGACGCCCAAACCCCAGGTGGCGATTAATCCGCAGGCCAAAGTGCAGCAGTCCAACGTGGCTTTTGAAGCCAAGCAAGAGCGGCTTTTTGAAGAAGATCAGCAGCCCGTGCGGCCCTCCTTGCGCCTATTTGATCCGGCAGGCTCCACCGATCCTTCCATTGACAAGGCTTCGCTTGCCGTCATGAGCGGCTTGATCGAAAGTAAGCTTCACACCTACGGCGTGGACGTTAAGGTGCGAGCGGCCAACCCCGGTCCGGTTGTTACCCGCTACGAAATCGAACTTGCCGAAGGCGTCAAGAGCGCGAGCGTAAAGAACCTGGAATCGGACTTGGCGCGCGTTTTAAGCGTGCAGTCCGTGCGCGTACTCGATACGATCCCGAACACCTCCTACATGGGCATCGAAGTGCCCAATCCGCGTCGGCAGATTGTGAAAATCAGCGAACTCTTGGGCTCGCAAGATTTTGAAAAGTCCAAGGCGGTCTTGCCCTTGAGTCTGGGCAAGCGCATTACGGGCGAGCCCTTTGTGGTCGATTTGGCGAAAATGCCCCACTTGCTGGTGGCCGGTACCACCGGTTCGGGTAAATCCGTGGGCGTGAATTCCATGATTTTGTCGCTGCTTTATAAGTTTGAGCCCGCGAAGCTTCGCCTCATTTTGATCGACCCGAAACGGGTGGAATTTGCCTACTACGAAGATATCCCGCATCTGCTGTGTCCGGTGGTGGACCAAATGCAGGAAGCCAAGCACGCGCTTCAGTGGTGCGTCAAGGAAATGGAGCGCCGCTACAAGCTCGCGCATAGCATCAAGGTGCGCAACATTGAAAGCTATAACGACAAGGTGCGTGAAGCAAAGAAAAACGGCAGCCCCTTGATGAACACCTTGGCGGCAAACGCAGGTGAAAGCGTTGAACTTGAGGAATTGCCCTACATTGTGGTGGTCGTAGACGAATTAGCCGACCTTTTGATGGTCGATAAAAAGGGCGTCGAAGAGTCGCTCATTCGCTTGGCGCAAAAGGCGCGTGCAGCCGGCATTCACTTAATCCTTGCCACGCAACGGCCGAGCGCGGACGTGCTCTCCGGCCTTTTAAGAACGAACATCCCCTCCCGGGTGGCTTTCCAAGTGGCGACGGGGTCGGATAGCCGCATCATTTTGGATCAGACCGGAGCGGAAAACCTGCTAGGTGCCGGCGACTTTCTCTTTAAGATGCCGAGCATGCAAGCGCTTGAGCGCGTGCAGGCGGCTTTTGTGACCGATGAGGAGCTTGAGCGCGTCACGCAGGCGCTTCGCGCCATGGATAAGCCCAAATACATTGAGGATGTGCTCGTCTCCGACGAGGAAGAAGAGACGGGCGGCGAGGGCAACGCTCCCCGGGGCGGCGTCGGCAAGAAGGATGCCCTTTTTGATAAGGCCGTGCAGATTATCGTGGAAAGCAACAAGTGCTCGGTAACCTTTTTGCAGCGCCGCTTGGGCGTAGGCTACCCGAGAGCGGCCAATATTGTTGACCAACTGGAAGCCGAAGGCATTGTGAGCGCCGCCGACTCAAGCGGCCGGCGCACGATCAATGCCCGCAACAATGAGGAGTTGATGCTGTGAAAAAAAGAGTCCTAGCCGTTTTTTGTTCCTTGGCGTTGACTGCTGCGTCGGCCTGTGCGGCCGGCCTTGACGAGCTCACGGTGTTTTTAAAGAATACGACGTCGGCCACGGGGGAATTTTCCCAGACGGTCAAAGATGCCCAAGGGCGCGAGGATGCGCAGGCGGCAGGTCAAGGCCGTTTTGCCTTTTTGCGTCCGGGGTGCTTTTCCTGGCACTATGCGGCTCCCTTTGAGGAGCGCATGGTTAGCGACGGGAAAACGCTTTGGCTTTATGACACGGAATTGGCGCAAGTGACGGTGAAAAAACTCACGGCGGCGCTTCCCGCGTCTCCCGCGTCGCTTCTTTTCGGTCAAAACGATTTTACGAAAGACTTTAATGTCAAAAACCTTCCGAGCAAAGATGATTTGGCTTGGGTGATCGCAACGCCCAAAGACAGCGCCTCGGCTTTTGCCGAGGTCCGCATCGCTTTTGACAAGAACCTTCCCCGGGAGATGACGCTTAAGGATAACTTCGGCCAAGAAACGCGTTTGGTCTTTAAAAACGTTCAAACCAACGTCAAATCAAACAAAAATCAGTTTACTTTTAAGATTCCGGCGGGCGTAGACGTGCTCGAGGATAAAAGCGGCCTGTAGAACGAAAAATCCTAGCCTTTAAGCGCTCCTTTTTTCTATCTTTCTTTATCATGATCGAAAAAAGCCTTTTTGATGGCTTTTTTCGTTTAACTGCACGCAACGGTTTTTCTTGTCCGGATACGGCCTCATCTTTATCCGTTCTTAGCTCGAAAAATCCCGGGCGCATCGAAAAAAATGCTTGACAGTGGGTACAAACCCTAATAACTTAAAAATAGAACCTCTCGTTTTTTGACTCACTAGGGGGCCTTATGAAAATAAAAATGACCCGCGAAGAGTATCAATCCCGCAACTACTCTTTCGAAGATATTCCGGATGATCCTCGTCTGGCTCAAGCTCACAAAGAAATGCTCGTGACGTTTTTCTCCTACCTGATTTACGTCATCATTATTTTGTCGGTGAGCTACTACTTTGCCGCTCAAGACATGCAGCAGATGCAGTACCTTTTCGGGCTGCCGCGCTACCTGACGATCATGGCGATCATTGCGGTGTTAGGCGGCTTTTGCATCTCGTTTATCGCCCATTGGGTCTTTAAGGCCGAAAACCTTGAAGACGAAGACGATACGGGCAGCGATACGAACACGGGGAGGCCATCATGATGGATCTCTCGATTAGTACCGCTCAACGCATTGCCATTATTGTGACGTTTGTGCTTTATACGCTTGCCGTGGTCGGCGTGGCGGTCTATGCCAAACGCAAGATGGACCAATCGTCTTTGAATTCCTACGTGGAAGACTTCTACACGGGCGGCCGCGGCATGGGAATGCTTGCCGTGGCGTTCATGATTGCCGCCGGCCTTTGCGGCGCGGGTACCTTTGTGGGCTCGCCCGGCATGAGCTACAAAGTGGGCGGCCCCTGGATTTTGATTAACGGCTGCCAGATTTTCGTCACCTTCGTGGTTTTGGGCGAAATCGGCAAAAAGATCGGCATTGTGGCGCGCCGCATCGATGCGCAGTCCTATTTGGACTTGATCGCACACCGCTTTAACTTTAACCGGGGCGTCATTCTGATCGGCGGCCTCTCCATTGTCGTCTTTATGCTCACCTATGTGGTCGGTCAGACCGTGGGCGGGTCGCGCGTCTTTGAAGCGATGACGGGGCTTCCGTATTGGGTGGGACTTGTCTTTTTTGCCGTGACGGTGCTTTTGGTGACCGCCTTGGGCGGCGTCAAGGGCGTAGCGCTTGCGATCATCGTGCAAGGCATCGCAATGACCTTTGCCGTGCTTTGCCTGATTGTGGGCTCGCACATTGAAGTGACGCAGCACGGAGGCTGGCAAGCGCTAACCTCGGCGATTCACGCGCGAGATCCCGAATACTTCGATCCCTTCCGCTGGAGCATTCCGTACGAATTTTCGCAGTGGATTATTTACGGCTTTGCTGCGATCAGTTTGCCGCATTTGGCCATGGGTGCCCTAACCTATAAAAACACCATCGCCATGAAGCGTGCTGTCATTCTCGGCATCGTCATTGTGACGGTTTGGACGGTGGGCTTGGGGCTTTACTGCTCGCTGGCAGCCAAAGGCCTGTACCCGAACTTGGAAACGGTCGACCACGCCATCCCGATTCTGACGATGCAGGTGGTGCCTTCGTGGCTAGCCGGCATCACATTAGCCGGTGTGGCCTCGGCCGTTCAGTCGACGGTGGGTGCTATCATCATCGTGATTTCCTCGACCATCGTGTTAAATCTGTGGAAGTATTTCTTCAAGCCCAAGGCAACGGCCGATGAGCAAAAGAAGATGACGCTTATCACGACGGTGCTCATTTCCGTGGTGGTCTTTATCCTCGCGCTCGATCCTCCGGAATTGCTTCAATTGTTGATCACGTTTAGCATGGGCGGCATGGCAGCAGCGTTCTTCTTTACGATGCTTTTGGGCTGCTACTGGAAGCGCTGCAACGAATGGGGCGCGGCTTTCGGTATTGCCGGGGCGTACGTCACCTATATCGTGGCCGAAATGAAGTGGCTGCCCTTTGACATTACGCTCGGCATGCATCCGGTCGGCATTTCAATGATCGTGAGTTTGGTGCTTTTGGTCGGCGTTTCGCTTGTCACGCCCAAGCCGCCAAAAGGCGTCATCATGACCTGGTTTGGAAAAGATTATCCTAAGTTAGTGGATTAGGGAGAGAAATAAATGTCATTTGAACATCAAGTCATTCGCGTGAAAGGAACGCCTTTTGAACGGGGCCTTGCCTACGGCACGCAAGCCAAAGAACGCATTGAACGCTGCATGGCTTTTTATCAAAAATTGCTTTTTGCGCATGCCCACTTGGACTGGGACAATGCCAAAAAGACCGCGTTGCGCTTTGAGCCCAGCATCAAAGACTATTTCCCCGAAGCGATCGAAGAAATGAAGGGGATTGCGCAGGGCGCGGGTTTGACCTACGAGGACATCTTGGCGCTTAATTGCCGCAGCGAAATCATGTTTGCGCTGCCTGACGGCTGCACGGCCGTGAGCTATCCGCCCGAAACCACGGTCGATCGCCATACGGTCCTGACTCAAACCTGGGACTGGGTGATTGATGCGCGGCCTTGCACGGTGGTGCTTGAAATCGATCAGGCGCCGCTACCGCGGATTTTGATGGTAGCCGAAGCCGGCATGGTAGGCGGCAAGGGCCTTAACGAAGACGGCATCGGTGTTACGCTGAACGCTTTGTCGGTCGGCAAGGGGCAAATCGGCGTGCCGCTTCACATCATGTACCGCAAGATTTTAAGCTCCAAGCTCTTGAGCGATGCGATTGAATGCGTCTCGCGCTGCACGCGTGCGGGGGCGGGCAACTTCAATATCGGAAGCGCCTGCGGCATTGTCTCGAGCGTGGAATTTTCGCCCGACAATTTTGCCGTGACGATGAGCGAAGGCGAACCGCTTTGCCACGCCAACCACTACTTGTCGCCGATCTTTTTAGCCGACGATAAGCTCAAATTCCAGTTGGCCGACACGTTTGTGCGCTATAACCGCGCTCGGGTGCTCACGCAAGGCAAGCGCGACTTTACGATTTTGAAAATGTTTGACGTGATGAGCAACCACGCCAACTTCCCGGATAGCCTTTGCAGCCACCCGGACCCGCGCGATCCGGAGATGATGCGGTTTTGCACGATCTACGC
>DVNT01000028.1 GCA_018714185.1 Candidatus Aphodousia gallistercoris | reverse complement strand
GACGCCGATCTCAATGTACTTGCGCTTTAAGCGAAACAGGCTCAAGAACTCCACGAAGTCATCTTTAATAAAGCGCAGCGAACGCAGATACTCCAGTTCGTCATCACGAAATTGCAAAGAGCAAAGATGATCCACTTCCTGCTTGATTTCGTCCACATAAGGAGTCAAGTCCACCCCTTCGTTGCGGCAGCGAAAGCGGTACTGAACCGAGGCTCCGGGAAATTGGTGCAGCACGCACTGCATCATGGTGAACTTATAAAGATCGGTATCCAACAGCGATTCGATGATCACAATCTGCTTCCTTTTCAAAAACTCGGAATCCTTGGGAGTCTAGTCTATCCTTTTTCCGTTCTTTTTGGGGTAGAATTTGACGCCTATAACGAATTACGTTGGAGAGATTACCGTGGCTCATGTCGTTTGCGATCCTTGCATTAACTGCACTGATACGGCTTGCGTGGCCGTTTGTCCCGTTGACTGCTTCCGTGTCGGACCGAACTTCTTGGTCATTGACCCGGACGAATGCATCGATTGTGCCGTCTGTGTTCCCGAATGCCCGGAAGAAGCGATCTTTCATGAAGACGATGTTCCGGCCGGACAGGAAGAATTTATCGCTTTGAATGCCGAGCTGTCGAAAAAATGGCCCTCCATTACCCGCCAGCGTCCGCGTCCTGCCGATGCCGACAAGTGGCACGGCGTTCCCAATAAGCGCCAATACTTAAAGACCGAGTAAAGCCCTATCCTTTACCGTCAAGCCCGATGCCCTATTTGTGATCGCATCGGGCATATTTTTATCCCTTTGCCTAAACTCACGGCGCTTTTTGCTGCCTACAATACCGCTGTACGGTCAAATTATTAAAAGAGGAGAAAGACCATGGCCTTTCACCCGGTAAAGATTGAATCGATCCAAAGGCACAATGAACGACTGATTTTTTTAACCGTCGAAAAACCGGCGGGCTTTCGCTACAAACCCGGACAGTTCGTGCGCTTGGGCATTGCGCTCAAAGACAATCCCGCCTCTGAGGAAGACTTTCTCGTGCGCCCGTATTCGCTCGCAAGCCATCCCGACGAGCCGGTGTTGAGCTTTTACATTGCCCGCGTGCTCGATGGCGCGCTCACGCCGAAGCTTTTTGAAAAAGCGCCGGGCGAAATCCTCTACGTGGACGATACCGCCTACGGTATGATGCTGCCCGAACGCCTGCAAGAAGGCGGCACGCTCATGTGCTTTGCCTCCGGCAGCGGCCTTTCGGCCTTCCTGTCGGTGGTTAAAGACAATCCGTGGAAGCGCTTTGACAACGTTGTCATCGTGCACTGCGCCCGCATGGCGGCCGACATTTCGCTGACACCGCTTTTCATGCAAGCGGTGAAAGCACAGCACCGGGAAGTCAATTTCCGCTTTATTGCGGCAACCACTCGCGAGCCGGATCCCGCCAAGCAAGGCGAAATCACCAAGCGCGTGCCCGATGCGATCCGTGAAGGCGACTTTACTGCCATGGGTTTTGATTTCTCCCCGAAATGGATTCGGGCGATGATTTGCGGCAACCCCGGTTTTGTCGATGCGGTCAAAGCAGCCTTAAAAGAAAAAGGCTTTAGTGCGGCCCGCGGCGCGAAGCCGGGCACCTATGTCGCCGAGAATTTTTGGTAGTTTCGTATGAGCAATTTAATTGATGCCATTGACGACGTACTGCCTCAAACGCAGTGCCGTCAATGCGGCTACGACGGGTGCCGTGCCTATGCTTGGGCGATGGCCATTGACCAAGCGCCGATTAACCGCTGTGCACCGGGTGGGCAAAAAGGCATTGCCGAATTGGCCCGCGTCACGGGGCGCCCCGAACTGCCCTTGGATCCGGAGTACGGACACGAGGCCGAGCAGGCTGTCAGCCGCATCAACCCCGATTTGTGCATCGGCTGCCGCAAATGCGTAGCTGTCTGCCCGACCAACGCGATTGTCGGGGCCCCCAAGCGGCTTCACGCCGTGCTCACGGATTGGTGCACGGGCTGCGCGCTTTGCGTTATCCCCTGCCCGGTCGATTGCATCGAAATGGTCCCGGCGCCTTTTGAATGGACGCGCGAAAGAGCTCACGCCGCAAGAAACCGTTACCTTGCGAAAAAAGCCCGCGACAAGGCTCGCGAATTAGAAAACAACCGCAGGCTCGCGGCGCAAACCCAGACCGAAAAGAAAAAGGCTCTTCTTTCGGCCATTCTTGCCAAAATCAATAAATGAATGCTGAAAAACGTTATGAAATCATGAAGCGGCTCGCGGCACTGCGGCCCAATCCCCAAAGCGAGCTTCATTACACGAGCCCCTTCGAGCTTTTGGTTGCCGTGGCGCTTTCGGCGCAAACAACCGACAAAAGCGTCAATTTGGCCACAGCCAAGCTTTTTCCCGTTGCCAACACGCCGCAAGCCATGCTGCAGCTAGGTGTTGAAGGCCTCACGCCCTATATTAAGACGATCGGCCTATACCGCAACAAGGCGAAAAATGTCATTGCCATGAGCCGGATGCTCATTGAGGAATTCGGCGGCGAGGTACCCCGTACGCGCGAAGAACTCGTGAAGCTGCCCGGCGTCGGCCGCAAAACCGCCAACGTTGTACTCAACGTAGCCTTCGGAGAACCGACGATTGCGGTGGATACGCATATTTTCCGGGTTTGCAACCGCACGAAATTTGCCACGGGGAAAACGCCCGAAGAAGTGGAATCAAAGCTGGTGCGCTATATGCCGAAAGAATTTAAAAAGGACTCGCACCACTGGCTTTTGCTGCACGGGCGCTATTGCTGCAAGGCAATCCATCCGGACTGTCCGAATTGTCCGATTGCCGACCTGTGTGAATATAAGGAGAAAACCGCGACCTAAGACCGGGAATCAATTCCAGTCCAGTGCCCAATCAACCGTGACGGTTTCCCCGTCGAAATCGATTTCCAAAACGTAAACCGGGACCATCGGGATATAAAAAACGCTCCGGTCTTCAACGCTTTCTACGGCGAGGAGGTCCTGAGCGCCGTTATCGGTGACGCCAAGCACCGTGCCGAGCACTTCGCCGGCAGTGTTTTTTACCGTCAAGCCGGGCAGATCCTCATCGTAGTACTCGCCTTCGGCCAGTTCCGGCAAATCGCTGCGGCTCACGAAAAGCGTTCCCTTAAGCGCCTGGGCGTCGTCTCGCACCGCTATTTCACGGATACGGGCAATAAAGTCCTTGCCGTGAGGCTTTAATTCCAGCACATGCAAAGCGCGCGGCGCTACCCCTGCCCTTCTCGGATAGGGAAGATACCACCAGCAGTCGGTTTCAAACAAAAGGTCTCCATTGCGGGCACCGGGCACCACCCGCACCCAGCCTTTGACGCCGTAGGCCCCGGCCGTACGGCCGGCTTCAATCCAATCGCTTTGCTTATCCATGATTTTCAACGGTATGAAAAAAGGACAATTTTTGCAGACCGTCTTGAGTTCGCGCTTTAGATACTCGCAGCCGGGCATTTTTTGCATCGGTCCAAACGGCAGACACAATTTCCGTTTGTTTGGAATGACCGAAGAAAACAATGTTTAAGCTGTAACGCGTTCTCCGGGTATGAAAAATTGTCCTTCGAGCAAACAGTGGTTTGCTATTCGATTAGGCGGCGACAGCCTTCTTGGCTTCCTTGACCAAACGGGCAACCGTGTCGCTCATTTGAGCGCCCTTGCTCGTCCAGTGGGCAAGACGTTCGTCGCAAATTTGGAACTTAACGGCTTGGCCGGAAGCTTTCGGGTTGTAAAAACCTAAACGTTCGATAAAACGACCGTCACGGGGGTTACGAGAATCCGTAACAACGATGTTGTAGAAGGGACGCTTCTTAGAACCGCCGCGAGCAAGACGAATAACGACCATTTTTTACCTCTTGTGTCTATAGTAAACGCGGTCAAATGACCGCAGTGAAAAAAGAAACCCTTTCGGGTCTCATTGAAACGCGACATTGTACCGCATTTTCATCCTCTTAGGAACTCTTTGCTGGATATCGGGCCAAAGTTTTTGCTCTTCTTGGGCATCAAAGGAAAAAACTATGGGGAAGTATTCAAAAATAGTATTTGAATGCCGGTTTTATGCTCTTTAACATAGCTATCCCACACAGGAGGATGACACATGTCGACTATTTTTATTATTAATGCTGGGATCAAGGCTGCGGGCAAAAACGGCACGCTCAATGCCGCCATGGTTGAAATTGCCCGCGAAGTCTTTCGAGAGCTCGGTCATTCGGTTACGCTCACCGACCTCAACGAAGAGTGGCACTTGGAGCAGGAGCTCGATAAGCTGCTTGCCGCCGACGCGGTTCTTTTGCAAACGCCGATTTGGGCAATGGGCGTGCCTTGGCCCATGAAGCGTTATATCGATACGGTTTGGACGCACCCGAAAGTTTGCGGGACCGACGGCCGCACGCGCTCGGACCCGAAAAAGCTTTACGGCAGCGGAGGATTCTTACTCGGCAAGCGCTATATGTTGAGCACCACTTGGAACGCGCCTTCTTCAGCCTTAAATACGCCGGGTCACTTTTTCGATGCCCGCGGCCTTGAAGAGGTGCTACTGCCGCTGCACAAGCAGTTTCAATACATGGGCATTGCCCCGATGCCTTCTTTTGCCGTGCATGACGTCTACAAAAATCCCACGATTGGCGAAGACTTGCAAAAATGGCGCGCACACCTCAAGGAAAACTTCAATTGACATCCTCCTCTTGTTAAAACAAGGGGATTCCTTGTCTGACGTTACGTCCTACAAGGATGGTTCCCGTTGATGACGGAGTTCCTGCCGTTTCCGGCATTTCTCCGTTCACTGCGCGGGCGATCCGCTTTTGGCGTGTGCGGTCGGGACAGTCCGTCCCTTCTCCTT
>DVNT01000027.1 GCA_018714185.1 Candidatus Aphodousia gallistercoris | reverse complement strand
AAGGAGAAGGGACGGACTGTCCCGACCGCACACGCCAAAAGCGGATCGCCCGCGCAGTGAACGGAGAAATGCTGGAAACGGCAGGAACTCCGTCATCAACGGGAACCATCCTTGTAGGACGTAACGTCAGAACAAGGAATCCCCTTGTTTTAACAAGGGGAGGATGTCAATTCACGGATAACGGCATCCGCAATGCCATTATTGAAAATTTCGATCCGATCTCGACTCGAGAAGATAAGGGTGCGCTTTGGGAGAATTTCTTTTACGTTGAACGAATCAAGGAGCACTCTCTCAATCATGATTTCGGTCGAGTCTATTTTTGGCGCACGGCTGGCCGAAGCCCGAAAGAAATTGATTTCGTCGAGGTAGTCGAAGGCAAGATGCAGGCTTTTGAATGCAAACTCAATCCTGAAGCCAAAATCCACGGTGCCGCGGCATTTTCAAAAGCCTATCCGGACTGTCCGATCCGCATAGCCAGTCCTGCGACGTTGCCTTTAGTGTTAAAGCAAGCTAAAGCGTATTTGAGCGCGGCGTCCTCGGGTATCTAACTTGCTAAAGAAAACGCAGCGCAATCAAAATAAATTGGGATGCGCTGCGCTCGTTCGTTTTTGGGCTTAGGCAGAAAAAGCCACTAGCAAATGCGGGGAAGTTGCTCGCCGTTGAGCCAATCCACGCTGCGTCTGCCGCCCAAAAGCGTCACCATTTCGACGCTGCCCGGATTGTCGTTGACAATGTCGCCGATGATGGCGGCTTGCCTTCCGTAGGGCGAGGCTTTCATTGCTGCTAGCGCTTTGGGAGCGTCTTCCTTCGGACAAATTACGATTACTTTGCCTTCATTGGCAACGAAGAGGGGATCAAGGCCTAAAAATTCGCAGGCGGCGGCGACTTCGTTTTTCACCGGAATCGCCTTTTCGTCAAGCACAATGCCTACGCCGCTTTGGTGCGCGATTTCGTTTAGCGTTGCGGCAAGCCCCCCGCGCGTTGGGTCGCGCAGGACATGCACGCCGGGGACGGCTTTAAGCACGTTTTCAATCAACCCGTTTAACGGAGCCGTATCGCTTTTAATGTCGGTGAGAAAGGTCATATTTTCACGCTGCGACAAGATGGCCGTGCCGTGATCGCCCATGCTGCCGGAAATGAGGACCGCGTCGCCCGGGCGGGCTTGGCGGCCCGAAATTTCACCTTCAGCGATTTTTTCCCCGATTCCGGTTGCCGTGATGTAGATTCCGTCGCCGTGGCCTTTTTCGACCACCTTCGTGTCGCCCGTGACGATGGCAACACCGGCTTCGCGCGCAGCCTCAGCCATGGAATTGACGATTTCAACAAGGTCTTTCAAAGGAAAGCCCTCTTCGAGAATAAAGGTTGCGGCTATGTAAAGGGGCTTGGCACCGCACACGGCCACGTCGTTGACCGTGCCGCAGACGGCAAGCCGCCCGATATCGCCTCCGGGGAAAAAGAGGGGGCTCACGACATGCGCGTCGCACGAGACGGCGATCGGCCGGTGCAAAGCCGGGAGCATGGCCCCGTCATGGCCGACGTTAAGCCACTCATTGGTAAAAGCCCGTGCAAACACCTCGTCGATGAGTTGGGCAGTGGCAAGGCCCCCCGCACCGTGGCTCATTTCCACGCGCCCGGCCTTGAGGTCGAGCTTTTTAACATAATCCGGTTTAATGCTTGTCATTGTGATTCTCTTTAGCTTGAAGGCGGCTTTTCGGCGCATAGCGCCAGTAGGCGGCGCAAGCGCCTTCGGAACTGACCATGCAGGCGCCGATCGGGCGTGCCGGGGTGCAGACCTTGCCGAAAAGCGGGCATTCAAACGGTTCTTTTTCTCCGCGCAAAATCGCTCCGCACGCGCAAGCGCGGTTATCGGGGATATGGATTTCTTGCAAGTCAAAGCGTTTTTGCGCATCAAATTCGGCCCACTCGTCGCGCAGCTTCAAGGCCGAAAATGGGACGCTCCCCAAGCCGCGCCACTCAAAACTTTCGCGCCTCTCAAAAACTTCATCCATAAGGGCAATCGCGATGCGATTGCCTTCGCGGGTTACCGCACGGGTAAATTCGTTTTCAACCTCGTGGCGGCCTTCGTTGGTTTGCTTCACCAGCATCAAAATGGCCATGAGCATATCCAGGGGCTCAAAGCCTGCGATTACCACAGGCATGGCCCAGTCGCGGGCAAAGGGTTCATAGGGGGCCGAGCCGATCACGGTGGAGACGTGAGCCGGTCCCACGAGGCCATTGAGCACGGGCGCATTCGGGTTTTGCGGAGCGCTCTGAAGGATGTGCTGCATGGCAGCGGGCGTGAGCACGTGGTTTACAAAACACGAAAAATTCTTTAACCCTTCGCGGCAGGCGACCTTTAACGCGACGGCCGTGGGCGGCGTTGTCGTTTCAAAGCCGATCGCAAAAAAGCAAACTTCGCGGTCGGGATTTTCGCGCGCTACCGCCAATGCGTCCATCGGGGAGTAGACCATGCGGATATCGGCCCCTTGCGCGCGGCTATCAAAAAGCGATTCGCCGTGCGCGGCGGGCACTCTCAAGGTATCGGCATAAGTGCATAAAATCGCGTGGTGATCAAGAGCAATGGATTTTGCCATCTCGATGCGGCCGATGGGCAGCACGCACACCGGGCACCCCGGCCCGTGGATCATTTTGACATTCTCGGGCAATAGATCGGCAAGCCCCCAGCGCGAGAGCACATGGGTGTGGCCGCCGCAAAATTCCATAAAGCGGTAGCCGGCACCGGGCTTGGCTTCACGCGCAATCGCCAACGCCAAGTCGTGCGCTTTGGCGCTATCGCGGTATTCCGTAACGTATTGCATTTATTTTCCCTGCGGTTCGTTTTCGCCCACGGCCGAGAGCGCTTCAAGGGTTTTACGGGCTTCTTCGGCATCAATGCGGTTTAATGCAAAACCCACGTGGACGATGACCCAGTCGCCTGCGGCCGGATTTTCAATGAGCGAGACATTGACCGCTTTTTGTACGCCGTTAAAGTCGCACACGGCGGTTTCCTCATCGGTTAATGAAAGAATTTGAGCAGGAACGGCTAAACACATATGGCGCCTCCTTATCGATCGCCCGAATACGTCATGGCCTCAAAGCCCGAGGAAAGCGCTAGGTGCGCAAGCCACACTTGCCCCAAGGCAAGGCCGCCGTCGCCCGCGGGCACTTTAAGGGGATAGTAGGACTCAATGCCGCGCGCGGCAAGGCCTTCCGTGAGCTCTCGCGTTAAGAGGCGGTTAGCCATGCAGCCGCCTGTGAGCATCACCGGTCCCCGGTAGCCCGTGCGGCGGCAGGCACCGTCAACAAGCTTAACCAAGGCAAGCGCGAGCGTGGCGTGAAAGTCAGCGGCGGCCTGCGCGGGATTGACGCGCCCTATCTCGGCCATCTTGGCGATAAAGGGCAGTAAATTGACGACTCCCTTTTCAAGGTAAAAGCCTTTTTTATCGGCTCGAGCCTCGGCCTTCATCGCTTCGGTTTCTAAAAGCATGGCCGCCCGCGCCTCATCGTGCTGGATGTCGCACAGGCCCAAAAGGCTCGCCGCGCCGTCAAAGTATCGCCCGAGCGAGGTCGTTCTCGGCGAGAGCGTCTCGCTTTCAATGAGTTTGTCAAAGTGCGAAGCTTGCGGAAGCTCCGGGTAGCGTTCGGCAATCGCTTCTTTTTTCCCTAAAAGCGCTAAAAAAGCGGCGGCAACGCGACGCGGTTCGCGCGCGGCGATGTCGCCTCCGGGCAGGGGAATCGGCATCATGTGCCCTAGGCGTGAGAAGCGGCCGGCCTCTACCATCAAAAGCTCTCCCCCCCAGGCTTTCCCGTCAGGGCCCAAGCCCACGCCGTCCAAGGCTAAGCCCAGGGTGGGCTCCTTGCGCTCAAGCTCAGCCATGGCTACTGCGATGTGCGCGGCGTGGTGATAGACGCTAAAAGGCAGCCCGTGCGCTTCTTCGGCTTTCCGTGTGGCCAAGTGCGTGCTGAAAAAATCCGGATGCGCATCGCTAGCAAACACTTCGGGCTTTATTTCAAAAACTTTTTCCAAGTGTTCGAGCGCCTCAACGAGGGCCCGGTCGGTTTCGCTATTTTCCAGGTCGCCCACGTGCTGCGTTAAAAAGACCTCATTGTCGCGCGTAACAGCCGCGACATTTTTAAGGTAGGCGCCCGTGGCCATCGTTGTTTTGAAGTTTTCCTTAAAGCGCAGCGCTTCCGGGGCGTAGCCTCGCGAGCGGCGGATAAAAATAGGCGTATCACCCATCATCCGCACGACCGAATCGTCGCAGCGCACGAGAATGTCACGGTTGTGGATGAGCCAAAAATCGGCCATGTCCGAGAGCTTTTCATAAGCTTCGTCGTTGCCGGTGACAAGGGGCTCGCCCGAGCGGTTGGCCGACGTCATCACCAGCGCTTCGTCAAGGCTCAGTTCGCGCGTCCAAGCCGCCCCGTCAGGCTTACCCGCCAGGCTATGAAATAAGAGCCAGTGCACGGGCGTATAAGGCAGCATGAGCCCGATATCTGATAGGCCGGGCGCAATGCCCGCAAGCTCGCGGTCTTCGCGCTTAGGCAGCAGCACAATGGGCCGGGCAACGCTTTCCAAGACTTTTTGTGAGGCCGGCGTCACGCGCGCAAAGCGCCTTGCGCTTTCGGCGTTGGCAACCATGACCGCCAGGGCTTTTTCATCGCGCCCCTTGCGGCGCCTTAAGGCCTCAACCGCTTGCGCGTTTTTCGCGTCGCACACAAGGTGAAAGCCCCCGAGGCCTTTGACGGCGACGATTTTGCCCGCTTTGACGGCGTTAACGGCCAAGTCAATGGGGTCGCCCGCGAGGGGTTGGCGGTCAGCGGCCGTGAAGGTTAAATGCGGGCCGCAGACCGGACAAGCATTGGGCTGGGCGTGAAAGCGCCGGTCAAGCGGATCGGTATATTCGGCTAGGCAGTCGCGGCACATCACAAAAGGGGCCATGGTCGTTTGCGGCCTGTCGTAGGGCAGATGCCGCGTAATCGTAAAGCGCGGTCCGCAGTGTGTGCAGTTTGTAAAAGCATAGCGGTAGCGGCGGTTGCCGGGCGTAAACATGTCTTCAAGACACGCCTCGCACGTGGCGGCATCGGCCGTAATGGCGGTTTTCACTTTGCCTTCTTGGCTTTCGGTAATCGTAAAGTCCGTGTAGCCGCGCGCTTTGCGCTCTTCAGGCCGGATGTAGTCAATGCGCGCCAAGGGAGGTTTTTCTCGCAAAAGCACGTCAGGAAACGCGAGCACGTCTTCTTTTTTGCCTTCGAGCACAACGCCCACGCCCATGGCATCGTTAAAGACTTCGCCCTTGAGCCCTAACTCCAAGGCGATGCGGTAGACGGTCGGGCGAAAGCCCACGCCTTGCACCAAGCCGTTAATGCGGTAAAACCGGGCAAACACTTCGCTCATGGCACCCCCTTTAATCGGTTAAAGGGCCGAGAGCGTGAGCTCGGCCTTGAGCCACGTGAGCCACTTGTCCATCCCGTCGCCCTTGGTAGCCGAAACGCGCAAGATCTTGATCTTCGGGTTCACGCGCCGGGCGTACTCTTCGCAGCGATCGATATCGAATTGCACGTAAGGTAGCAAATCGATTTTATTGATAATCATCAGGTCCGATGCTTGGAACATGTCCGGGTACTTAAGCGGCTTGTCTTCGCCCTCCGTGACGGACAAAATCACCACCTTGTGTGCTTCGCCCAAGTCAAAAGAGGCCGGGCAGACGAGGTTGCCCACATTTTCGATAAATAAGAGGCTATGCTCGGCCGGATTCAGGTGCGAGACGGCGTGCTGCACCATTTCCGCATCCAGGTGGCAGCCGCTGCCGGTGTTGACCTGAAAGGCGGGCGCTCCCGTTTGGCTGATGCGGTCGGCGTCGTTACTCGTTTGCTGGTCGCCTTCGATCACGGCAATCGGCAGCTCGCCTGCGGCGCGGATGGTTGCGCACAAAAGTTCGGTCTTGCCGGAGCCGGGGCTGGAAACAAAATTAAGCGCGAGAATTCGCTTTTGGCGGAACTGTTCGCGGTTAACGGCTGCCACGGCGTTGTTTCTCGAGAGGATGTCCTCTTCGACGGAGACCGTGCGCTCGGGACCGTGTTCATGGCCGTGGTCATGGTCGTGATGTTCGTGCGTGTGGGTGATGACGTTGCCGTTTTCATCCACGTGGGTATGCGTATGGTTGCCGCCGCAACCGCAAGTCGTGCACATAACAAATCTCCTTATGGTATAGCGTTTAAGGGCGGGGCTGTTTAGCCTTCGCCCACAATATCGAGTACTTTCATTTGCATGCCGTCGGTGGGGGTGAGGTGGTAGCCCCCGCAATGCGGGCACGCCTCGCCGAAGCGGGGAAGGGCAACCGTGCGGGCGCAATCCATGCACCAAGCCTTGCCCTCGGGCTCTTCAATCACAAGCTCGGCCTCGGCTGCCGCGCTACCCATGCGCGCGGAAATCCAGGCAAAGCGCAGGCTATCGACTTCAACGCCCGCCAAGCGGCCGATGGCCACGCGCACGGTCTTTACTTTGGCTAGGCCATTGGCTTTAGCCGTGCGCTCGACGATATCAACAATGCCCTCGGCAATGGATAGCTCATGCATGGTGCTCTCCTCTTTTCCACTGGATGTAAACCGGCGTGCAGGCATCAAAGGCTGCCGACATCATTTTGAGTCCCGTTTCCGTGGTCTTGGGCGTGGAAAGCCGCTCGGCCGCATACCGGTTCATGAGTTGGTTAAGCGGCGAGCCGGCTTGAAAAGACCATTCGGTCGGCGCCATGATTCTGAGCGTGGCAACCGTCTCGCCTTCGCGACGGACAAAGTGCAGGAGCGTGCCGCGGGCCGTTTCGACCACCCCGGCTCCCGTGTTCTCGCCCAGGCCCACGCCGTAGACCGTGTAGGGGGCGGGCTTGCCGGCGGCCACGTGGCGCAATTCCACAAGGCGCGCCACCACGAGGTCTTTTACGCTAAAGTCGCGCCGCGCCTCGGTGCTGCTTTCGTAGCGGCTTCTGAGCCTGGCTAAGGCACCGGGAATGCGGTAGCCCATCAGGCGGGGCTCAAGGGCAAATTCGGGCGTGCGTTCAAGTTCGTCATAGAAAAACCGCAAAAGCGTCACGCTTGCGAGCTCCTCGGGAAAAAGAAGCTTTGTGCCTTCGAGGGTCATGCCTTCGAAGCGGTCATAAGCGCTTTTAATCGAGCCCACGGTCTTTTTCTCGCGAGTAAGCCACAGCATGGCAAGCGCCGCGGCCTGCTCGTAAAGCGAAGCGGCTTCATCGGCGGCGCACTTGGGGCGTCCCGAGGCCTGCCAAAGGCCGGCACGCAAGGCGCCGATCGTCTTTAGGCTTGCATCGGAAACGTGTGCGCGGCTCACGAGGCTTCTGAGGTCAAGGCTTAAAACCCTCAGGGTTTCCAAAACGGCTTCGACAGCGGCTAGCTGCTGCACGGGCTCGGCAACGCGAAGGATTTCGCCTGCGGCAAGCCCTGCGGCCCCTGCGGCCGCTTCAAGCGCTGCGCATTGCGCCACCGGGCACAGCCCCAAGAGCGAGCGTAGCATCAGCCGCACCACAGGCAGCGGCTGCCCCGAGCAGGCGCGTGCAATGGCGTCGTTGCGGGTGTTAATGAGCGTGACGGGACTATCGTGCGCCCCCTTATCGATGATGAGGCTGACGCTGGAGCGGGCAAGGGCCATTAGCGCATCTCCTTGTCGGGGCGGGGAGCAAAAAAGTCGCGCCGGGTGAGTTCGGTTGAAGCTGCGCCGCTTGGCTTACTCGCTTCGGCAGCGGGCGTCATCATGAGCGCAAGCGCTTTGGCGGCGAAGGCTTCACAGTCTTTTTGACGGTAGACGGGCTCAATCGGGCTCATGAGCGAGCAGGCCAAAAATTCGCCCAAACTTTCCTCTTGCATGCCGAGAAAATGAAAGGCGCCCGCCGGAAGCCGCACGGGCATGATTTTCCCGACCTGCACGGCCGGCCACGTTTGCTCGTTGCCGGAGGCTAAAACGACCAAAATCGACCACGGGGTGACAAGCGCTCCGATCCAGTGCCCGTGAAAGGGCGCAAAGCCCAAGGCGCGCACGGCCAGATGCGGCCGCGTAATCGGCAGCTCGCGCATTTTTTGCCGGTAGATTTTTTCAAAGGCGGCCTCAAAGGCTGCCGCCGGCGAACTCTTGAAGTATGTCCCGCGATGAGCCATGTCTGATACATCCTGAAAATTTCTTTTAGCGTACACCATAACGATAAACCTGTTAGCGCGTTTTTCCCTACCCTTTTGGACATAAAAACCCCGAGAAAGATTTTTTCTTCGAAAAATCCGCCCCTTGACTTCTTTGCCCCTTGGGAAAAATCCGCCTGTTCAAAGCCGCTTGGGTGTGATACAACTATAGAAAATATAAGAAAAAAGTCAGACAACTCCGAAACTCTGCCGCTGCGCGTTGTCTTACGTTTTGCACAAATGGCCAAAATGTACCCCTTTAGTCTTATAAAAGACGGTCATTTGCGAACCGACGCTCGGATGATCGTTTCTTACAATCGAATCATTAGGGCTGTCAGGCCTTGAGCTAGGGCTCTCTTTTTTGTTGAAAAGCCGCTCGCGGGCGGAAACCGAAGAAAAGGGGGCCGTAAAGGAGAAACCCCTTATGCATGAAAAACAATTTGAAACCCAATACGAGGCCTTGCGTCGCCAAGGCGTAAGCCGCAGAACGTTCCTGCAGTTTTGCTCGCTTACGGCGGCAAGCCTCGGCCTCGGCAGCGCCGGTGCCGCCGAGATTGCCTCGGCCATGCAGACGAAGCCGCGCCTGCCGGTGGTGTGGCTTCACGGGCTTGAGTGCACCTGCTGTACGGAATCTTTCATCCGCTCCTATCATCCGGTGGCCAAGGATTTGGTCTTGTCGATGATCTCGCTCGACTATGACGACACCATCATGGCCGCGGCCGGCCATCAAGCCGAAGCCGCTTTGGAAGAGACGATCACAAAGTACAAGGGCAACTACATCTTGGCCGTCGAAGGTAACGTGCCCTTGCACGATGACGGCATCAACTGCATTCCCGCGGGCGAGACGTTCCTGCAAAAGATCCGCCACGTCGCCGCCGGCGCCAAGGCCGTGATCGGCTGGGGGTCGTGCGCAGCCTGGGGCTGCGTGCAAGCGGCTAAGCCCAACCCCACGAAGTCGGTGCCGATTACCGAAATCATCACCGATAAGCCCATCGTGCTCGTGCCCGGTTGCCCGCCGATTCCGGAGGTGATGACCGCGGTTGTGACCTACATTTTGACCTACGACCGCATTCCGCCCTTGGACCGCTTAGGCCGCCCGAAGATGTTCTACGGCCAACGCATTCACGATAAGTGCTACCGCCGTGCGCACTTTGACGCCGGCCAGTTCGTTGAAAAATTCGACGACGAAGGCGCCAAGCTCGGCTACTGCCTCTACAAGGTGGGCTGCAAGGGCCCGACCACATATAACGCCTGCTCGACGATTCGTTGGAACGAGGGGCTTTCCTGGCCCGTGCAGTCCGGTCACGGTTGCATCGGCTGCTCCGAGCCCAACTTCTTTGACAAGGGCTCGTTCTATGCGCACGAAACGACCGTGCTGCCGCCGGGATTGGGCGGCATTGAATCGACCGTGGACAAGGTGGGCTTAGCCACCGTGGGCGTTGTCGGCGTTGCTGCCATTGCCCACGCCGCGCTCTCAGCCGTTGCCCAGGCTCGCGCAAAGACCAATAAAGAAATCGGGAGGGAAGAATAATGGCCGATCGTCGTATTGTTGTAGACCCTGTCACGCGCATTGAAGGCCATTTGCGCGTGCAAGCCGTCATCGACGGCAACAATGTCATTACCGACTCCCAAAGCACGGGCACGATGTGGCGCGGCTTGGAAGTGATTCTCAAGGGGCGCGATCCGAGAGACGCCTGGGCGTTCGTTGAACGCATCTGCGGCGTCTGCACGGGCATTCACGCCCTTGCGGCCGTCAGAAGCGTCGAAGATGCCATCGGCATCAAGATTCCGAAAAACGCGAACATCATCCGCAACCTGATGAACGCGACGCTTTATACTCACGACCATATCGTGCACTTTTACCAGCTCTCGGCTTTGGACTGGGTCGATGTGGTGAGCAGCCTCTCGGCCGATCCGCGCGAAGTCTCCGAGCTGCAAAAGAAGATCAGCCCGCACCATCCGCTGTCTTCGCCCGGGTACTTCCGCGACGTGCAAAACCGCTTGAAGAAATTCGTGGCTTCGGGCCAGTTGGGGATTTTCGCCAACGGCTACTGGGGACACCCGGCGATGAAGCTGCCGCCGGCAGTGAACCTCTTGGCGGTGACGCACTACTTGGAAGCCTTGGACTTCCAGCGCGAAATCATCAAGATTCACACGATCCTGGGCGGCAAGAACCCGCACCCGAACTACCTCGTAGGCGGCGTCGCCTGCCCGATCAACATGCACGATACGGGCGCGGCCGGCAACATGATCAACGAAGTGACGATGAACTACATGCGCGATATCGCCCGCCAGTCGGTGGAATTCGTTGAAAACGTGTACCTGCCCGATATCAAGGCTATCGCCTCGTTCTATCCGGAATGGTTCAAGTACGGCGGCGGCCTCGTGAAAAAGAACGTGCTCTGCTACGGCGACTTCCCCGAAATCGCCAACGACTGGTCGGAAAAGTCGCTTCAGATGCCTTCGGGGGCCATCATCGACGGCGACCTCGCGCACGTGCATGAAGTGAACCTGCGCGATACGAACGAAATCCAGGAATTCGTCGATCACTCCTGGTACAAGTATCCGGAAGGCAAGGCCGGGCTTCACCCCTGGGAGGGCGTTACCGAACAGGCCTTCGAATTGCCCAAAGGCTCCGAAGGCACGAAGACGAAGTTTGCCTGGCTGGGCGACGAGGGCAAGTACTCCTGGATCAAGAGCCCGCGCTGGAAGGGTCACATGATGGAAGTCGGCCCCTTGGCCCGCTTGATCGTTTCGATCGCAAAGGACGTCAAGCACTTTAAGGAACCGGCCTTGGATCTCCTAAAGGAATTGAACCTGCCCTTGGAAGCGGTCTATTCAACGCTCGGGCGGCATGCGGCGCGCGCCTTGGAATGCCGCTGGACGGCGCACAAGATGGTGCAGTACGTCGACGACTTGATTGCCAACATCAAGACGGGCGACGAAACCGCCGCCAACATGGAATTCTGGGAACCGAGCACGTGGCCCAAGGAATGCCGCGGCGTCGGCTTTTGCGAAGCCCCGCGCGGTGCGCTGGGCCACTGGTGCGTGATCAAAGACACGCGCATTGCCAACTGGCAGGCCATTGTCCCGACGACCTGGAACGCCACGCCGCGTTCGCCCGAAGGCGAGCAGGGCGCTTTTGAAACGTCGCTCATGGGTACGCCTTTGGCCGATCCCGAACGACCCTTGGAAATCATCCGTACGATCCACAGTTTCGATCCGTGCTTGGCCTGCGCCACGCACCTCTTCGATCCCGAAGGGCACGAGCTTTGCAGCGTGCGGGTTCGCTAAGGAGGATCCTCTATGAGAATTGATCCGGTCACTTTTGAAGTTGATACGACGGGCGGCACCCACCCGATCTACGTCTGGGAAGCACCCGTGCGCATCTGGCACTGGCTCATGGCCATCTGCATGGCCGTGATGATTGTGACGGGCTTTCTGATCGGCGCACCGCTCGTGGCGAATTTAGGCGATACGTGGATTACGTACGACTTCGGCTACATTCGCTTGGCGCACTTTGTTGCCGGGATGATCTTTACGGTGCTCTTTATCTACCGGATTTTCTGGGCGATTGTCGGCAACCGCTATGCGAGGATGATCTTCATTCCGCCGCTTTGGTCCCTGAAATGGTGGAAGGGCGTCTTGGCCCAGGTGCTGTACTACCTCTTTTTGAAAAAGAGCGCGCCGGAGTATGCCGGCCACAACCCGCTCGCTCAGCTTGCGATGTTTGCCATGTTTGTCTTGGGCAGCATCGTGGTGATCTTCACGGGCTTTGCACTTTACGCCCAAGCCTGGGGGTGGGATACGGGCTGGATGAGCTGGTTCGGCTGGGTGATCGCCCTCTTTGGCGACGCACAAGCCGTACGCACCGTGCACCATGCCTGCATGTACGTCTTTATCCTTTTCTCGATTGCCCACATTTACATGTCTTTCCGCGAAGACGTGATGGGCGGGGCGACAACGCTCTCCTCAATGTCCACGGGCTTGAGAATGTTTAAAGAAACGCATCACTAAAAGCGCCTACAATAAGCCGGGAGGCCGCCCTAAAGCGGCTTCCCGGTAACAGTCTTTAAACGGCGCCGTTTAAAAGCTGTCGAAAACGCTTTTGATCGGCGCCTTGTTTGTTTTCCAATAGGAGTGAGCCCATGGTCAATGCTCCCGCTTACGAAGTCCTGGTGATGGGAATCGGCAATATCCTCTGGGCCGATGAAGGGTTCGGCGTGCGCGCGGTCGAGCGCTTTCACGAGCGCTTTGCCGACGATGACGCGATCCGCGTGATCGACGGCGGCACCTTGGGGCCCTATCTCATGAACGAGATCGTGGGGGCCAAGCGCCTTTTAATTTTCGACTGCTGCGACCTCAAAGCGGCGCCGGGCACCCTGCGCGTGCTGCGCGAAGACGACATCAAGATTTGGTCGGCGACGAAAATTTCCCCGCATCAAACCGGCATGAATGACGTCTTGGCAAGCGCCTTGCTGCAGGGCTACGAGCCCGAAGCGATGACGGTGATCGGCGTGCAGCCTGCCGAGCTCGAAGACTATGGCGGAAGCCTCACCGAGGCTGTCAAAGCGCGCGTTGACGAAGCCGTTGCCGCTGCGCAGGAAGAATTGGCCCGCTGGGGCTTTGAGCTTAACAAGCGCGCCGAGGGCGACAAGCCCGCGCCTTTGGGCGAAAAAATGCTTGAAATCGATCCCTATGAAAAGGAGCGCCCGAGCGAAGCGGCGGCATGCCGCACGGGCGACATCCGCTACCTGGTGAAGGGGGCCTAAACTCATGTGCATTGCCATTCCGAAAAAAGTGCTTGCCACGCACCATACCGCCACGGGCGCGAGCGCCGAGGTCGAAGGCGAGGGCGAAAAGCCCCTGCGGGTGGATACTTCCCTATTGGAAAACGTACAAGTCGGGGACTATATTTTGGTCTTTAGGGGACAAGCGCTTCGCATTGTCTCCGAAGAAGAAGCCCGGCAGATCGGCCGAGCCCTGGCCTGCGTGGCCGGCGTCATGCAGGGCGGCTCGGGGCCGGCCGTCGAGGAGGCTTTTGCCGATTTAATCGAGCATCCGGCTTCACTGCCGGAGCACTTGGCCGCTCAAGTCGGCAAGAAAGTCATTTAGGGGAGGGCGCAAAAATGCGCAAATCATTTAACGCGGCGACCGAAGAGCTGGTCCGGATCGATATTGAAACGCATCCGATTTTCAAGAGGCTTTTCGGCGCGGAGGGCTTTACGCTCATGACCGAAGAGGCGCTTGCCGACTTTTTGGATGCCTCCGGCTTAAAGATGGCCGTCTTTGCCGATGATCCCAATGAGCGCAAAACCACGATTGACATGGCGGTGATTGCGCCCGAGCTCAAAAAAGCCTTCGGGGAGCTCTTGACGGCAACGGTCTGGGCCGACTTTTCGCAGGCAAGAAGCTTGGCCGCCCGCTGGGGGCTGCGTTCGATGCCGGCCGTTGCGCTTTTTCGCGATGCGGATTTTTTGGGTGCCGTGCAGGGACTGAAGTCCTGGCAGGAGTACGGCGAGGAGCTCGCCCGCATTGCCATGCAGCAAGGGCCTGCCCCGAGAACGATTGCGATTTTAAGCGCAAGTGACAATACCAACGATTTCGGGTGCGCTTGAGGCCCGCCCTGAGCTAAAGGAGTAACGATGGCAGAATTGACGTCCAAACGCTGGGCTGCGGTTGAGCTCACGCCCGAGGCCGAACACGCCGCGGCAACGGCTACGCGCGACTTTCTCGAGCGCGTAAGAAAAGCGCTTGAAGAGGCGGGCAACCGTACCGATGTAATCCTAGAGGTGCCTTTTAGCGACTTTACCGCTCAAGCCCTGCAATTTTTGCTCGCGGCCATCGGTACGGGCGAAGTGCGGATTGTGTGCGGCAACACGCGCGCCGAGGAAACGGGCATTCACGGGCTTTGGCGGGTACAAGAAGACGGGATCGATCGCTTTGAGGTCACGCGCCTGCCGCCTTTTGTCAAAGCGTCGCTTTCTCAAAAAATGCTTGCCCTCGAGGGTTTGCAGCCGCCCGAAGGTGCCTTTGCGGCGCCTGCCATTTTGCAGCAATTGGC
Organism: Candidatus Aphodousia gallistercoris; assembly: GCA_018714185.1. Lineage (GTDB taxonomy): Bacteria > Pseudomonadota > Gammaproteobacteria > Burkholderiales > Burkholderiaceae_F > Aphodousia > Aphodousia gallistercoris. The sequence continues at coordinate 12,863 of DVNT01000027.1, read as the reverse complement.
CCGCGCGCAGCAAAGCACCGATCTTGAACGGGTGAGTTTTGATCCTGCCTATACGATTGAGCTCTCGCGCCAACCGCTGGGACCGGCCGACGATCATTTCATGAGCGAAGTGCTTGGGCAGGGCGCCATCGATATCGGCATTTCCGGCTTTGCCGATGCCAATCTGCAGAGTACGGCGATGAAGGGCATTTGGCGCAGCAAAATTTTCAATAAAGCCGGCAAGGCGCTTTTTGATGCCTATGTGGTGGCGACGCTGCCGCCCGAAGTGGCCAATGACCGCGACGAGATGGCGCAAGGGGCCGCTCAGTGCTGCGATGCGCTCGCTTGGATTAACGAAGATTTGGATGCCGGCAGGCTCTAGGAGGGGTGCTGTGCAGCAAGAGCGAATCGACGAGATGCTTGATCGGCTCAACCGCGAGCGAAGCGCTCTCGCGGGCAAAATGCAGTGCAAGGTCTGCTGGTACGTTTACGATCCGGACAAAGGCTGCGAGGAGTACGACATTGCACCCGGTACCGCTTTTAACGATTTGCCCGATTATTTTGCCTGCCCGCAATGCGGCAATGGTAAAGAGGCGTTCATTCCTTACGACGAAAAAGGCGGAGAGTGATGCGCGTTGTGGTTTCGGTGGGCGGCAATGCCCTCTTAAAGCGAGGAGAGGCGATGACGGCCTCGGCTCAACGAGCCAATGCCATGGAGGCGGCGTGCGCCTTGGCAAGCGTGCTTGCCCACCACGAGGTGCTTATTACCCACGGCAACGGTCCCCAGGTGGGACTATTGGCCCTTCAGGCGCAAAGTGACAAGTCGCTGCCTGCTTATCCCTTTGACATTTTGGGAGCCGAAAGCCAGGCGATGGTGGGCTACATTTTGCTTGAGGCTTTGCAAAAGGCAATGCCTTCGCGCCGCTTCGTCAATCTCGTGACGCGAACGCTTGTCGATCAAGCCGACCCCGCCTTTGATAAGCCCACCAAGTTTATCGGTCCCGTGTATGAAAAAGAGCAAGCCCTTGAGCTTGCAAAGCTTTGCCATTGGCATGTCTTGCCTGACGGGCGCTATTGGCGGCGCGTCGTGGCAAGCCCTGCGCCTTGCGAAGTGCTCGAGCTTGAGGCCATTGAAAGCCTCATGCAGGCGGGCTTCACCGTCATTGCCGCCGGCGGCGGGGGCGTGCCCGTCGTGCGCGAGGGCAAGGGCTTTCGCGGCGTTGAAGCCGTCATTGATAAGGACTTGACCGCTTCGCTTTTGGCGCAGGCGCTTCATGCCGAGCGCTTTGTCATTGCCACCGACGTGGATGCCGTCTATGAAAATTTCGATGAACTTGAGCACCGGCCTATCGGCCGCATTTGTGCTTCGGAACTCGAAAAGGGGCTCTTTCCTGCAGGCAGTATGGGCCCGAAAGTCAAAGCCGCCTGCGAATTTGTCAAGCGCACGGGGCGGTGCGCTGCCATCGGAGCCTTGGGCGATATCGCCGGGCTTATTGAGCTTAAAGCGGGTACCGTCATTGAGCCTTAGTCGGGCGCTTATGCTCAAAGCCTGCACCCGGCACGATTTTCTTGACACAATCTCCATATAATCCGAAGAGTCTGTTTTACTAACCGCTATTTGGGGGTTTGCATCATGTTGTCCGATCAAGAACCGGGCTCGGCGCTTTCGGCTACCAGCCTGATTTCCGCGCGCGAGCATTATTTAAGCTGTGCCCCGGTTGACGGCTTTTGTCGATATTTGGCCCAATTTTTAGGCGGCCGCCTCTTTGATCCCGTCTATACCACGGAAACTCTGCGGCCGAAGGCCTTTTATTGCATTGCCGGTCTCGAAGATGCGTATGAGCAGTTTCTGCTGGAGGCTGACAATAAAGCCTATTTTTTGCGCATGCAGCACTTGCGCGATCCGATGCTTAAGGCCCTGGCAGAAAACAACAATACCGGATTGCACGAACTTATCGTCAAGCTTTATGAAGGGCGCTTGATTTCTAAAAACTCCCGCCAGTGGCTGCACGAAAACGAGCCGCACCTGTGCGAGCTCATTGCCTTTGCCTGCGAAGTGCTCAAAAGCGATTCGCCTGAGCCTCGTCTTTTCGGGGTACCCGACGGTCCCGGCATGTCCGCTTTTTTGTCGCGCATTTATGCGATTATGATCGGCAATTTCATTGCCTATGAAAGCCGCATTGTGGCGGCGCTTTGCCTTTTTATTCGCGAGTACTGCCGCGGACAGGATATGGATTTGCCCAAAGAGCTCTCGCTCGGGCGCATCCAGGGCTGGGGAAAAGGTAAAAAGGATAACGGCCGCAATGCCTCCTGGGAACGGGGCGATTTTTTCTCGGTCGATACCTTAAAGCGCCGTCATCAGCGTGAAAGCGAGTACGCTTTCTCCAATATCAAAGCATCCTGGATGGTTAACCGCGCCGTGGAATTGGCCCGCCGTGAGGCTCGACCGGCTTGGCTTGAGGCGGACTTTCCCGTGCGCCGCATCGAGGCCGCTCTTTATATGATGGGCGCGAAGCTACCCTCGCCCGAGCATTCCGGCCTTTAGTGCGGAGGCCGTATTCACGCTTTTCCGCATTTTCAAAGCGGCCCTTTTCCTTTAAATTGGGGACGGTTGAAGGCAAGTCCTTTGATTTTTTATTTCCAACAGTCCTCATTGAAAAGGAGAAGGCCGCAGGCCTAGGCCTGCGCCCGTACGTCTATGAAAGTATTAATTACCGGTTTTGACCCCTTCGGCGGCGAAAGCGTGAATCCGGCTTGGGAAGCCGTCAAGTCTTTGCCCGATCATGTTGACGGCGTTGACGTGATCAAAGTGCAAATTCCGACTGTTTTCAAAAAATCGGCTCAAAAGCTTTTTGAAAGCATTGACGAGCATCGGCCCGACGCCGTGATCTGCGTAGGACAAGCGGGCGGCCGCTTTGAATTCTGCGTCGAACGCATCGGGATCAATATCGATGATGCCCGCATTCCCGATAACGAAGGCAAGCAGCCGATCGATGTGCCGATCTTTGAGGACGGCGATAGCGCCTATTTTGCAACGTTGCCCATTAAGGCGATGGTGGCTGAAGCGAAAAAAGCCGGTGTGCCGGCCGCTGTATCCAATACGGCGGGAACCTTCGTTTGCAACCACATCATGTATTCGCTTTTGTACTACATCCATAAGCATCACTTGCCCACGCGCGGCGGTTTTGTCCATGTGCCTTACCTCACCCAACAGGTGATTAACAAAAAGGGCGTGCCTTACATGGACGTGGCCACCGTGGTGCGCGGACTCGAAGCCTGCATCCGCGCCATTAAAGACAATAGCGTTGATATTAAAGTGACGGGCGGCAAAGAGTTCTAAAGAGTTCTCATCCAGCTAAAACGGCTCGGCCTCTCTTTGGGGTCGGGCCCTTTTGCAAGGTGGGTTGTTGCCCAAAGCTTCATATAAGTGCCGACTTGTGGCTTGAGCCGGCGCTTAAAGTACCGGACTAAAAACGCCACCTCAAATTGGCATACCCCCAACCACTTGTTTGCCCGTCACCGAAGTCGCTTCCGGCACCGATCGAAGCGGTGAAGTTTTCCTTGAGTTCGGCACTTAGGCTTACCGCAGCCGTTGCCGTATCGCGGGTTTGAGTCTCTTGCGTAACGCCAAAGCGAGAATCACGCCAACCGCTTGCGGCAAAACTCGCGTTGGCCGTACCGCGCTCATCCAAATATTCATGGTTCCAAGCCAAAAGCCCGCCGACGCTTGCCCTCACCGTGTCAGAGTCAAGCGTGTAGTGCGCTTTAACGCCAAACGTAGAGGTTAACGTTTGGTATGTTTCCGATTCGACGTGAAGTGCCGCCCCGTGAGAAGCCGTTTCAGTGAGGCTATCTTGGTGCATGAAGCCGTAGTTAAGCCAAAAGACCGGACCCAACGTGAAGCACTCGGTTAAAGCGTAGCGTTGGCCGACGCCTGCCACAAAACTTCCTCCCCAGCCGGTCCAGTCGGAATCGGCATAGTCAAAGCCTTGCATGACGGCGCGCTTCATGTCAGCGTTTTCAACGGCTATCTGCGCGAGCCCAAACACATAGGTGCCGGCTAAGGCATTAAAGTCGTATCGGGCGTGCGCACCGAGGTAAAAGCTATCGGCATCGACGCGGCTGCCGGTAGTCGCCGTAAACTTGTCTTTTCTTGTTAAAACCGCGGTGTGAGCACCATACGTTAAAGTGCCCGAAGTAAGCGCGCTTTGGTTTTGGACACCCGCCAAAACACCGCCATAAGTGCTCTTAAAGCCCTCGCGGGTACGGTCGGTGTGACCGCCCAAGGGAACGACATAAAGGGAAGCGCCATGAGGGGCTCCCTTGACCTGCTCGCGCAGCACGGCTTGCGTGATCGTTTGCTGAGCCGTAAGCGCTGCCGCCCCCGCCCTTGCATACAAATCGGGGCTTAGACTTTCAAAGGCGGCATTAAGCGTTGAGGCTTCGGAAAAGTCGATCGCCGCCACCAAGTCTTGCATTGCGCCTTGCGCGTTGCCTGCGTGCCGGTCAAAGGCCGCGGCAACGGCAGCCGCCTCTTGGCTTTGCGCCAAGCGGCTATAGGCATCAGAGGCACGCGTTGTGTCAAGCGTTAAAACGTTATCCGCTACCGAGCCGCTTTGGGTAAGCGTAGCTGAAACATCCCCTTGAATCGTCGGCTCTAAACTCACGGACGTAGTCGACTCTTCATCATCACCGTTTGCCTTTTGGACCATGTGGCTTAAGTCAATCGTCAGAGTGCCGTTACCGTAATAGCTTTGGGCCGGTTGCACAGTGACTTGTTCACCGGTGAGTTTCGTTATTTCTTGATTTGAGCCATCAAGGAGTTTACTGACGATTAATTGGTCGGTTTTCCCCTCGGCATCAAATTCCATCAAAAGATGCCCGGTGGAAGCGAGAACAAAGTTGCCGTTCACGGTGATTTGCCCGAGGCTATTGCCCGGAGCGAGCGTTCCGCGATTGATAAAGTCGCCGCCAATCTCGATTTCATTCGTTTCCGGACTCTGCAAAACCGTCAAGTCGTAGGTTGCGTTGCCTTTAAGCGTGGCTCCCTCGTCGACCGTGACCGATAAAAGTTTGGCCGTGCCGTTAAAAGAGAGCGTGCCGCCGGCCACTCGCATCTGAATTTTTGCCCATCCCGGGGTTTGCTCTTGCTTGGCAGGCAAAGCGTAAATATTGCCGTTGTACGCCAAGTTAAACTGCGGATCTGCCGTCTCCGAATTGGCCGAGCCGTCGGCATTTTTCGCCAAGCCGAAGGTCAGTTGGGTTACAAGAGAGGTCGCCGAGACACCTTCCGGAACTTGTACGCGATCGTCGGTCGGATCCCAAAGCGAGATGATGTCGCCTTGCAAATAAGCGCCGTTAAGAATATTGATGTTGGACACCAGGGCATTGTCGTCAATAAAGAGGCTGGCTAAGCCCCCGACGAGGCTTCCCGAGACGTCAAAACGCTCAACCAAAGGACCGTCTAAGTCGACATATTGCGGATTGTATGTCTGCAATGCACCATTCTCGTCATAGTACTGTGAGATATAAGAGCCGCGTTCGTCGTAATAATTGCCGAGCATATTGTCGCCGAAGGAAAACAGCGCAGCAATGCCTTGAGTTCCATCGGCGGTAATGCGGCCCTCATGGATGACGCGGTGATTTTTACCGTAGCTCACCACAAGGCCGCCGGCTTCTGCGCCCGAGGCGCTGATGAGCGTATCCGGGTTAATGCGCAGGGTGTTGCCAGAGCCCTCAACCCGAATGCCGATGGCGTAGCGGCCGGCCGTGAGAATATCGGCGGCTTGTGTAATATCGTTGTTGCTGCCGTAGATGTGAAGCCCGATGCCCCAGGGATTGGTATTGGCGAGCCCTGCGACGTAGGCCGTGCCCGCCTCGTTGCGGGCATAAAAAGGATGGGTATTAACGAGCGTCACGCCGCTATGGTAGACCGAGTAGCCGAACCAGTCCCTGCGGTCGATCGTAAAGCCGATATCTTGCAAGAGCGCCATTTCGGCTTCCATGAAGGTGATCCAATTGCGCCACGTCTGGTGGCTCATAAGGCTGTTTTGCAATTCAATGTGGGCCAATTCCGGGGCAAGAATAGACACGCCATCAATGACTTCGCCGGTATATTCCAAGCCATTGATGGGAATGCCGGGCACGAGCAGCCTTTCGCCTTGCGAGTAAGGAGTCGCTATTAAGGCGCCGTCAAGAACTTCTTGGACGTGTTTGCCCGTGAAATAGGCGCCGCTTTCAGCGCCCGCGGCATTCAGTAAGTCAAAGCTATCGGGACTCGCATGCTCGGCGCTTTGAACGATTTTGATGGGCATCTCGGTTTGGGGGGCTGTACCATCAATATCGCGTAAGCCTTTCACAAAAGCCAGGCCGGAGTCGGCGCAAAAAATCCATTCACCGTCCGGCCGCTGGTTGAGGCTGTTTGTGATTCCCAAGGCGTGACCCATTTCGTGGACAAACGTTGCCGTGAAATTAAAATCGTTGCCGTTTTCGGGCATGAGGGTAAGCTCTCCGCTTGCCCATTGGGCTTCATAATAGTCGATGGGCCCTACGAGAATAAAGCCGCTCAGGTTGGAGCTATCTGAGGGCTTGACGCCGAAAAGCAAGGCGGCCGCCACCTCGGAATAGTTCGTGTAGGGGCCGTCCTCAATGAGTACGCTCCCCGCGAAGGCATTGTTGACGAATTCCTCTGAACCGCAAAAGCCGATGCTGGCGCTATAGCGAATGTTCTCGGACAGCAAGCTCCCCCAATACTGAAGACCGTATTGCAGTCCGGTAAGCACCCCGTCAGGCAAGGCAATGGCTTCGTCTTCTAACACATCGCCTTCGATGATGGCGCTCTCGCCTTCATCCAAGATAGTCAGGTCAATAAAGGGACGGCCATCCGGGGTCGTAATCGGCAACGTTTCATAAGCCTGGACGGGCAAGGCCGCTGCGAGCATCAAGGCAAGGCCCGGCGTCAAGGCCGCAAAGGTTTGTAATTTGGACATAGGCTGGGAGTCTTTCTTTGTGTCAAGCGACATCCTGCCAAACCACCTCTAAAAAGCTGCCGGCCGGATACAGCCGTACAGAGATTGGCAGGAGGCATTCAATTCAAACTCCGCTATTTTAGAGCATTGTTTTTGTTTGGCTTGAGTCTAATAGGACGGATGACGAGAGCCGGAAAGAAAAACGGGCGTTGCCCGGGGAGGAAAAGCCCGTGGCAGCGCCCGTAAAAGGCTGAAAATTTAGAAGGAGGCGATTTGGCCGTCGGTACGCTTTTCCGTGCCGGCGCAAAGAACGCCCGTTTCTTCATCGCGCAAAATCACTTGGCCGCGGCCCATATGGTAGAGGTCGGGCTGCACGACGATGTCGTGGCCCATGCGCTGCAAAAGCCGCACGAGGTGATTCGGCGTGTCGTACTCCACTTCGACCTTCTTGCCGCCGATCCATTGCCAGCGCGGCGCATCCAAGGCCTGCTGCGGATTTAAGCCGAAGTCGATCATGTTCATGATGACCTGCAGGTGGGCTTGAGGCTGCATCCAGCCGCCCATGATGCCCAAAGCCGAAATCGGCTTGTCGCCTTTGGAGATGAAAGCCGGAATGATCGTGTGGTAGGGACGCTTGCCGCCCGCGTAAGCGTTCGGGTGGTTTTCGTCAAAGCGGAAGTTTTGCGCACGGTCGTTAAGCGAAATGCCGGTGCCCGGAATGACGATGCCCGAGCCGAAGCCGCGGAAGTTGCTTTGGATCATGCTCACCATGTTGCCTTCGCCGTCGGCGGTTGCAAAGTACACCGTCGAGCTGTAGCGCGGATCACCCACCTTCGGGTCGATGGCGTGGTTCATGTCGATCAACTTGCGGCGGTCATCGGCATAGCGCTGGCTCAGAAGCTGTTCGTTTGTGACAATCATGTGCGAGGGTTCGGCCACATATTCCATCGTATCCACAAAGGCAAGCTTCATGGCTTCGATTTGCTTATGAAGCGTATCGACCGAGTCGCGGGCACCGAACGTAAAGCCCTTCAAAATGTTAAGTGCCATCAGAACCGTAATGCCGTGGCTGTTGGGCGGAATTTCCCAAACATCGTAGCCGCGGTAGTCGGTCTTTAAGGGCTGCACCCACTCGGGCTTATAAGCGGCCAAGTCTTCGGCACGCAAAAAGCCGTTATGCTCTTTCATGAAGGCATCGATTTTTTGTGCAAGTTCGCCGCGGTAGAAAGATTCACCCTTGGTGCGGGCAATCTCGCGCAGCGTATCGGCCATGTCTTGGCACTTGAAGATTTCGCCCGGCTGCAGGTACGTTCCCTTCGGGAAGAACGTATCAAAGAAGGGCTTGAATTCGGGACGGTCGCGGTACTTGCTGTAAGTGTGGAAGGCGTCTTCCCAGAGCCGGCTCATGTTGGGCGAGACCGGATAGCCGTTTTCAGCGTAGCTGATCGCAGGCGCCATCACTTCTTCCAGCGGCAGCCGCCCGAAGCGCTCGTGCATGGCCATCCAGCCGCCTACAGCCCCCGGCACGTCAATGGGTTCAACTCCGTAGGGCGGAATGCTGTCAAAGCCGCGTTCTTTGAGCTTGGCGATGGAGGCGGCCATCGGCAGGGGGCCGGAGCCGTTGATGCCGTAGAGCTTGCCTTGGTACCAAATGAGCGCAAAGCAGTCGGCGCCGAGCCCGTTGCCGGTCGGCTCAACAACCGGCTGGCAGCTCGCAACGGCAATGGCCGCATCGATGGCGTTGCCGCCCTTTAAAAGCACCTGCAGGCCGGCGCTGGCGCCCGAAGGATTGCCCACGCAGGCCATCCCGTTTTTCGCGTAGACCACGTGACGCTTGGAAGCGTACGGATAATCTTGAGCATCGTACTTGAACATGATGTGAAAACCCTTTCTACGGTTGAAATGGCAAAAGAAACTAAACCACAATGAACTTTTCGAAGAAGCCGGCAATAATCACCGAAACCGACGTCACGGTCGTAAAGCCGGCGACGAGGTACTTCGACATAATGGCATCGAGCACCACTTGCTTTTCTTCTTCGTTTTCGGCGGCCGCTTGGGCAACTTCATTGGCAATGAGGTAGGTAGCGGGGAACCCTAAAAGCTGCGCGGCCGCAACGCCCAATGCCACATTCTTCTTACCTTGCACTTTCCACAAGGGCAAAATGCCGAAGCAGACATAAAGCAAAATAAAGACAACGACGAAGATCACGATCGTGCTGTAGCTTAAGACGATCAAGTCGCCGAAGTCGATCTTGGCCAAACTCGGGATGATGGTGGCAAAAACGGCCACGTTGAAAATGCCCGAGGACTTGGCTTGGCCGAGCACGTTTTTCGGCACATAGCCCGTCGTGGACATGCATGCGCCCAAAATCAAGCACCAGATCGTGTAGCTTAAACCCGTGAAGCTGCCGATGATCGAAGCAATCCAGGTAAAGCAGGCCGTAATGGCCAGGCAAACGAACGTGCCGTAGTACTTCTTGTGCGTATCGAAAAAGCTCAATTTCGGTTCGCCGTTTACGGTGACGGGTTTGGCCTTATTGGGGTTTACGCCCGTGCGGCGGTACTCTTCAAGGACGATGCGCGCTTCGCGCAGGCCGAAGTAAGAGGCAAAAGGCGTGCCGAAGAACTTCTGCACGGCATAAACGATCGTACCCAAAGCCGCAGCCATCGTCAGGCCGTTTTCCATGGCCGCCGAGCACATGATCTGCGTGGCAACGATGCCGCCGTTGATAATCGGGATGCTCACGATGGTTTCGTTGTAGCCGATGAGCGGAATCAGGACAATCATGCCGATCCAGATCACGGCCATCGATAAGCACGCCGTTGCCACGGTACGCCACTCTTGCATCAATTCGCGCAGGTTGATGGTGGTGCCCATGCTAAAGACCACGAAGCCCACGGCCCATTTGCCGATTTGGGTGAGGCCCGCTTGGTTAATGATGTCGGGCGGAATCAGGCCCGTCATGAAAAAGACCAAGAATAAAAGTAGGCTCACGAAAACGGAGGAAAGTTTCGCTTTCGTGAGCACGCCCAGGAAATCGCCGATGCCGAAAAAGAGCAGGCAGATGAAAAGATAAAAGAGCATTCCGTCAAACATAAGACAGAGTCCTTATAGAAAGTTAAATGGCAGGAGAAAATCCCCATTTTGGCTATCCTAAACGGACTGTGAAAGGCTCTTCAATAAGGCATTGTCCTATTTTTAGTTTCTTTAGCTTAGGGGTAAACGATAGGTTGGTGAGCTTGCGTTAGTCGTCTTGAATCAATTTTGTCGCGACCGATAGCAGCGTCAGATTTCGTGGAAAGAACTTGGATATAACGATTAGGAAAAAAGAAAATGTTAAAAATGCTCCATTGATCTATAGATATAGTGAATAAGCTAATGTAGCATTGTCATTCTATCCCGAGACTGAACGTGGACTAAGTTAAAGCGCACGTCAGCAAAAATCGAACGAGGAGAATATGCATTACGGCATAAAAATTTCAAAGTTGGAGAACGGAAAGTTTGAGGTTTCATGCCGGGATTTTCCGGATTACCGATCCGAGCATGACAGCGAGGCCGAGGCACGATCCTTTGCAGAAAGCTTCGTACCGAAGCTCATGATGGATGAATATCGGCATAAGAAGAAAGCGATTCCGCTGCCTTCCGAAGTCAGCGAAAGCGATGTGCTTTATTACATTCCGGCCAAAGTTCAAGCCAAGATTTTGTTGTGGAATTTCATGGTGACCCACGGGCTAAAGATTGCGGATGTGGCTAGAAGGCTCGGTGTGCAGCATAGCGAAGCCGCGCGCCTTGTTGATCTAACGAAAGACATCGCCAGTATTGATGCCGTGGAGGCTGCGCTCATGAAGTTGGGCGCTTCTTTTACGCTGCAAATAAAAGAATAAAAAAGCCGACGGTGAGAATACCATCGGCTTGTCTGAGGCCTTTTAGGCTTTATTCAGTTTTTTCTGCCTTATCGACGGTCGGGATCGTAGCGGCTGGGGCCGCTTCAGTTGCAGCCGGCGCTGTTGCGGCAGGCGCGGTTGCCGTATCTTGAGCCCGGCGCGGACGGCTTGTTAAGGCCGAGGGGCTTTTGGCCGTGCGAGGCTTTCTCGGAGCAGAACCTTTGCGGGGCGTTCTGGGCTTGCGAGCGGCAGGGCGCTTATCCGTTTTGCCGCTTTCCGTCTCTTCGGGTGCGCCCTGAGGGGCATTGGATTGTTGTTGAGCGCTGCCCGTCTCAAGAGGCGCAGCCGTTGCAGTTTGCGCAGTCTCTTCAGCCTTCGGCTTGGCGGCCGGCTTGCGGCCAGGGCGCTTGCGGGGCGCTTTGGCAACGGGCTCTTCGGCTGAAGCCGCGGGCTGGGCGGCAGCAGCCTTTGCCTGGCGGGGACGGCGAGCGGGCTTGGCTTCTTTTTCCGCTTTTTGCCGCGCGCGGTGTGCCGCTTTTTGTTCCGGCGTTCTCTCGTCGGTTAAAAGGAGCACCTGCTCTTCAACCGTTTCCGTATTGCGCGCTAAATAAATAATGGCGGCAACGGCTACAGCCAAAAGCAAAATCCAAATGGATTCAACCGGAATGAGATAGCCCAAGCAAAAGAAAATAAGCGCGGCCCAAATGACCCATTGCCAAGGGACGCTACGCTTATCCTGCCGGCCTTTTTCGCTACGGTAGGTTTTCATGCCGAAAACGTCGCCGATCAGATACGACCACTTGCCGAACATGCCCGAAGAGGCGGGCTCTTGCTGTTGCTTTTTCATGAAAAAACCTAAGAAATAAATACGATACTGCTCAGTATAGTAGCATAAGCCGGCTCAAGCAGAAGCATACTTTTTTCGTGAGCGGCCCTCTACGGGCAGTTTGGAAATTCTATAATCGACCCCTGCATGTTATTTTTGTTATAGAAAGGCAACTTGAGATGACTTCGGCGTTTGCAGCATTGCATATTTCCATTTTGCTAGCCGGTTTTACCGGCGTGCTCGGGCGGCTGATCAGCTTCAATGAGGGGCTGCTGGTTTGGTATCGTGTTATGTTTGCAAGCGGATTTTTCCTTTTATATTTAGCCGCAACGCACGGAAAGATTCGGCTGCCCTTTAAGGATATTTTGCGGATTGCGTGGGTGGGACTGCTTTTGTCCGTGCACTGGCTTTTCTTTTACGGCTCCATTAAGTATTCCAATGTCTCAATCGGCGTTGTCTGCTTTGCTTCTATCAGCTTTTTTACGGCGCTGATTGATCCCATCATGAGCCACCGGCGCTTTTCCGTGCGGGAGTTGGCCTTCAGCCTTCTCACCATTCTCGGCATTGCTTTGATTTTCCACTTCGATACGCGCCACCAAATCGGCATTATCTTGGGTGTCCTCGGAGCCTTGGTGGGCTCGATCATGACGATTGAAAACCGTCGCGTGGGGGCCGACTATCCGCTCATGACTTTCTTGTTTTACGAGATTCTCGCCAGCTTTGTGATCATGAGCCTCATTTTGCCCGTGTACCTGCAATTTTTCCCGGTCGCTAGCATCGCTCCGAGCCTCTCCGACTTAATCTACCTGTTGATTCTCTCTTCGTTTTGTACGGTGGGGATGTTCTCCTTGCAGCTGATCGCCCTGGAGCGCTTGTCAACCTTTACGGTGAATTTGAGCTTTAACTTGGAGCCGGTCTATAGCATCATCATTGCCATGGTGCTCTTTAACGAAGCCAAGGAAATGAACTTTTCCTTCTACGTCGGCTTAACGCTCATTATTGTGTCGGTGCTGCTGCAAACATACTTTCACTGGCAAACGCACAAAAAATTGCAGCAAGCTAAAACGAAGACGCTTTCACAAAAAAGCGCGCAGGAAGCCCATCAATTGATTGATGGGAGGAATGCGCGCCATTAGAATCGCAGTTATGACGTCTCAAAGCTTTATTGTGGAACTGCCTATCGTTGTCGACGATTCTGAACGTCG
>DVNT01000026.1 GCA_018714185.1 Candidatus Aphodousia gallistercoris | reverse complement strand
AGCTACTGAGAATCTGCATGGTTTGAGCAATCTATCAAAATTCATACAAAATTGCGTGCTTCCTTTCATCCCCGCTATGAATAACGGGGTTTTCAGGAAGTTTCTCTATAAATTTTTAGAAGTCCCCTTTATATCGTAAATTCTGATTTTTTGTATCCTGAAAAGTGCCTTTATCGGGCAGAGGACCAAGCCCTTGAAGTCATATCGATCCCAAAAAATTCCAATATCAGTCGTTGGTCTTTTGTCGGTCTCATGTAGAACGCATGATGCGTATCCAATTGAACTCGCATCAATGGATCCATCGTCCACAAAATATCCGTCACGGTTTTCTTTCGTAAGGCAGCAAACTTCGAGCTTTTCTCTATCTGCTGAACTTGATTCAAAATGCGGCAGCGTAAGATCTCGGCAATGAATTGCAAAAATAGCCGTGCCCGCATATTGTGCGGTGAGTGTACTCGCAGGCGGAACATGTCGAGATCATTCTTCAAGTCATCGTACCGTTTTTCAATACCGTCCCGAAGCTTATAGATCCTCAACGCTTCCTGACTATCTTTTTGCATGTTGCTAAGGATGACGAAAGCACCGGCCAATTCGTTTTTCAGCTTCATGATGGCTTGGGGATTCGAGGTTACCTTCAAGCCCCTCACCGGAGTTTTCTTGACCGTAAAGCACTCGTTGGCAATTTGCTGATCATGCTGGCTTTTCAAAGGAACTTCTTTCAGAAGCATCCGATAAATGCGGTCAACATCCTGCTGAACATCGATCTCGTTTTTAACTCGATACCACGGGCAGTCAAACAAATGCAGATAGCACCGATGTCCGTTGAGCTTTAATGTCTTGTTGAAAAAGAAGCTGCCAAGCACGTCATCGGCATCAAACAAATCCACGGAACACTCCGGTCGAGCAAAGGCGCCGGCCGCTTTGGCATCAAGCCAGGCTTGTCGAAACTCGCTGAAGCGGTGTAAAGGAATTCCCATGGTGAACTTAATACCCTTTTTCTGCAGATAGGCAATATTTTCTGCCGAAGCAAAACCGCGGTCCAAAACTAGACGGCGAGAACCGCAATGCAACTGTTGCATGATACGCACGGCATCCTCTACGGCGGAAATATCGTTGATAGCCCCCGGAAGCGACTCGAACCATACCGGCAACAAGGGCGACTGGCTCACAACCATCAACAAGTTGATCTGCGGCAGTTTTTCCCCATCCCTGTTATAGCCAAAGCTAACATCGGAAACATTTCGGCCATAGCTGGAAATGGAGGTGATATCCACGGACAGACAATCGTGTTCGGAAAACCGCTGCACCCACAGAGACTGAAAACGGGTCAAATTCTCCGAGGTGATTTCACTCATGATCTTAGAAATGTCCTTCTCGGACATCGGTAAATCATGAGGTAAAACCTGATTTTGATTCCATTTGGCAAACAAATAAGCCGGATTGCGACCGAGCAGAGACAAGTAGTAGGCCATCGAGAGAATCCTCTCAGCCAGGTCTTTACCGAAAGCCGTGGTTAGCGTCCGGTCAAGCTCAAGATCGGAAGCGACTTTATTGAGAATGAGCGAAACGCCGGCTCTGCGAATATCGCCGTTAACGATCGAGTCGCAAGCAACGACATCCTGAACACCATCGCTTGAACGCTCATCGAGCGTTTCGCGCCATACCCAATAAGCCCGCTCGTATTGCGTGCCCTTGAAGAGGTCGGCATGCTCAAGCGCAGCATTCCTGAAGTGGCACCGGCCGTTAGAAAAACGTCCGATGCTGATTTGTTCTTTGCTCTGTTTTTTGGTGTCCGGATGATAAATATTGCGGACAGCATAAAAGTAGATAGCATCACTTTGCTTGTCTTTACGGGAACGGCAGGACAGGTAAAAATTGGGCATTTTGTCACCGGATTTACAGGATATAAAGTTATATCCCGAAAATCATTCAAAGTCAAGCCCTAATGCCTTGTTTTCAAAATTATTTTTGCTGATATAGACGAATTCTTAGGTTATAAAAAATCAGAATTTACGTTATATAGTCAGGATTTGATTAAAAACGTTGTATTGCAAATTGGTATACAAAAATCTAAAATTCTCTCAGCCATTAGGAGGTTCATATGAGTGTCGCCATTTCAATTCGCTTACCGGAGTTTACGGCAAAAAGGCTCGATGAGTTAGCTAAAACGAGTCATCTTTCTAAAACTGATCTGATTATTCAGGGACTCGAAGTGATTTTGGCATCTCAGTTGGATCGGAAAATTACTTATTTGACCGACCGTCAATTCGATGATGTTCTTAATTATCTGAATGATCCGACTGCGAAGGATGTGAGTAATCGCTTGTCTAAAACTATGCAGACTTCCTACCCTTGGGAGTCTAACAATGAATGAGAAGACTCGTTTAGATGGAATTTATCCGTTGTCCGCCGTTTCGGATGAACAATTATCAAAGTTTGATTGCGGAAAACTTTCAATAAATGCTTGGTTTGAGCAGAGATCCCGAAGCAATGAGGCTAGTGGCGGTAGTCGAACCTATGTTCTGCTGTCTGATAAAAAAGAAGTTGTAGCGTTTTACTGTATTTCAAATTATTGTCTGGCCCACGAAGGAACAAGGGCGGTTATTCGTCGAAATATGCCGGATCCTATTCCGGCTGTTTTATTGGGCCGTTTAGCCGTTTCTAAACAATTTCAAGGGTTGGGTATAGGTCGAGCTTTATTACGCCATGCACTTCAAAATTTTCTCAAGGTGGCGGAAATTACAGGAGCAGTTCTTTTTTTAACAGAGCCAATTGACGAAGATGCGTCAGCCTTTTACTTACATTGTGGTTTTCAGAAAGTTGGCCAAAATTTACCGTTTTTAGCTATTAAATGGAAGCAAATCAAGTGAGAACTGCTAAGACTGCTTTTTCAATGTCAGCACCAAAGAACCGTTGCTCGTGCCGAACTTATCTCGGCCCAAGCATGGTTTATTGAACAGTTGACGCAACTCTTTGTAGCCACAAATATTTAGAAGTCCCCTAAAGAAATCAGAAGGCAGCTTTTATATGGTCAGGAGTTGCTGTAAAAAAAGCACGAATCCATTTATCTGTATATATAGATTATATATCTATATAGTGTCCTATATAGTGTCGTCTCAATGCAAAAATTCTCCATTATGGTGGCGATTTTTAGCATATTTTCGGCCGCTATAATGGAGATTTTTTGCAAATCTGTCTCGATCGGACTGAAAGGCTAGACAATATTCAAAACAAATCGCTGTGAGATCCAGTCCGAAGAAGATATAAAATCAACTCATCCCCATCTACTTCGTAAATTAACAACCAATCCGGCATGACATGGCATTCCCTGCAGCCCGCAAAATCTCCAGACAGCTTGTGGTCTCTGTGTTTTTCAGGCAATGGCTCGCCAGAGGCCAATTTTTTGATAACAGTTGTCAACAAAGAAAGATCATAGCCGCGCTTTTTTAATCGCTTTAAATCTTTTTGAAATTTAGTGGTTGCTCTTATGTTATACATCCTCAAGCAACTCCTTCATCATTTGATCCACGTTTGAATAAGTCTTTCCGAGATTGGGATCAGCCTTCATCCGCTTTACCTCCTGAATCGCTTCAATGGTTTCAGCGTTCGGCGCATCACCGCCAATTTCAAACGGAATTCTGTACTCCCTGACAGCCTTTCGCGCAAAAACATTAAACGCAGTTGTCATAGTCATACCCATATCCGCACAAAACGCTTCGAACTGCCGCTTCAAATCGGCATCCATACGAATATTGACATTCACGTTTGGCATATATAACACCTCCTTTTATAGTTTTATGTTCATTGTATATATTTTTATATACAACGTCTAAACAGATAGAGATCACTAGAACGGAGGACTTTTTGCCAATCTTCCTCTTTCACCTCATTAGCGAGCGAAAAACACATTTTTAGCCGCCTGAGCAAACGCTTCGTTAACGAAAACCAGCGGGATGCGTTCTTGCTCCAAGCGGCTGCCCGTTTTCTCAAGCGCTTCCCACAGGCGCACTTCGTCATCATTGAGCTCCGCCGGGCAGGGCATTATTCGCTTGCGGGCATTGGGATCGGCGACAGCCAAATGCCGGTACCGGTCAAACACATCGCTCTGCATGGCAAAAGACTCAACACGGGGAAACCGCTTTTTGACAATGGCGAGCATTCGCAAGCCGTCCCGATCCAAATCACCGAAATAAAAGATCGGAACCTGCTCGAGCCAGCCGATGCCGTTTAACATATCCAATCCATATCCCAGACCTAAAAAGACAGGAATGTCCTCAGGGACATCAATGCTTAGCCCCGTTTGAATGTTTTCGATAATCACAGCGGCCCGAGGCTGCCAAGAGCGCATAGCGGCTGCAGGCAACTCAACCATGAGGTGCGGTGCAAGTCCCGCAATAAAATACTCGGCATTTCTCACGCGCACCGTATGGGGTACTTCTTGAATCGCCCAATCGCGTTTAAAGTCATCGAACGTGTAGTCGGCCTCGGAGCGTTCGGCTGCCAAGGCAAACACCACTTCTTTACGGTGCGTCTCCAGCCACTTGGTGTCAACGCCTTCAACCGGAATCTCGCGAATAAAGCAGCGGCAGGGACAATGCGCAAGAAGCCACTTTAACAATGAGCCCAAGCGTACAAAGTCTTCATCCGAATAGCTAAAAACCGTTCGGGCGCATTCGCTTTCCGCCCGAGCAAAAGCGCCGAGCCCCATCGCCTCGAGTTTTTTAAGGCGAGAAAGCGCCCTCTGCCAAAGCTGCCACGTCCGTCCCGAGGCATCACATAATTTAAGCACGGCTTCTAACGAATCGATACGAAGCCTCTCGGGCATGGATTTCTTGGCGCCGTAAAAAGACCAGAGAAAATCCTTTTGGATGACTTCTGCCTCTTCAAAAGCAAATTGTCCCCATTCGTGCACCCAGGCTTCAAACGCCTGGATATCTTCTTGAGCCTGCTTTTGGTTGGGACCTTTTAAAAGGCACTCCACCGGTTCAAAAGGCCGCCGGTTAAAGGCGCCGCTTAGCCACTCGGTGCGATGCCTGGAAAGACGTCGCTGCAATTCCGAGCGCACATGAGGCAAATGTTTATAGGCAAATTCGCTCATGATGCGCTTTCCGTGGCCTCATTGAATTGTCCGGTTTTAGCGTCATAAATCACGGGCAAAACCGACGAAGCCGAGCGATTTTTGCAGGTGACGTAGCTTACGCCGCCCACGTAAGGATCAAACGTAGCAACCGACTTTTCAGGCGTCGCAATGATCAGCTGGAAGTGGAAATCGCGAAAAATCGTGAGCGCAATATCGGTAAACTCCGCATCGGCCTTGTCAAAGGCTTCATCGAGAATCACCGGCGCGTAGCTCGGATAGTCGCTTTCGCGGCCGCCTAATTGGTAGCGCAGAGCCGCTGCCAAGCAGACAACCGTGAGCTTTTGCCGCTGCCCGCCAGACTTGCCGGAGGTGCCGTCATAAACTTCGAGCAGATTTTCCGTGCCGTCCGATTCGAGCGTAAACTCCTTGCCGATAAATTCCATTTGCTCACGAATATCGAGCACGCGTTCGCGCCAGTGTTGCGCGGCCGCATCGCCTCCATTAGCTTTGAGCTTTTGCACAAGCGCATTGATTTTCTCAAAGTAGCGCTCGGCATGCTCAAGCGTCATGTCAAAGTGCTCCATCTGCGTGATGGCCTGGTGAAATTCCTTATATTCGGCTACCTCGGGCAGGTGCTTGTCGCGCACGTCAATGCGCAGATGCGACTCGATGCCGTCCAAGCGGTTAAAAGCCACTTGCGCTAAGCACTGGTTCACCTCTTGCAACCGCTGCTTGATCTTTCGCCGCTCATCCCCGATAGTGATAAAGAGGTCTGAGAGGTTTTGCCGCGTGTGACTGGTGAGCATTTCCTTAAATTTCTTTTCATAGCCGGGCAGCCCGTCTTCTTCAAGCTCGCGCAAGTAGTCAAAATATTCGGGCGCGCTTTGCACGGTCGCGTCGAGCGTAGGAAGCACCTCGGGCCATAGCACCTTCATGCGCGAAAACTTCGCGCCCAAGTCCGTGGCCCAGCGGGCCGCGTCCTCATTTTTGGTGCGGCTTTCTCTTAAGATTTCACCCGTAAGCTTATCGCGCACGCTGCTTAGGTCCTCCAGCCGAATCTTTGCGCGAATTCGGTGCGCCCAATCCGTGAGCTCCTCAAGGCGGTCGTCTTCAGCGGGTTCCTTTTCAAGCATCTTGACAAGCCGTGCCAATTCGTCCTCACGAGCCGTGAGTTGCCGCCGGGCCTCTTGCCAACGGCTGTAGTTCTCTTGCTTTTGTCCGTCTAAGCCCGCCAATACTTTCTCCAGTGCCTCTTTTTCGCGGGCAACCGCCTGAAGCGTTTGCGTGCCGGCTCTGAGCTTTTCGAGCTCATTGTTCTTTACCTTCAGGTCAAGGGCCAAGGCCGAGCGGTCAATTTCGCTAAATTCGTACTTTAAGGCACGGCTAGCGGCACTTTCTTTGGCTTGCCAACCGTTGATTTCATGATCGAGGTCCAAAATCCGTCTTTCAAGCTCGGAGAGCTCTGTGGCGGCGACGCGAGCCGCCTCCTGATAGGAGGCGAGCTTTTCCTCGTTGCTAAAGCCAAGGACCCAGGACTTTTTGTCGTTAAGCGCCCTGCGGTCGTCTTTTTCGTGGCGCACGCGGTTGTGCTTAATCTGGCCGGCAAGCGTTACGGCGCGCTCAAAACGCGCGAAGTCGCGTTCACTTCGAACGCACGCGTAGTCAAAACGGGCCGCGAGCTCATTTTCAAGCCAAGCTTGAAAATCCCCGGGCTTCATGTTGAGTTTGCCGGGCAATGCCTCTTCGCTAAGCGCCTTGGGCTTGGCGGCGACTTCTTGCGGCACGCGCAGGTACACAAGGCGCGCTTTCAAGTCGTGCTCGTTCACATACTTGGCCACCGGCTGATAAAGCGCCTCGGAGACCAAAAGCGACGTCGCAAAATTGTGCAGCACGCGCTCAATTGCGCCCTGCCAGCTGCGCTCCTCGTCCTTCACTTCAATGAGTTCACCCGCAAAGGGAAGAGCCGATTCAGCAACGCCCAAAGCCTGCGCCAGGTTCGAGCGCAATTTGGTCAGAGCCCAAGGAATGTTCGAGCGCGTCGTCTGCATCGCTTCGATTTCCTTTAAAAGCTCTTGGAACTCTTCGGTCTTGCGGCTTTTTACGCCGACTTCTTGGTCGCGCACTTCCCGGCGAGCCTTTTGCTCATCGCCTAATGTTTTGACGAGTTCGCTAAGCTTAGCGCGCAACGCGGCAAAGGCTTCGCCGTTTTCGGGCAGCGCTAAGCCTAAGGGCGAAAGCTCAAAGCCCATGCGCTCGCGCGTAGCCATCACGTGCTGCATCTCGCGGCCCAGAGCCTTGATTTCAGCCTCGAGCCCTGCAATCCGGTCGCCGCCTTGCTGCATGTACTCGCGCTTGACGGCTTCAAGCTTCTCGCTTTGCCGCTCGTAGTCGGCAACCGTCGCTTCGTACTTAAGTTTCGAGGACTCTTCGGCCTGCCGGTCTTGGGGCAAAATCGCTTCAATAAGCCCCTTTTTCGTCATGAGCGTCCACGGTTCAATGGCGTCTTGCAAAGCGGCCAAGCGCTCAACGCGCGCAACGGCTTGCCGGCGCTTATCATCCACGGCTTTCGCTTCGCGCAAAAATTCGACTTGCTTGCGAGCTTTCACGACCGTCTCATGGGCTTCAAATAAGGGCGTAAATTCGCCTACGAGCAGATCGGCCACCTGGAAAGTTTTCGGCTCATCGAGCATGAATTTGCGCAAGAATTGGCTTAAGTCGCCCAAGTTGCGCGCCGACTGGGCTTTGTTTAAGAGCTTAAGCACCTGCTCGGATTCGATTCCGAACTTTTGCCTAAAGCACTCGCAATAAGGCGAAAACCGGGAAAACGCCTCAATGGCGGGATAGGCCTTTTTGATCGTGCCCCAGTCGTAGTCCTTCGCAAAATCAGCCAGGTTCAATAGATCAAGCGAGTCTTCGAGCACGTAGTAGCGCCGGTTAATCTTGGCATCTTCATTGCCCGTACCGCGAAGGGTGGCCACAAACAAAAGCGTCACGGTGCGCACGTCGCTTCGGTAGGTAAGTGCAATGGCGCTCCACGTGGACTTCTTGCGCAAGTACTGCAGCACCGAGCGGCCCTCGTCATCGAGCTGGCTTGTCCACGCCCCGCGCATGTAGGAAGCCAGCGTGCGGTCGCCGCGCTTTTCGTTTTGGCGGGCAGCGGCGTTAAAGTTAAGCATCCCCGGCGTCAAAAGTACGCTCATGGCATCTAACAGCGTGGATTTGCCCGAACCCGATCCCCCGATAAAGAGGTGGCCCTCGCGGGCAATAGGAATGTCATGCAAACCGCTAAAGGTCCCCCAGTTATAGACTTGAAAGCGCACCAAGCGGAATTGGTCAATCGGGTCACCGGCAAATAAGTCCATCATAATTCACCACTCGCCTCTTCAATACTTTCTTCATTAAGGACGGCTGCCGGCTGCAAGAGCTTTCGGGCATACGCGTCTTTAAGCGCCTGCACTTCTTCGGCATTAAAAACTAGGCTTAAAACGAGGCTTACTTGATAAAGGTTAGCCACATCATTTAATCGCAGCAAAAGCTTGCGACGCTGCAAGCGCGTTACAACGGCATTAACATGGGTTTTGAAAAGTTTTTCGTTGCTCTGCGAGACAGGATCAAAGGCTCGCAGAATCTCCTCGATTTCCTCGCCCGACAAATACGCCTGCTCGCCCTGGGCCTGTGCCGACAGGAGCCTATCGCGCATTTCCACGATCAAGACCGAATCCAAAAACGGCAAGGTGAACTGCCTCAGTAATGGCGGAGCCTGCAATTCGCCCGTCGCTGCCTGCCGGCAAAAGGCAATGCCCAAGTCCGTATCCTGCACGAGCGTCAAAAATAAGTCGTTGAGATAGGAAAGAATTTTCTCGCGGCTATTGATGAGCACGTCCCAAAGGTGCGGCTTTTCGCTTCGCAAAAGGTACGGACCGCGCAAAAGCGTGACAAGAAGCTGCCTTTCTTCAAAGGTGAGCGTTCCGGTGTCACCCTCAAAAAGAGGCTCCCGGGTCCCTTCGGATTGGTTTTCGATTTCTGCCATAATCATCTTGGGCTAAGCGGCAAGGCTTGCCTCACTTTCTGTTAATCGTTTAAGCGTTTCTTGGGTAAAAAGAAGCATCGGAAGGTGCGCGCGCACTTCGGTGCCGAAGCGGTCTTTCCACGCAACGGCTTCCGTGCGGTCCGGGGCGATCTCAGCGCCGAACCGAACCGCGAGGCTCATCAAGCCCACGACGCTTGCTAAGCCCTGCTCGGCCGGGTATTGACCGAGCACATCGGCAATACTTGCAACTTCGCGGTGCGAAAGCACGTCCTTGAGCTGGCGCTTTAGCCGCGGGAAATTGATATCAGCGGCTTCCACGCGGCGCGCCAGCGCCTGAAGGTCCACCATATCGGCTTGCGCCATTTGCATCGCTTCGGGCGTGGCTTCCGTTTCCGGATCATACAGGTCAAGCGCCGCGCTGCTCGCGATCGAAGCCGTGCTTTGCGGCAACTCAAAAACGGCACTGGAGTAGGAAAAGGTTTCGCGAGCGGCGAGCGCCTCGCGTTTGGCATCGGCTAAGAGTTCGCGCATGCGCCGATTTTGCTTGTAGTCGCTACTTTGCACCAGGTGCTTTAAGGAGCCGGCCAAAAGCCTCATCACCGCTTGCGTCTCACGCGCCCGGTCATTGAGGTTGCGCCGCATATTAAGCACGTTTCGCCGCTCGCGATCGGTCAACTGCATCCAAAAGCTGCGCTCCTGCAGCGCATCGATTGAGTCGTCAAT
Organism: Candidatus Aphodousia gallistercoris; assembly: GCA_018714185.1. Classification (GTDB taxonomy): domain Bacteria; phylum Pseudomonadota; class Gammaproteobacteria; order Burkholderiales; family Burkholderiaceae_F; genus Aphodousia; species Aphodousia gallistercoris. The sequence goes on along the minus strand of DVNT01000026.1, from coordinate 16,599 downwards.
TTGCGCCATCTCCTCGGCGCTATTGAGAAAGTCATAGAAGGCGTTAAACGTCTTGCCTTCGTCGCTATTGGCAATGGCATCATAGCCCGTAAAGAAATTGCCCAAAATGCCGCCCACGCTTCCCTCGTTTCGCATGATGTCTTCGTGCAGCTTCATCGAGAGCTCGCGGAAGCGGTCGCGAATGCGGTAAAAGTCGCCGTTTAGGTTTTCGAGCATTTCCATGAGATCGTAAACCTGGGCCTTGATTTCGGTGTCGTTTGCCACCTCAAGGCGCCCGGCCTTGATTTGCTTAATTTGCTCGTTAATGCGCTCTTTTTCTTTTTTGAGCCTGGCGATCCGGTCCTTGGCGTTAAGATCGGTATCCATGACGAGCTTTTTGATCGAATGGATGAGAAGCTCCAAGCGGCTTTCGGTGGGCGACGTGCGGTTGCCGCCTTGGCTGGCGATAAAGCTAATCGCTTCGTGCGCGGCTGCCGTTAATTCCACCCAAGGGTCATCTTTTTGGCCTGCCGAGTAGCGAATCGCAATAAAGCCTGACACGCGCCACTGGTTGACCTTGGCCTGAACCTGCTGATTGTCAATACTTTCAACGGAGAGCTCGTTTAAGAAAAGCTTCAAGCGGTCGACAAAGACCGACAGGGGCAGACGCTCGCCTGCCTCAAAAAGCAAAAGCTGCAGGCAGGCTACGGTTTCTGGCGCTGTGTCCGAGGCCAAGAGCGACCACATGGAACGCGTCCTGAGCGCTCGGTAATTTTCGGTTAAGGAGCGTACGGAAGGCATCGCTTTCGTTAGGATTTCAGGTTAATCAGTTTTTTAATGCCGAGCTTAAAGGCTTTTTTATCCTTGGCTTCAATGGCGTTATAGACATCCCAGTAGGCTTTGACCCACTCGCGCGAGTCGCTGTTATCGGGCTCGCTAATACGAATGGCAGCGTTTCGCGTCATGTGCCGCCTGATGGGCTCTTTAGCCAAACTAAAGGATAGCTGCAAGAGCTCATTATGTGACATTTTCATGAGTTCAGCGTGAAACGCCACGCCGATATCGACCGTGCGGATAAAGGATTCATGCTTTTCCTGCGAGTCGGTGAGCGTGTAGTAGCGGTTGATTTCCTCTTCAAAGGCTTCGCAACAGGCGCGCATCGCAGCCATTTCTTTTTCGGTGCGGCGCTTCATGCACAAGTCGCCCGCCGCCTCCTCGATAATGGCCCGAAATTCCAGTGTGGCCTGCATGACTTGATCGGTCACGTAAAACTCGGAAATTTCGTTAAGGTGCTTGTCAAAGTCAAAGGGCTTGACATAGGTGCCGTCGCCCACGCGCGTATCCAAAATCCCCAAGGCATTGAGCCGCTGCAAGGCAATGCGCACCGTCAAGCGATTAACGCCGAAACTTTCGGCCAAGTCCGCTTCCGAAGGCAGTTTGGCATTGGCAGCCCACGTGCCGTCAACCACCATTTCCTTCATCTTCGAGCACACCAAGTCAGCTGCCGAGGCCTTTTTAATTTTTAAGCTTTTTGCCATCGTCTGATCTTTATTTTTTGATAACCGTAATTGTACGCATTGACGTCTTCGACTGCATTTTTCAAACACTTAGGTACTAATACTGAACACAAGTTCACGTTTTCGTAGTAAGCTACCTAGCGAACAGGTAAACAGATGATCCACAAGGAGGATCTATGAGCGAACAACCGATCGCCCGCACGCGTTTTGGACTTGTGCGCGGCTTTACGCATAACGGCATTGAAAAATTTTTCGGCCTCCCCTACTGCCTGCCGCCCACGGGCAGCCGCCGTTTTGAGCCGCCGGCTCCGCTAACGGCTTGGGAAGGCGTTTTGGAAGCTACTCACCACAGCCCCATGTGCCCGCAAGGGCCCTCGGACTTGGAAGCGGTCATGGGCGAACTGCACCGCCCCTATGGGGAGGATAGCTTGACGCTTACGATCAACACGCCTTCAACCGAAGGACACTATCCGGTTGCGGTGTGGTTTCACGGCGGCGCCAATATTAGCGGCGCAGGCAACCTCGACTGGTATGACGGCGAAGAATTGGCCCGCCGGGGCAATTTGGTCGTCGTGGGCGTGAATTTCCGCTTAGCCGCTTTGGGCTTTTTGTACCACCCGGCCGTGAACACCGAAAACCTTTCGATTTTGGATCAAATCGAAGCGCTGCGTTGGATTCAAGAAAATATTGTTGCGTTTGGCGGCGACCCCAAGCGCGTGACGGTTTTCGGCCAGTCGGCCGGCGGCAACGCCATCGTGCACATGATGGGCTTAAAAGAAACCGAAGGGTTATTCCAAGCGGCCATTTTGGAAAGCCCCTCAATCGGCCGGGCCAATCACACGCGCGCGGATGCCATGCGCATTGCCGAGTGCCACTTCAAGCACTTGGGGCTCGATCCCAAGGATCCCGAACTGAAGGCGAAAATCCAAGCCAAGGGCGTTGACGAAATCCTCAAAGCCACCGATGAGTGCTTTGCAGAGATGGGACGCGAATTCGGCGGCATGCTCTTTAAGCCCGTCAAGGAAGAGTGGAGGACTCCCGAAGCAACGGCCAAAGCCGCTGCGCAGGAGGCCGTGCGCCGCGGCCTGCATGTTGTGATCGGCACCACGGCCGATGAAATGCATGCGTTCGTGCAGCCCAAAAACGAGGCCGAAGAAAAAGCCATCCGCACAGGGCAATTTGAACGCTATGACCATCCGGACGATCTCTTTGCCCGCTTGATGGCACAAGGCCACGGAAAGATTTGGAAGTATCACTTTGAATGGAAGGCACCGAAATCCAAGTTTGACTCCTGCCACACGATTGAGCTGCCCTTCGTTTTCGGAACGCTTGCGGCCTGGGAAGGCTCGCCGATGCTCGCCGGTGCCACAACCGAAGAAATGCAAAAGCTCACCGATACCATGATGACCTACTGGTGCCGGTTCTTTAATACGGGTGACTTTGATGCTTCGCTTTGGCCCGCCTTTGATGAAAAGGAAGCGATGCACAAGATTTTTGATAACGGCGAAAACGGCTGCCGGCCGGTCACTTTCGCCAAACCCGAATAAAGGGGACTCGTTATGACAAAACAAAAAGAAGGCTTTACCGACAAGGTCTGCCGCTTTAGCGTCCCGCACGTTCTCATTTTGATTTTGATCATTATTTTGATCTGCTGCGGCCTTACCTACATTGTGCCCGCCGGTGTCTACGACATCGACCCCAACACGGGCTTTGTGGTGGCCAACTCTTTCCACTATGTAGAGAGTTCGCCCGTGAGCCCCTGGCAGGCGCTCATTGAGGTCACCAACGGCGTCGCAAGCCAAGGCGTCATCATCGCGCTCTTATTTATCATGGGCGGCTTGATTTATGTCGTCATTGAATCGGGCGCGATCACCTCGCTCATTAACTACTCGGTCTACAAGCTCGAAGACAAGAGCATTACGGTGCTCGTGCCCGCCATTGTGGTGCTGATGTCCGTGATCGGCGCCTTAGCCGGCCAAGACTCGCTCGTCACGTTCGTGATGGTAGGCCTTGTGCTCGTCAAGAAACTGCGGCTTGACAAGATCGCGGCAATGTCCATTTTCTACCTTTCCTACATTACCGGCCAAGCCGCAGGCCCGACGGTAGCCATCATTTTGATGGCGCAGGAAACGGCAGGACTGGCCCCGATGTCCGGCCTGGGAGCACGCCTTGTGGTGTGGGCCGCGCTCACGCTCTTGTGCGTATTCTGGACCACGCGCTATTGCTTAAAGATTAGCCGCGATCCTTCCAAGAGCATCCTGGGCTACGTGGAAGAACCCGATGCGGCCGAAGCCGAAAACAAGAGCGTGCCAACGTTGGGCCTTCGCGAAATCGTGATCGTCTTATGCATGCTCGTACCTTTTGCCATTTACGCGATCGGCGCTGCCTCCTACGGCTGGGGCTTTCCGGTTTTGATTGCCTGCGCCATGGTGGCCGTGATCGTTGTGGGCATTGCCGACCGCACCAACCCCAATGAATTGGCCGTAACGTTCTTAAAGGGTGCCTCGGCCATGGGCGGCATCTGCTTGATGATCGGCTTTGCCAAAGTGGTAGGCATCGTTTTAACCGACGGCAAGATCTTGCACACGATCGCGTATGCGGCCGTGACGGTGATCGGCGGCTTGGGCGATGCGTTTGTCTCCACGGGCATCTTCATCTTCACGACGACCTTTAACCTCTTGATTCCGTCCGGTCCTGCCAAGGTGCCGATGCTCATTCCGCTCTTTATCCCGGTCGCGGACGTCTTGGGCATTACGCGCCAAGTGCTGTGCCTTGCGTTCCAATTAGGCGACGGTTTGACGAACTTCGTGACGCCCGTATCGGCCGTACTGGCGGCCGCACTCGGCATGACCGGAGTCGATATCCGTCAATGGTGGCGCTATGTGCTCCCGTACACGGGCCTCACCTTCGTGATCGCGATCGTTGCTTTGACGATTTTGCAATCGACAGGCTGGAGCTAAAAAAACGCTTCGGATGAAATAGCCGATAGACAAGCGGGACTTTTTCAGAGAGCAAAAGGTCCCGCCTTTTCTTACCTGCCAATGCATTGGCCGTCCTATACTCAAAAGTAAGGACGGCTCAATGAAAGGATACAAAATGAGCATGCGGACTTATTCGATGGCCTACGGTCGAAGTGAAAAGTCTTTTTCATACGAAGAAGACGATATTGTCAAAATCATCAAGACGCAGCCGATGGCCGGGCTTTCCGATCCACAAAGCGCAATTGGCGAGGCGCTTGAACACCCGATCGCAGCGCCTGCCTTAAAAGAGCTTGCCAGGCCCGGACAAAAAGTGGCAATTATCTGCAACGATCCGACGCGGCTTGCCAACACGCACGAAATGATGCCCGCTATTGTCGATACGCTAAACCGCGGCGGCATCCCCGATCGCGACATCCGCGTGATTTTCGCCTTGGGTACGCACCGCACGATGAGCGAAGCGGAAATTGAGAAAACGATCGGGACCGACTATGCCCGAAGGCTGACCTGCCTTATGAGTGTATCAACCCAAACTGAAGACTTTCGCTACATCGGCACGACCTCGCGGAAAACGCCCGTGTGGATTCGCAAGGCGCTCTGTGAAGCCGACCTTATTATCATGACGGGCAGCGTCGTGCATCACTACTTCTCGGGCTACGGCGGCGGACGCAAGGCGATCCTGCCCGGGTGCGCGGCGATGGAAACGATCCGCATGAACCATAGCCATATGCTCGAAGAGGGCGCGGCGCTCGGCGTCACCGAGGGCAACCCCTGCTACGAAGACCAGATGGAAGGCGTTGCGCTTTTTGCCAAGAACCACACGCTCTTTTTAATCAATTCAGTACTCAATGCCGCGCACGAAACCGTGGCGGTGTTCGCCGGCGACTACCGCAAAGCGCACCGCGCGGCCTGCCGCCTGGTCGATACCATTTACGGAGCCGAAATCGAGGTGGAGGCCGACCTTGTGATTGCCTCTTGCGGAGGGTATCCGAAAGACATCAATGTCTACCAAATGCAAAAGACAATGGATAATGCCGTCTGCGCCGTGAGAAAAGGGGGCGCTGTCATTTTGCTAGCCGAATGCGCCGAAGGCTCGGGCTCAGCAAAGCTTGAAGAAACCTTTAAGCGGCTCAAAACAGCCGAAGCCATCCGAAAGGAGTTGGCCGAGAACTTTCAAATCGGAGCGAACAAGGCCTACGCCATTACACATCCCCTAGCGAAAGCCCCCTTTATTTTGGTCACGAATTTGAACCGGGAATTGGCCGAGAGCATGCACTTTACGGCGGCCGTCGATACGGTCGAAGAAGCCATCGCCCTGGCTAAAAAGCGCTTGGGAGAACATCCGAAAACCGTTTTGATGCCCGAAGGAAGTCTGACGGTGCCGCGGATACGCCGATAATGACTCATCACTGTTTTTAAGGGCCGGGGGATTGATTTTCCCGGCCCCGTTTTTTAGGCGCCGTACTTTGAAGAACCCGAGAGGTTGGATACGCCGGGTCCCGAAAGGACGCTGCGGCCGGGCACCCTGGGGGTTACGGCAATTTGCGTGGCAATGCGATCTTTAAGGCTTGCCACATGCGAGATGATGCCGATTAGCTTTCCCTCGCGGTGTAAGCTTGCCAGGGTCTTAAGTGCATTATCAAGCGCCTCTTCATCCAAAGTCCCGAACCCCTCATCCAAAAAGAGCGACTCCACGCGAACGTTGCGGCCGGCTAACTGCGATAGCCCAAGCGCTAAGGCAAGGCTTACAAGGAACGACTCCCCGCCCGAGAGGTTCTTAATGGAACGGATGACGCCTGCTTGATAGTCGTCACGCACCTCAAGCTCAAGACTAGCCGAGCGGCTGGGGCACAAGAAATACCGGTCCGACATCTTTTGCAGAGCGCGGTTAGCCAAGTGGATGATGATCTCAAAGGTCACGCCTTGGGCAATGTTTCTAAACTTCTTGCCGTCAGCCGACCCAATGAGATTAGCGAGGTTTTTCCAAGCTTGAACCGACTTTTCCTTTCCGGCTGTTTGGGCTTTAGCCTGCTCGTAATCGGCGCGGTACTCGTCATCGCGCTTGATCCTAAACTCGACTTGCGTTTGCTAGGAGCGGATTGCTTCGAGCGAGGCCTCAAGCGTATGCTCGTCTTCACTTAAACGATCCAAGTCCTTATCCGTTAGGGCCTGGGCTTCTTTTTCTTTTAACGCCTTTTCATTGGATTGGCGCTTACCCTCAAGCTTTGCCTGCTCTTCGGTGAGTTGCCGCTCTTTGGCTTCCAAGCGGGTAAGCGCTTCGGTAGAAAGAACGCTTTGCCGGTACTCGCTCACATCTAGCCATCCGGCCTCGCTCAGAGCAGCTTCAAAATCGGCCGTTTCTTTTTCGACCTGCGGCTTTAAATCCGAGAGCTGTTGGCGGTAGGCCTTAATGTTCGCGCAAAGGGTGCTCACAACTTCCTGTTGCTGAGCCAAGGCCGATTGGGCTTTATTAACCGCCTCTTGGGCTTTGGAAAGTGCTTTTTCCAACCCCTTTTCTTCCCGGTCGGGATCTTTTTCGCCAAAAAGCGTCTTACGCTCAAGCACTTTGTCTTCGAAGGCCTTTTGAACGTCATGAAGTTCCGCTTTAAAGGCGGCACTTTGCCGATGTTTTTCCTCGGCTGAGGCTTGAAGCGCCTTTTGGCTTTGAAGCCGATCATTGACGGTCTTATTGGTCTTTTCAAGTGCCGCTTGGTTGTCCTCCCAAGCTTGGCGCCGGTCGCTTAATTGCTTCATGAGCTCTTGTTCATTTAGCGACGTATCGATCCCGTACGAAGCGACAGCCGCCATGAACGCTTGCCGAAGCGCTGCGACTTCGCCTTTAAGGCACTCAGCACGGGCGGCGGCCTCGGCATGGGCTTTAGCGGCGCTTTGCGCTTTTTGCTCGGCGGCTTCGGCTTGGGAAGCGGCTTTGAGCCTTTGTTGCTTGAGCGCTTCAAGCGCCTCCTTGGCTTTCGTCAGATCAGTATTTTTCTTCTCCGCCCGATCCCTTAAACCTTTAACGCGGTCAATTTCTTCTTGAACCTCATCAAGCGTCGGGACGTTGCCTAAGGCAAAGGGATGATGCACGGACCCGCACAAGGGACAGGGCTTGCCGTCTTGAAGCTTGTGTCGCTCGTCTTCAAGCGAAACAATGGCTCGGCGGTAAGCCATTTTCTCGTACAGGGCATCTAACTGCGTTTGTAGTGATTTCAGCGTTTCGCCTTGCAAAAGGGCTTGAAGCGCTGCTTCGTCCTCAGCCACTAAAACCTCGCCTTTGTGCACTTTGCCATCGAATTGCTCAACAGACTTTTTGAGTTTTTCCCAGTCAAGCTTTTGCTTTCGGTGTTCGGCCTCTTTGCTCTTAGCTTCTTGGAGAACGGCCTCGCATTCTTTTTCCCGGTCCGTCAGGCGCGAGAGCTTTTCTTTTAAGCCCGCTTCTTCGGCCACGAGCCTGCCGTCGGCGGCATGGTCCTTAAAATAATCCGTGAGGCGAGAGGCTTTATTTTGAAGGGCATCAAGCTCATTTTGAACTTCATCGATTCTTTCTTGCGTCTTTCTCAGATCCTTTTCATTGGCCTCAAGCGCTAAGCGGCGGCGCTTGACGTCCCCCTCTTGCTCTTTAATCTGCACGTCCAGCGCCCGTATGTTGTTTAAGAGCGGTCGGGCATTTTGCATGGCCTCCCCTTTTGCCTTAGCCGCCGCTTGGGCTTGGGTTAAAGTTTCAGTGCACTGCGTTTGCAAGGCCTGCGCCTCGGGCAAAAGCTCGTTGGCTTTTTGCTCTTTGGCGGTTAGCTTTTGGATCTGCTCTCGGGTCTTATCCAACGCGATGAAAAAGGGCGTCACCGATTGCGCTTTGCGAGCGGCCGCCATCCGGGCTTTTTGAGGCTCAAAGTCTGCGATGTCTTTTTTGAGCGCCAAGCGTTGTTTGTCCAACGCATCGCGCTCGCGGCGAAGATCCGTGAGAGCTTTAAGCCACGTAAGCGCCTCTTGGGTTTGCTTTAAGTTCTCGTTGGCAAGGCCCAGATCCTTTCCGAGCGTTTGAAGCTTCTCTTCTAAAGCCTGCCGCGTCTCTTTCGTAAGACACTTCTCGCTTAGCGCCTTGAGATTTTCCTCGTGTTTTTCAAAGTCCTGCGCTTCATTAGCAGCCCGGCGATACACCCGGCGGGAAATCTCCGTGTAAATATCCGTGCCGGTCATCTTTTCCAAAATTGCCGCCCGGTCGTCGGCCGATGCCTTAAGAAAGGCCGCAAAGTCGCCCTGCGCCAAAAGCATCGAGCGCGTAAAGCGCTTAAAGTCCAGGCCCGTGAGCTCTTCTACCAGCCGGTCAATCTCCTTATTGCCGGCCACCACGCGGCCGGTAGCCGCGTCAATGAGCTCATGCCGGTAAGGCTGCAAGTTGCCGTCAGGCTTGCCGCGCGATCGCTTTTGGCTCCAGTGGGCACGGTAGCGCCCTTTTTGCGTCAAAAAGGTCACCTCGGCGTAACAGTCGCCTGTTTGGCGCGTCATGATTTCGTTGGAGGTGCCGGTAATGCCCGCAAGCCTCGGCGTTTGGCCGTAAAGCCCCAAACAGATGGCATCAAGCACCGTGCTTTTCCCCGCACCGGTCGGGCCGGTAATCGCAAAGATGCCGTCATCGAGGTAGCGCGGATGGGTAAAGTCGATCGCCCACTCACCTTCTAAAGAATTGAGATTTTTAAAACTGACTTTTTCAATCCGCATGGCATCCTCTTATGACTTTTCCGGTTCGTCGTTTTCAATGGATTGGAGCACTTCGGCAAAAAGCGCCCGAAGTTCCGTCTTTTGTTCGTCGGAATGAACCGAGTCGGCTAAAACGCTTTCAAACACATCGGCGGGCTTTAGATCTTCAAGCGTCGTCTCTTTTTCAAAGTGCTGCATCATGGCGTTGTAGATAAAGGTATTTTGGATTTTGAGCACTTCAACTTTCGAGCCTTGCGTTATAGCCGCGATGCGCTCGCGCAGGTCGCTTATCATCTCCTTGCCGTCATAAATGACTTCCACCCGCCAAGGCTCGTTTTTCTCAACAAGGGCCTTAAGCCCCTCGTCAATCGCATCCCAATCGCCTTGAAGCCGCTGCATAAAACACGCAAGCTCAACAGGGACCGTTTCAACGGTAATACTCTCGCCCTGAAGGTCCAACACATAAACCGATTTGGGGCAGTCGATTTCGTCGAAATTCATCGCTAGCGGCGCACCGCTATAGCGGATCCTGTCATTGCCGCCCACCTTCTGCGGGATGTGCAAGTGCCCTAAGGCCAAGTAGTCAAAGTTTGGCAAGCGGCCGGGCGGCACGTGCCCGAGGCTTCCGACATACAAGTCGCGCTCGGCGTTTTTGGCGCCGTCCCGGGCGTAAACGGCAGAACCGGCTAAAAACAAGTGCCCCATCCCGATGATGGGCACCTTGCCGCCCAAAGCCTTTTGCCGAGAGAGCGCTTCATCATAAACGCGGGAATAGTGCGTAGCGATGCCCTCAACGAGCTTATTTTCTTTGTCGGTAAAGCTTTCGTTTTCATCGCTTACGCGCAAGTCACGATCCCGCAAAAAAGGCACGGCGCACACGAGGGCCTTTACTTCACCCTTGCCGTCTTTTAGCGTTACCACCTCTTCGGACGGTGCCTGCGGCGCCGCGCCTACCACCGTGACATTGAGCACTTTCAATAGCGCCTTGGGGGCATCGAGAAACGTGGGTGAATCGTGGTTGCCGGAGGTAATCACCACGTGCCGGCAGTTCGTGTCGTGCGAGACTTGAAAGAGAAAGTCGTAGTAAAGCGCCTGGGCTTGGTAGCTTGGCGTTGAGGTATCGAAGATGTCGCCTGCTACGAGAAGCGCGTCGATTTTCTCATCTTTGAGGGTTTGGATAAGCCAGTTTAAAAATTGCTGATGTTCGCTGTAGCGCTTTTGCCCGTAAAGCAAGGCGCCGATATGCCAGTCCGAGGTGTGAAGTATTCTCATGGGTTACTTCTTGAAAAAAGTTGCGTTACGATAGATCTTATTATGTCTGACAGCTGCTTGTGATGCATAGGAAGCGTTTTTGCATCGCACGCGAAGCTCACTCCCAAAGGAGCTCATCATGCAAGAATTGGAAAACCGGCGCGGAAAAATCCAAGGCGCGCCCGCCCGCGAGGTCGTACGCTGGATTATCCGGCCGGCGATCGAAAGCGACCTCGACCACGCTTATGCCTGCTATTTGGATGTCAACAAAGCCCACGTCCTGATGCTCGCGCACCAAGGCATCATTGAAAAAAACGTGGCGAAAACCATTTTGAAGGTGACCCAAGAAATGGCCGCGATGGGCGATCAGCCGACCTTTGCAATTGACCCCTCGCGCGAGGATACGTACTTTAACCTCGAGCACTATTTGATTGAGCGCACGGGCCTTGAAGTCGGAGGGCAACAGCACACGGCCCGCTCGCGAAACGACTTGGGGGCGACAGTCACTAGGCTCTATACCCGTCGCTACTACCTCAAAATTTGTGAACTTTTTAACGCCATGCGGCAAACGATTATGGATGTGGCCGTACGCAATACCGATGCTGTGATGGCTGGCTACACGCATTTGCAACCATCCGAGCCCATCACGTTTGCGCATTACTGCTCGGGCGTTTTGTCAGCGCTCGAGCGCGACTACCGCCGCCTCGCTGCCGTCTACGACACTATCAACCTCAGCCCCTTGGGAGGCGGTTCCATGGGCTCGACCACCTTCCCGATCGACCGGGCAATGACAGCCAAGCTCTTGGGCTTTGACCGGCCGATGGACAATTCCATCGACTGCGTCGCCAGCCGCGACTATGTGACAGAGCTTCTGGCGGCGTTAAGCCTTGCTTGCAACACCTTTAGCCGCTTCTGCCATGACCTTTATGTTTGGTCGACGCCCGACTACGGTTACGTGGAAGTTGACGATAGCTGCGCGGTCTGCTCTTCGATCATGCCGCAAAAGAAAAACCCCTGGACGCTTGAACACATCAAGGGCAAATGCGCGCATATGGAAGGCTTTTTCTTGTCAGCGTTTAATGCAATGAAAAATACGCCCTATACCCACAACCAAGATGTAAACGGCGAATCAACCAGCTATCTTTGGACCGCTTTGCACGAGATGCAAGCTTGCATCGAATTGCTTAGCTGCACCGTCAAAGGCATCACGCTGCACAAAGACCGCATGGTGCAAACGGCCCGCGGCAACTTCTGCACTGTGACGGAATTGGCTAATGCGTTGGTCCGGCACGATCGGATTTCGTTCCGCGCCGCGCACGAAATCGTCGCTTTGGTGGTGGACTATATGATCACGCATCAGAAAAAGGCCGATGAAATCGGACAGGCAGTTGTCAACGAGATCTTTAAAAAGCTCTTTAACCGCGAAACGACCATGAGCGATGCTGACATTCAAAAAGCGCTCGACCCGGTGTTAAACGCTTACTCCAAGACGGCCCAAGGAGGCACAGCTCCTGAAGAAGTCAAACGTCAATTGGCCTGCCGCCAAGCGCAGCTTGATAGCGACCGTGAAGCACTGGCTCAAAGACAAGCTCATCTTCGCGAAGCGAAAGAAGCGCTTGAAAAAGCCGTTGATGAGTGCATAAAAAGCTAAAAATGAAGCCTATCTTAATACCCTGATCCTTTAGCAGTGGCAGTCAAATTTCACCGACGGATCGGAGATTTCGGAATCTAATAATCTAATATCTCGATTATTAGATTCCGCTCATTTTTTATTAGATTTTTAATTTGATTATTTTTCGGGCTCTCAAATCGTATCGTTGAAAAGGCATCCTTTCAACGCAAGGTACCGTGCCGAGCGAAGCCCCGCTTTTAAGGTAAAAGATGAGCCCAAAGAGAAATATTGTTCACTACTACTGAAAGATTTTGCTCAAATACGAAAAATCTTTCACTAGCCATGGGTTGTTGTACCAATTAGGGACGAATCGACATTCAATCTTCCGGGGCGATTAGCGATTGAAAAACCACGAACCGCCCAACCTTTTAAATGGATTGGTTTTCTTTTTGATACCGCCCCTGCCCGATTGGCATTTGTTGAAATTGGGCAACATAGTTTTTCATCCATTGCGTCACGCCATCCATCATCGCCATCCCCCATTGGCGAGTCGCCCGGCGGGCATCCAAGCCGCCGAATCCACCGGTAGAGACCGTGTCTCGAACATCCCGGATCACACGAACGGTTGCCCCTTTGAAAGTCGCCGCATTTAAATGGCACGGCCTTACGTCATCGGTTAACGGGTCCACTTGGGTGTCGGCATAGTATTCGGGCTTAATGAGTTCCGGCCGGATAGCCATCATCGCTGCCACCTCTTGCGCATCACCGTGCCCCGTAATCCATTCGGGATTGAGCTGCGGCGCAACCGTCCACCAATTAATAACCGAGACCAAGCCGCCGCGGCGGTAAATCGTAAGCCCTGCCCGATCCAGGGCCGGGTCGTTGCCGCCGTGGCCGTTTAATATTAAAAAGCGCCTCGCGCCATGATTAAACCATGAGTTAAGCAGGCTCTCCATGAGCGCAATCATGGTTTCCAAACCGATGTCCACGGTTCCCGGAAAGCTCGTATGGTGCGGAGCCACGCCGTAGCAGACAGGCGGCGCAACCACAACGCCCGCCAGGTCTGACAAGCGCCTTGCAAACTCATTAGGAATCATCCAGTCGGTGCCCAAGGGACCCACGCAGCCGTGCTGCTCGGTCGAGCCCACGGGAATCACAATAACCGTATCGGGTTTCTTCAAAACGCCTTCGGCTTCTTTCCAACACATCTCGGCTAAATACATGCTCTTCTCCAAAAGACCTAAAAGACCTTACCATCGGGCAAGCATACACGAGAACCTTCAAGGTTAGATAAAGTTACAAAAGATTACAAATTCCCATGTTATCCCTTATTCCATAAAAAGCCTATAACTAAATTAGAGGCATTTTTATTGAAAAGGAGTGAAAAATCATGAAACTACGTACTTCTTTGATGGCCTGCGCCATCACAAGCGCATTGCTGGCGCTGCCGCTTAGCACGATGGCTTGCTCGACGGTTGTGATCGGCAAAACCGCTTCGGCGACCGGCAAAGTCATTGTCGGTCACAACGAAGATAACGGCGGCCGTATTTTCAATGCCCAATATTGGGTGCCGCCCGCTACGCACAAAGCCGGCGAAATGATCACCTATGAGCCCACGGCGGCGAAGATTCCCCAAGTGGAACACACTTTGGGCTTTTACTGGTCACAGACGCTCGCTCCGGGCGGATCGTCTTTCTCCGACGGCTTTGTCAATGAAGCCGGCGTTGTCATTGTCTCCAACAACTGCTCCATGGTCTATGACAAGGACCAAAAGCTCACTGACGGCGGCATCGGCTACGGCATCCGCCGCTTAATGGCCGAGCGCGCCCATTCTGCTCGCGAAGCCATTGACATTGCCATTGACCTCTTGGCCAAGTACGGCTACAACGCTGAAGGCCGTACCTACACGGTGGCCGACGCCAACGAAGCCTGGCAAATCGCTATTCACAAGGGCAATATGTGGGTGGCCCACCGCATCCAAGACAATGAAGTGACCTACATCCCGAATAACTTCATGATGAATAAGGTCGATGCGACGGACAAAGACAATTGGCTCGTGTCTCCGGGCTTGATCGAACACGAAATTCAGGCCGGGCGCTACAAACCGGCTAAAGCCGGCGTCTACAACGACTTCAACTTCCGCGAAGCCGTGCAGCCGCGCGATCGCCGTGCCCAAGAGTACAACTTCACCCGCAACCAAATTGCCTGGGAATACATTACCGGCAAGAAAATCACCGATCCGGATCAGTTCCCGTACTCGGTAACAACCGACCGCAAGTTCACGATTGAAGACGTACAGAACATTCTTCGTAGCCACGAAGCCCAAATCGGCGACGATGACGGCTGGTACCATCACTTGAGCTACGGTCCGTGCCGCTCCTCCACGCACGAATCCGTTGTGTTCGATATTGACAAGGTACCGGAATTAATTGCAAGCTACCGCGCTTTGGCGCGTCCTTGCGAAACGCCTTACATCCCGTCTTATCCTTTGGCCAAGCCTTCGGCTAACCAAAGCTTCATGGATGCAGCAACTGCCACGAAAGAACACTTCACGGCTGAAGCTTATCGCTTTGACTACCATCCCGAATGGGCTTCGACCACGTTTATCAACAATACGAACGTGATTGAATACCAACGCGACGAGTTTGAAAATAACCAAAAGCTCATCAAGTCGCTTGAAAAGCAGTGGGCCGAAGAAAAGGTAGGCATTGAAGCCCAAGCCCGCGAAGCGCTCACCGTCTCCAAGGATAAGGCGCTTGCCATCTTGCATCGCTACAACGTGGCCAAACTTGCCGAAGCGCAAGGCGCTATCCAAGCCAATATGGATAAGATTGCTCCGCATAAGATCGTCATCCTCTCGGATACGATTGATCCGGCAAGCAGCGCCGACGTGAAGATTGTGCTCTTGAGCGACGCTTCGCTTGATGCCACGAAGATCGATCAAACGAAGACCTTTGCGGGCGTAAGCCGCGCAAGTAACGACAAGAAGGTTGTCAGCGACTTGGCTAAGCCCAAAGCCTTCGAAGCCACGGATGTCAATGGCGACGGTAAGAAAGATATGGTCATGACCTTTGTCCAAAAAGACCTCGCCCAGTTCATGGTGCCCGGTGCCGTCTATGACACGTACCTTTATACGCGCAACGGCAACGACCGCCTGACGGCCTTTGATACGGTTAAAGTCTTAAAAAAGTAGTTCGCCAGACGCATTCTTTCAATGACTTCGCCGGCTCCCGATTTCGGGAGCCGGTGTTTTATGAGCCTCTTAAAAACCTACTTGGATACCGTTACCGTAATGACGTTGTCTTCTTGGCTAACGGTCAGTTTCAACGATTCATCGGCCATCTTCATGAGACGAATCTTGCCTTTGATCTCGGAAGCCACCAAGCGCCCGGTGACGCTTTGGCCTGCCTTAAGGGCCTTGGTGAGCGCCGGCGAGCTTAAATCCACGCCAATTTCACCGTCTTTGATCGTTACAGTGCCGTCCTTAAGATCCACCGTTTCGCCCAAGGCAATGAGTAGCGTCCCGCCATCAAGGGTGATATCCACCGAGTGATCCAAAGTGCCGCTTACTTTGTTTCCCGTCAACGTCACCGTATCGTTGACCGTATTCAAAATACCGAAGGCTCCGCCTTGGACCAAAACGCGGCCGTTGCCGTGCGAAGCCTCAGCGCTTGCGGTGACGCCAAAGGAGTCGGCAAAACCTAAGAGCGTTCCGTCTTTAACGAGCGTGCCACCCCGGTAGACATTGTGACCGGTCAAAATCAAAGTGCCTTTGCCGTCCTTCACAAGCGCACCGTCATAGCCATCACACCCCCAATCGTTTTTCGCAAGGCGCTCTCCAATTGCCCGAGCGCGCTTTTCGTAGTACGCGGCTCGCCACGCGTTGGCTTTTTCAACGTCGATGGAATCATCTTCAATCCCGACAACGGTTACGTGGTTACCGAGCAAATACGCTCCGCCCACTTTTTCGGGTTCAGACCCGGCTTCATCAATGACACCGGCGTTAACCAAATCCTTGCCGTTTTTCGAAATTGCCATCCATTGCAAGTCCTCAATCCGGCGTTGATCCCAGGCGGTTTGCGTGATGTCATTCGTCCAAATATCGAAGTCTCGCTCATTTTGACGATACACCAACGTTCCCAAGAGTTGAGCGGGGCCGTGCATGGCTTTCTTCAGATCAGGCGTTCCCCAACCCAAGCGGTCGGAGACTTGACCTTCTTTTAAGCGCGGATCCCACCCGTCCATTAACGACCCGTCGGGATTGCGGTGATTAGCCGTTGAAAAAAGCACGGTCCTCGCATCCACTGCACTCATGTCAGGGTAGCGCGATAAAATCACACCCATCGCTCCGGTGATGTGGGGCGCAGCCATGGAAGTGCCCGTGAGGTAGGAATATTGACATCCTCCCCTTGTTAAAACAAGGGGATTCCTTGTCTGACGTTACGTCCTACAAGGATGGTTCCCGTTGATGACGGAGTTCCTGCCGTTTCCAGCATTTCTCCGTTCACTGCGCGGGCGATCCGCTTTTGGCGTGTGCGGTCGGGACAGTCCGTCCCTTCTCCTT
>DVNT01000025.1 GCA_018714185.1 Candidatus Aphodousia gallistercoris | reverse complement strand
GTGGCTCCGGATGACTGGAGGCGAGCCGCCCCGTGGCTCAAAGTCGTCAAGGTCAAAGATGACAGTCAAGGCGGTGAGCACAAACGCAGCCTCGATACCTACCAAATCGATGAGTCCAAGTGGGAGGGATTCGAACGCCGCAGCGGTTGCTTTGTGATCCGTACGGACGTGTATGCCAATCCGCTGGATGCGCTCAGACTCTATCGGATGCGCAACTTAATCGAAGACGGCTTTAAAGCGCTTAAGAATGGAGCCGATGGCGATCGGTTGCGGACCACAAGTCGCAGCTACTGGGGCAAACTGCTGTCGTTCCTGATAAGCGAATGTTTGGTGATGATGATTCTGCATGCAGCCGCTTTGGACAAGCAGTCAACGGGCGAGAAGAGCAAGCCGATTCCCGGCAACTCGGTGCCCAAATTGCTATTGCACTTAAGCAAAATTCGGATGAGTCGTCACCGTCAGGGTGATCGTTGGAAAGTGGACCAACCGACCAAGATGCAACGGATGTGGTTGCAGAAATTGTTCGGTATAGAGAAACTCCCCGGTTTTATTTGATAGCTAAGAAAAACTCCCGCTAGATGATAAAAATCCAACGGGAGTTTCGGATTTTAGCCGGGCGTCTGACCGCCGCATCTTGACAAAAATCAAGTTTTTCTAATTAGACCGCCGCTTCGTCGGTTTCTCCCGTACGGATGCGGATGACCTGCTCAACGTCAAACACGAAGATCTTTCCGTCGCCGATCTTGCCCGTACGGGCCGCCTTCATGATGGCATCGACTGCCTGGTCGACGATGTCTTCACTCATCACCGCCTCAATTTTCACCTTGGGCAAAAAGTCCACCATGTATTCGGCTCCCCGGTAAAGCTCCGAATGACCCTTTTGACGCCCGAAACCTTTCACTTCCGTAACCGTAAGGCCCTGCACGCCGACATCGGCGAGCGCCTCGCGCACGTCATCGAGCTTAAACGGCTTGATAATAGCGACAACCTGTTTCACTATCGTCTCCTCAAAAATCAAAACTGCTTAGGCAGCATTCCGTGGAAAAAATCAGGCCTGAGAGCGCTCACGGGCGTTGACGTAAGGATCAGGCCGAGCGGAGCTTGGCGGTGCTTGAACTGCGAACGCATCACGAGTTTGCAAACACGCACGGCCAAGTCAGAACCGTATTTTTTGCGCAAGCGCTTGCCGTCCATATGCCCTTCAATCAAGTCCTTGAGCACGGCATCAAGAACCGGATAGCTCGGCAGCGAATCCTCGTCCTTTTGATTTTCCCGCAGTTCGGCGCTCGGTGCCTTGGCTAAAATCGATGCGGGAATGTTTTCCTTCAAAAAATCAACCGCCCGACAAAGCCGGTACAAATCCGACTTGTAAATGTCGGCAAGCAAAGCCAGGCCGCCTACCATGTCGCCGTAAAGCGTGCAGTACCCCACGGCGAGCTCGCTTTTATTGCCCGTATTCAGAACCAAGGAACCGTCGGCGTTGCTGTAAGACATAAGCAAAAGCCCGCGAACGCGCGCCTGGATGTTCTCATTCATTAATCCGGGATCCGCCCAATAAGGCAAGTGAGGCTTAACCGCTTCGCGCGCAGCATTCACGCTCGGCATAATATCGATTTCGCGCAGCTTAAGCCCCAGGCGCGCCCCCAACTGGGAGGCATCTTGCCGGCTTTGCTCGCTCGTAAAGCACGAGGGCAAAATGAAAGCGTTCACGTTTTCGGCTCCCAGCGCATCGACGGCAACGGCTGCCACCACGGCACTGTCGAGTCCGCCCGACAAGCCGAGCGTTACGCGCTTAAAGCCGTTGCCTTTCATGTATAGCCTTAAGGCCAGTTTCATGGCCGCATACCAGACATGGTACTCGTCTTGCAAGCAAGCGTGCCCCTGCTCAAGGTCGATCGGCTCGCTGTGGGCCATGTAGCTTGCGCGCGTTCTCGAGCGACGCACGAAGCGGCACTGCCCGAGGTAAATCCGGCCGTTATCAAAGGCCTGCCCGTCCACGATGACATAGTCGGAGCCGGACGGCTCGGCAAAAGCTTCGCCCACCGCCGCGGTACGGAAAACCACATCAAAGGGCAGCTGTGCCGAATCGGAGTCAACCGTCAAAGCACCGACGTCCGCATGATAAGGCAAGCTTCTGAGCGCTCCCTCAAAAATCTCAAAAACGCCGACGCCTTCATGCAGGGCGGCCGGAATCAACAGCCGCACCGGCGTGTTTTTTAACCCGAGGGCCAATTTTTTAAGCCAATGCAGATTTCTATCGCGATTTTCCGGACGCATGCTCCAGAAGTGATCGGGCAGGCCGTTGAGGGCCTGAACCGGCAGCAGCACCGTATCGCCTCGACGGTAGTGCTCTTTATTGCGAAGCATGGCAACCAACTGCCGGACATTGCGTTCGGGATCGTCGGCCGCGTAAGGATGGGCAAGAATGAATACGGACACAGCCAGTCCTTCATACAAAAAAAACCGGGCTTTTAGCACCAGCCCGGCTTCGGATTAAACAAGCCCGGCGAACCTCAAAATGAATCTCCTTGCGGTTCGCCGTCCATGCCTACCCGCGCCCGGGCGCGGGTCGAAAGCGAATTACTTAAAAGCCGCTTCCAAGGCCGGCACCACTTGCTTTTTGCGGCTCATCACGCCGTCGAGCCAGAGGTGGCCCTTGGCGAGCTCTTCAGGATCATGACCGAAAGCACGGGCAATGCGTTGCGGATCGTCGCTTGCCATCAACAGCTCCGAGCCTTCCTTCATGATATCGGTCAAAAGCAGCAGCGCCGTGTGGCGGCCCTCTTCGGACTTCACGCGGGCAAGCTCTTCTTCGATGGCCCCCTTCATATCAGCAACCAAATCGAGCGAAACCAATTCCAACTGGCCGACGCCGATCTTTGAGCCGTTCATGTTGAAGTCCTTGAAGTCACGGAAAATCAGCTCACGCGGAGCCGTGCCGGCGACAGCGCTTTTTGCCTTGAAAATTTCCATGCCGAGCGCTTCGATATCGGCTACGCCGGCGATTTCGGCCAACTCGCGGGCGGCCTGACGGTCGGCTTCGGTGCAAGTGGGCGACTTGAAAATCACCGTATCGGACAAAATCGCGCAAAGCATAATGCCGGCAATGGGAGCCGGAACAGCAAAGCCCGTGTAGTCGTACATGCGCTTGAGCACCGTGCAAGTGCAACCCACCGGCCAAATCACGCATTCAATCGGCGAGGAGCTCGTCACGTCGCCTAATTTGTGGTGATCGACGATACCCTTCAAATTGGCTTGGTCGATGTCGGCAGGCGCTTGGGCCTTGTCGGAGAAATCCACCAAATAGACGTCACGGCCGGCAACGCTATCGATCACCTCAGGCGCCTTCACGCCGAAGCGCTCCAAAATGAAGCGGGTTTCGGGCGCGGGGCAGCCCTGGGCCACCGGCACCACGTCCAAACCGCGGCGGGTATACAAATCGGCACAAGCCAAAGCAGAGATAATGCTGTCGCTATCGGGGTTCTTATGACCTAAAATCCATGCGGACATTCTTTCATCCTTCCTAAGGGAAATTCACAAAACGTTTCTCGGACTGTACTCCGAAACAATTTTTTAATTGTAGCCAAAACGCTACTTGAGCAAAAGCAAATGCTGAATTGCTTTCTGCACTTCAATATCTTTGGTCGAGACAAGCGCGACATTTTTAAAGCCCACTTCTTCAAGCATTGCTTTAGGGCGCGGATGAATCGTGAGCACGAAGCCGTTTTGCAACCAGCGGTCGGCCCCGGCAATACCCTTGACGGCATGCAAGAGCACCCCCACCGAGTCCGTGCTCGTGAGGTAAATAATCGGCGAAGGCCCCAGCAGCGCCCTTTGCAAATCGATCATTTGCTCCGAACCCAACTCCAGGGGCAAGCGCTGGTAAGCGGGCAGCACCTCGACATCGGTGCCGTGAGCGAGCAGCTGCTCGCGCAGCCACTCGCGGCCGACTTGTCCGCGCACGATCAGCACGCGGGCGGGAAAACCCATGCGCTTGAGAATTTCAAAAAGTTTTTCCGAACCGGAATCCACCGTATCGCCCTGCGGATAGATCACGGGGGTCTCATCCCCCCAAGCCGCACGAATCGCGCGGGCGGTGCCGCCCCCTACCGTTGCGAGCTTAATGTGTTCGGGCCAACGCGTGATATAGCCTGCCGTGGCGGCCACTGCCGTTGGGCTAGCCAACATCACCATATCAAATTGCGACAAATCGGCAAGTCTGGCTTTGACCCGTTCGGGCTCGGCCGGCGGCAAAATGGTAAACGACGGCCAGCGCCAAGGGTGCATTCCGCATTTTTCCAACCGCTCGGCCAAGCGGTCGTTGGCCGCACCCGGCCGCATCAGAATAATCGGTCTAGCGTCACCCATTACTTTTCCTCTGACACACACAAAAGCTTGTCAATGTAGTGCTTGGCGCCTTGCGCAAGCAAGTTTTCAACCGCTTCAGCCGCTAGCGACTCGTACTCGGTCCACGGTCCGCGCACTTCCGTACAAACCATTTCGCCTGTCGTGTGATCACCCACCAAAGCGCGAAGCCGCATGAGGCCGTCGGCTACGGTCGCATAAGCGGCAAGCGGCACCTGGCAAGAGCCGCCCAAAGCACGGCTAACCGTGCGCTCGGCACCCGTGCAAGCCCGCGTCACCGGATCATTGATAAAAGCAACGGCCTCTTGCGTTTGCCGATCGTGCTTGAGGCATTCAATGCCCAAAGCCCCCTGACCCGGACTCGGCAAAGAAATTTCATCGCTTAAAATCTCGCGGATGCGCTCGGCCAATCCCAAGCGCTTCAGACCGGCGCTCGCCATAATCAGCGCATCGTACTCGCCGGCATCGAGCTTTCTCAAGCGCGTCCCGACATTGCCTCGAACGGTTTTAACAACCAAGTGAGGAAAGCGCGCCCTCAGCATTAACTCGCGCCTTAGGCTGGCCGTACCCACAACGCTGCCCTCGGGCATGCTCTCAAACGACTCGTAGCGGGGCGAGACAAACGCGTCTCTCGGGTCCTCGCGAGAAGAAACGGCCGCAAGCACAAAATCCTCAGGCAGTTCCATGGGAACGTCCTTGAGAGAGTGCACCGCCAATTGGGCGCGCTTTTCACGCATGGCCACTTCCAATTCTTTTACAAAAAGGCCCTTGCCCCCGATTTTCGAGAGCGTCTTGTCAAGGATTTGGTCGCCCTTGGTGGTTAGCCCCATCAGACGGACGTCCGTTTGCGGATATTGATTTTGAAGTAACGATTGAACATGCTCGGCTTGCCAAAGCGCCAAAGGGCTTTCGCGCGTCGCAATGACTAAAGATTCTGGCATGGGATCCCTTGCTTAACGTACTGAAACTTTAAAAGATTTTATTTTAAATCATCTCTTGAAGTCCGCAAGGTCCTCGGCCGGGCCCGCCCGAGAATTTATTTTGTCGACAAATTTGGAAATAACTTATTGAAAATCAATCACTATTTTCTTATCCCGCGGTTCTCATAAAAAGGAAAAATCCCGTAAAATAGGATAAGTTTTACCACAACTTTTTAACGGAACATCATGTCTCAAATTGCTAACGAACATTTGGACCCGCTTGCTCAAAAGAAAAAAGCATGGTCCGGCCGTTTCTCCGAACCGGTAGCCGATTTTGTCTTGCGCTATACCGCCAGTGTTGACTTCGACAAGCGCATGGCCTTGGCCGATATCGCCGGCTCCATTGCCCACGCAACGATGCTCACCAAGTGCGGCGTGCTGCATGAGCAGGACCTCGCCGATATCAAGCGCGGCATGGCACAAATCGTGGAGGAAATCCGCAAGGGCGAATTCCAGTGGAAGCTCGAGCTCGAAGACGTGCACTTGAATGTGGAAGCCCGCCTCACGCAGTTGGTGGGCGATGCCGGCAAGCGCCTGCACACGGGGCGATCCCGCAACGACCAAGTGGCAACCGACATGCGCCTTTACATGCGTGAAGAAATCGACACGATCATTGATTTGGTAAGCCAGCTGCAAGAAGTGATGGTGCACTTGGCTGCCAACGAAACCGATACGATCATGCCGGGCTTTACGCACATGCAAGTGGCCCAACCGGTTACGCTCGGCCACCATTTCTTGGCTTACGTGGAAATGTTCGAACGCGACCGCAACCGTCTGATCGACTTGCGCCGCCGCGTCAACCAAAGCCCCTTGGGAGCCGCCGCTTTGGCAGGCACCACCTACCCGATCGACCGCGAATACTCCGCCAAGCTTTTGGGCTTTGAAGCCGTCATGCAAAATTCGCTCGATGCGGTGAGCGATCGCGACTTCTGCATCGAATTTACGGCAGCCGCCTCTTTAATCATGATGCACATCTCGCGCTTGTCTGAAGAGTTGATCTACTGGATGAGCCAACGCTTTAAGTTCATGATGCTGCCCGACCGCTTCACGACGGGCTCCTCGATCATGCCGCAAAAGAAGAATCCGGACGTGGCAGAAACCGCCCGCGGCAAGGCCGGACGCGTGGCCGGCGACCTCATCAGCCTCACGGTGCTCATGAAGGGCTTGCCGTTGGCTTACGCCAAGGACACCCAAGAAGACAAGGAACCGGTTTTCGATGCCATCGATACGGTCAAGGATACGTTGCGCGCCTTCATCGAAATGATGCCCGGCGTCACCCCCAACCGTACCGAAATGAAGAAGGCCGCCCAGGCCGGCTACCCGACCGCAACCGATTTGGCCGACTACCTCACGAAGAAGGGCTTGCCGTTCCGCGAAGCTCACGACGTGGTGGGCTCTGTGGTGAAGCTTGCGAGCGAACGCGACTGCGACTTGGCTGAATTGAGCCTTCAAGAGCTCAAGGGCTTTAGCGACCTCATCGAAGAAGACGTTTACGAAAAGGCCCTGAAGCTCGAATCGAGCGTGGCTGCGCGCGACCACGTGGGCGGCACGGCCCCGAACCAAGTTCGCCGCCAAGTGCAGCGCTGGGAAGGCCTCTTTGCCGAACGCCATGCCCAACCGCAACCGGTCCGCTTGGCTGACCTGCTGAAGTAATTTTCTCTTTATCGGTTTTTGCAGCCCGAGTGCTTCTTGGAGCATTCGGGCTTTGTTTTTCCTAGGAATTCGTTTACCAAAAGGCATCATTTTGCAGGACAATCCCTAAGCAATCCATACTAGGATTTTTCAACTTTGTCATGGATTTAGGGAGTTTTGCTTAATCGTTTTATTTTTGCATTTGCGACAATAAACGCTAACTAAAATAAAAATGAAGGAGTGTTTCATGAGTTGTGAATGTGAAAAAGGACCCACACCCCGTTGGTCCTCATTAGCCAACAAACCGACGAGCTCGGTCATCCGTGACCTTTTAAAATTAGCCGCTCGTCCGGAAGTGATCTCTTTTGCCGGCGGACTCCCTTCCCCGGCCGGTTTCCCGCTTGAAGCCATCGCCAAAGCCTGCCAAACGGTCATTGACCGTGATGGCCGCCATGCCTTGCAGTACTCCATGGTGGAAGGCGAAGTGGAATTGCGCCGCGAAATCGCCCGCCGCGAAACCCAAAAAGGCATCCCGACGACGGCCGAACAGGTGCAAGTCGTCTCGGGCAGCCAACAGGCGCTTGACCTTTTGGCCCGCGTCTTCCTCGATAACGGCGACAAAGTCCTCGTTGAGTCCCCGACCTACATGGGCGCTTTGCAGGCCTTTGATCTGTGTAATCCGACGTACGTCGAATTGCCCTGCGACGAACAAGGCCTTAACCCGGCTGCTTTCGGCGAAGAATGCCGCGGCGCCAAGTTTGCCTACGTGATGCCCACCGCTTCCAATCCGACGGGCTTGACGATTTCTGAAGAACGCCGCAAGCTCTTGGCTGAAAAAGCCCGTGAATACGACATGTGGCTCGTTGAAGACGACCCGTACGGCGAACTCTGGTATGACAAGGAGCCGCCCGCCTCGTTGCGCAAGTGGGCCCCTGAACGCACGATCCGCTTGGGCACGCTCTCGAAGGTGCTCGCCCCGGGCTTTCGCTTAGGCTACATCATCGCCCCGGCTGAAGTTCTCAATAAGATTGCTACGATCAAGCAAGCCGTTGACTTGCACACGGCCACCTTCACCCAGTTAATCTCGGCCCAAGTCTTTAGCGAAGACCTCTTGGTGACGCACTTGCCGAGCGTTCGCGCCCGCTACAAGAAGCACGCCATGGCCATGCTTGAAGCTTTGGATGAATACATGCCCGAGGGCGTCACGTGGACTCACCCCAATGCCGGCATGTTCATTTGGGTGACCTTGCCCGAACATATTGACGCCACGGCTTTGATGAATGAAGTGTTGGCCAAGAACGTTGCTTACGTTCCGGGCGAAAGCTTCTATGCTACGAATCCGCAAAAGAACCACTTCCGCCTGTCCTTCGTAACGGTTGACCCCGACGTGATCCGCGAAGGCGTCAAGCGGTTGGCTGAAGTTATTCGATTGCACATTACGATCTGACACTCCGGTTTACTCGAACTGTCTTATCGCGCTCGGGTAAACCGAGTCGGTAAGGCAGTTTTTTTATTCCATTAGACACAAAAAAGAAAACGACATTAAGGAAATTTAGCTATGAACGGCTTAACTTTAATGGCCTGCGCGATCATCGCTCTCTTTCTCGGATATCGGTTTTACGCGAAATGGCTTGAAAAAACCTGGGGCATTGATCCCAAGGCAAAAACACCGGCCCAGCTTCACAATGACGGTGACTATGCGCCGGCATCGAAGTGGACCGTGTTCTCCCACCAGTTTACGTCCATCACCGGCGCCGGCCCCGTCACCGGCCCGATTATTGCCGCCATGTTCGGTTGGCTTCCTGCCACCCTGTGGATGATTTTCGGCAGCATCTTCTTCGGTGCCGTGCAAGACTTTACCGCCCTGTACGCTTCCGTGAAAAACGGCGGCAAGTCAATGGGCATGATGATCGAGCAATATATCGGCCGCACCGGCCGCCAGCTCTTTCTCTTGTTCTGCTGGCTCTTTACCCTGCTCGTGATCTCGGCTTTCTGCGACATCGTAGCCAACACCTTTAACGGCTATACGCCCCAAGGCGAGCAGATCATGCCGAACGCCGCCGCGGCCTCCATCTCCTTGCTTTACATGTTTGTTGCCGTGGCTTTCGGCCTGTACCTGAAGTACCGCAAACCGAACGGCACCGAACAGCTCATCGTCGGCATCGTCTTGATGGTCGTCATGCTTTGGGCCGGCATTAGTACCCCGATTTATGCCGATGCCGTCACGTGGCGCTATGTGGTTTTTGCCTACCTCTTTGCTGCCGCCGTGATGCCGATGTGGCTTTTGAAGCAGCCGCGCGACTATTTGAGCATGTTCCTTTTGATCGGCATGATCTTGGGCGGCGTGATCGGCGTGTTCGTGAAGAACCCCACTTTGAATATGCCTGCCTTTGTCGGCTGGGAAGTCAACGGCCTTGACCTCTTCCCGATGCTCTTTGTAACGATCGCCTGCGGCGCCGTCTCGGGCTTTCACAGCTTGGTCTCTTCGGGCACGTCTTCGAAGATGGTTTCCAATGAAAGCCACATGCGCTTGGTCGGCTACGGCTCCATGTGCGTGGAAACGGTGTTGGGCGTGGTTGCTTTGATCATTGTCTGCGCGGCCGCGAGCAACGGCGTGCTGCCCTCCGGCACCCCCTTCCAGCTCTTTTCCAATTCAATTGCTTCGTTCTTGACGGAAATCTTCGGCTTGCCGACGGACGTCTCGGCCTGCATCATGACGATGTGCGTTTCGGCTTTGGCTTTAACGAGCGTTGACGCTGTCGCCCGCATCGGCCGCATGAGCTTGCAAGAACTCTTTACGCCGCCCGAAGGCGTCGAAAAGAATGCCGTGCAAAAGCTTTTCACGAATACGGTTTTTGCAACGACGCTTACGTTGGTGCTGAGCTTCCTGCTTTGCTTAGCTGGCTACATGTCCATTTGGCCGCTCTTCGGTTCTGCCAACCAATTGCTCTCGGCTTTGGTGCTCACGAGCATGGCCGTGTTCCTGAAAGCAACGGGCCGCAAGGGCTGGATGCTTTACGCGCCGATGACGATCATGTTCTGCGTGACGATGACCGCTTTGGGCATGTCCATCTTCCGCATCTTCTCGAACATGGCCAACGGCAAGTTCGTCTTCATGGTAGACGGCTTGCAATTGATCATCGCCGTTGCCCTCGTCGCCTTGGCCTTGTTGGTGGTTTACCACTGCGTCGGCAAATTAGCTGAAAAGCCTGAAAACACGAAAGCTCAAAAAGCTTAAGTAAGCCTATCCAGGCATTTAATCTAAAGCGGAAACCGGCCCCGTCGGTTTCCGCTTTTGTGTTTTAGCGACACCTCGGGCTCAAGGCACGCCTTGCCAACCACACTAAAGCGCAGCCGTTTTTCCCGGCCAATAGGACTCGGTTTCACCCAAGGCAACATATCCGAGCTGGTTGGACAAAAGCCGAGTCTTTCCAATGGACGTTTCAATCGACACGTGTGAATGTCCGTAGATCCAAACGTCAATTGAGCTATCGCCAATCCAAGATCCGAGCTCGGTGACAAAACCCGAATTAAGCGGCGAGTGCCTAAAGCAGGACGCCAGGACCGCGTAACTGGGAAGGTGGTGCGTCACCACGACTTTTTTATCCGCTTTTGAAGCTTGAACAGCCGTGCGAATAAATTGCAAAGCACACTCGTGCAACCATTGATAGTCGCTTGCCGTCAGCTTGTTCTGACCGATCCGAATCGCGGAAAAGTCCCGAAGAGTTCGAACTAGAGCCGCCTCTTGAACAGGATCAATGCTTGACCATAAGGTTGAACA
This sequence comes from Candidatus Aphodousia gallistercoris, assembly GCA_018714185.1. Classification (GTDB taxonomy): domain Bacteria; phylum Pseudomonadota; class Gammaproteobacteria; order Burkholderiales; family Burkholderiaceae_F; genus Aphodousia; species Aphodousia gallistercoris. Next base: position 16,338 of record DVNT01000025.1, on the reverse strand, counting down.
AACAAAGTCGATATTTCGCCACTTGAAAACCGTATTGTTGCAGCAAACAACATTAGGGCGAATGGCAAGGCAAATCGGTTGATTGAGCGCTTGCCGGTTCGGCCAGCCGCCGTAAAAGTCGTGGTTACCCGGCACAAAAATCGTCTGCTCAAAATGTTTCGAGCACCAATCCCAGAAAAAATCGTACTGCTTGAGCCTAAGCAAAGGAGCGATATCACCGGCAAGAACCAAGCACTCCGCTTTGGGAGGAAGAAAGCCGAGGGCCATTAATTGGCGGTTGTCCATCAATTCCAAATGCAGATCGGAGGCGTATTGGATCAACATGCTAATCTTCGCTTCGAATACCGAATCTTGATTTCACTACTTTACACTTCATTTTTAAGCGTCTATTTTCTTTGTCCTTTTTCTGCAAAGTGAATCAACAAGGCCAAAAAAATAATCGGAACCAAATAATAAAGGCCGGGCACAAAAAGGGCGTAATACCAAAGATGAGCCACTTCAGGCGTTTGAACGATACTGACCAACTGGAAAATGGTATGGCCGATGCCGATATAAATAATGCAACGCAAAAATTGCTTCAAAAATTCGATCGATTTTTTCGAAATTCGCATAGGTCTTTTCTATCGGGGAGTCCGGACGAGCTTCAAGGCCGGCCCGGGAAATGTAAACACCTTGATGATATCGGCTTTATCGGCCAAATGCCTCGGTATTTTCGATAAAAAAAAGCCCCCGAAAACACCGTTACCGGGAGCATTAGAGCCTCAAAAACTAGACGCGTCGTGCGTTATAGACGCCCGGCAAGTCGCTGATGGCCGTGAGCGTTCTCGATAAGGCCTGCGTCGAGGTAATTTCCACATTAAAGCGCCAATGCATATCGCCTCGCACTACTTGTGAATTCATGCCGACAATGGAAACCTTCTCTTTTAAGAAAATTTCGCTCATATCTTTTAAGAGCCCGGGCAGGTTCTGGGCAATCACCAAGACTTCCACCGGATACACCGCGCCCTCGGCATTGCCCCAGCTCACTTCGATCAAACGCTCTTGGCCCTTTTCATCCAAGTGGCGGATGTTCGGGCAGTCCGCACGGTGAATCGTCACCCCCCGGCCGCGGGTCACAAAACCCACAATCTTGTCGGGCGGGGCCGGATGGCAGCAACGGGCAAGCTGCGTGAGCAACGAATCCACACCGACCACCAGCACCTGACTCTTGGCTTGTTCAGCCTTTGACTTGCTGGTAAAGACGCTATCGCTGGCCTTTTTCTCTTCTTCTTGGGGCTTGAGGACCTTTTCCATGCTCTTAAGGCCGAATTCGTCCTTGCTGGCACCAATGAAGAGGTCGTCGACCGAGTTGTAACCCAAGCGGTTTGCCAAGTCTTCAAGCTTGACGGCGCTCTTACCCAATCGGGCCAGATCCTTTTCCACCCGGTCGCGGCCTGCAGCGATCATCTCCTGCACGGCTTGCTGATGGAACCACTGGCGCACCTTGTTGCGGGCACGCGTCGTCACGACAAACCCCAGTTCGGGATTAAGCCAGTCTCGACTCGGGCCGCCCGTCTTTGCCGCCACAATTTCCACCGTCTCGCCGGTCTTGAGCTTGTAGTTCAGCGGCACCATGTTGCCGTTGACTTTTGCACCGCGGCAGCGGTGTCCGAGCTCGCTATGCAAGTGGTAGGCAAAGTCAATCGGCGTGGCACCGGCCACCATTTCGATCACGCGGCCTTGCGGCGTGAGAACGTAAACATGTTCATCCTCAAGTCCCTTGGGACCTTCGGGTTTGACGTCGCTACTCCAGGCAAGAAGCTGGCGCAACCAAGCCACTTTTTGGTCTTCGGCACTTTCTTGCTTGTCGCCGCGGTTGTCGGAATTGCCCGACTCTTTATAGCGCCAGTGCGCCGCCACGCCGAGCTCGTTATATTCGTGCATGGCGTGCGTGCGGATTTGAATTTCAATCGGCCGGTTGCGGCTATCCAAAATCACCGTATGCAGCGAGCGGTAGCCATTGGGCTTCGGATGCGCAATGTAATCGTCATACTCGGAGCTCACGCCCGGGAAGTTTTCCTGTACGATGGAGAGCACTTCATAGCACTGTTCGACCGTATCGACAATCACGCGCAATGCGCGCACGTCGTAGAGCTGGTCAAAACGCAAGTGCTTTCGTTCCATTTTCTTGTAAATGGAATAAATGTGCTTGGGACGGCCGGAGACTTCGGCATTGATGCCTTTTTCTTTGAGCATCTGGCGGATGCGGTCAACGGCATCGCGCATAAAAGCGATGCGAGCCTCACGGCTTTCATCGAGCTGTCGGGCAATTTCGTTATAAATATCAGGCTTGGTAAAGCGAAGCGACAAATCCTCCAACTCCCACTTCACCTGCCAAATACCCAAACGATTGGCAAGCGGCGAATAAAGCGCCAGCGTATCCTCGCCGAACGCCTTGGCCCCTTCCGGGTCGTCTTTTTTCATCGCAAACCAACGCAGCGTCTGCAGGCGGCTTGCCAAGCGCAAAATCACCACGCGAAGGTCCTTGCACATGGCAAGCACCATCTTGCGAAGAAGCGCATCCTGGGCTTGGATAAGAAGTTTGTCGGCAGGCTTATCGCTCGTTTGCACCAAAGGAGTCAGACGCGTCTTGCCGTTTAATTCAATTAAGCGGTGCAGCTCGTTGACTAATTCATAGACGCCGGCGCCGAAGTGCTTTTTCAGCCACTCCTCTGGATTGGGAAGACAGTCGTGTACGGCAAAGAGATAGGCCGCCGAAATCAGCTCTTCATCATTGCGGATGCCGCGCACGATATTGGCCATGCCGTCCGCGTGCGCCAACCGGGCTTCGCCGGTCAAGAGGGTTTTGTCGCCGTACAAGGGAATCACCAGCTCGCGGGCGAGGCGGCTGTCTATCATCTTTTCTTCTGACATCTCGGATACTCCAAGCCTTTAGCTCAATCCGAACGGCTCCCTACTCAGAAGAACCGTTCAAAGGACCCAGGGTTTCAAATTCGCTTAATCTATTCTATCGAGCCGATACGTAAAAAGGTGTTAACAATGTATGCGGATCCTTATTTACGCAAAAGGCCACCCAAGAGCGCAGCCACCGGAGCACGCTTTTCGCTTTTGCGAGCGGGCTCGGCTTTGGCGGGCTGCTCTTGAGCCGCAGCAACAGGCTTAGACGGCACATACGGTTCGTCAAAAAACGGATCGCCGTTATCAGGGCTCACGGGAGGAGCTACATACTGCTTTCTCGGATACCTCGATGGACGCTTGCGCGGCATGACGTCAAGGCGGATGCGCTTAAAGTGCTCTTTCGTGAGCTTTTCAATAGCCGACAAGTTCTTGTCATCGGCTCCGGGACACATTAGCGTCAAGGCTAAGCCTTTGGAACCGGCACGACCGGTGCGACCGATACGATGCACATAGTCCTCGGCATTAAACGGCACGTCAAAATTAATGACAACGGGCAAATCGGCGATATCCAAACCGCGCGCGGCCACGTCGGTTGCCACCAAAATTTTCAGCTCCCCGTGCTTGAAGGCTTCCAGCGTCTTCGTGCGCTCTTCCTGTGTCTTGTCGCCGTGAATGGCTTCGGCCTGGTAGCCGTAATTCTGAAGCGTGCGCGTTAGGCGCCGGCAGCAAATCTTTGAATTGACAAACACCAAAATGTTGTGCGCATCGTCGCACTCGGGCTCATCCAAAAGCTCAAGCAACGCGTCGGCTTTTTCAGAATCGTGCACTTCATAGATACGCTGGGTAATCGTTTTGGCCGTGGAATTTTCGCGGGCTACTTCCACAAGCTTCGGCTCATGCAAAAAGCTTGCCGCCAGCGACTTGATGTCGTGCGAGAACGTGGCCGAAAACATCAGGCTTTGCCGCTTAGCAGGCAAAAGCTTCAGGATGCGTGAAATATCCGGCAAAAAGCCCATATCAAGCATCCGGTCGGCTTCATCAAGAACGACAATTTGCACTTGCCCCAACATCGTGTTTTTCTGTTCAATATGGTCAAGAAGCCGCCCCGGTGTCGCCACCAGCACCTCCACACCGCGCCTGAGCGCATCGGTTTGCGTACGGATGTCCACGCCACCGAAAACACAAGCACTGCGCAAGCCGGTGTATTTAGCGTACTGGGCGATATTTTCATGAACCTGCAACGCGAGTTCGCGCGTGGGCGTGAGCACTAAAGCCCGCACGGGATGCCGGGCAGGCGACATGCTCGCATTGGCCGAAGGAATTAAGCGCTCAAGAAGCGGCAGTCCGAAGCTAGCCGTTTTACCGGTCCCGGTTTGGGCTGCCCCCATGACATCAAAGCCCTTCATAACAAGCGGAATGGCTTGAGCCTGAATCAATGTCGGCTTTTCATAACCCAACTCCGCAATCGCTTTCATTAAGCTTTCATGGAACCCGAAATCAGCAAATGTCAATTCTTTTGGCATTAAAACATCCGAAACGAAAAGAAGCGCCCCCGAAAGAGCCGAAATCAAAGACGGGGAAAATCTACCCCGGAAAAACAGACATAATCGTTTAATTATACTGCCCAAATTCCCAACAATTTGAGAGGGCTGCATCGCACGGTCGATCCGGCTCAAACATTTTTGAGTTAGCCTATGCGTTTTTAGTCAGGCTATCCGAGCTGCATCGGTTATAAAATGCTAGGCGGTACCAATGGATCTTTTTAGGAAAGGACCGATCGATGTCGTCTATCGCTCGTACGCTTTATCAAAAAATCGTTGACAGCCATACGGTCAAACGTATCGACGGCAATACGGTTTTGCTGTATTGCGACATTCATTTTGCCAACGAATATACCTCCCCTCAAGCTTTTGCCGGCCTCAGGCAACGAAAGCTCCCCGTTTTTTCACCGGACTCTCACCTTTGCGTGGTCGATCACATCATCCCCACCCATGATGAAAATCCCCGCCGCATTGTCGATGAGGCCAGCGCCCGCCAAGCGCAGACCTTGGAGAAAAATTGCCGCGATTTCGGCATTGACGCCTTCTATGGCGCCAATGACCCGGGCCAAGGCATCGAACACGTCGTCATGCAAGAGCAGGGGTTGGTAAGGCCCGGCATGGTCGTTATTTGCGGCGACAGCCACACGACGACGCACGGCGCCATGGGGGCATTAAGTTTCGGCATCGGTACCTCCGAAATCGAACATATTCTGGCGACACAAACCTTGGTTTACCGCATGGCCAAGAATATGAAAATCAACATTACGGGCCGACTTACGAATGGCGCCACCGCCAAAGACTTGGCCTTGGCGGTTTTGCGCATGGTTAGCGCCCGGGGCGCTTTGGGCATGGTTGTCGAATATACGGGCGAAGCCGTATCGCAGCTGAGCATGCCCGAACGCATGACGCTATGCAATCTCACCGTTGAACAAGGCGCCCGCGGTGCACTTATTGCCCCGGACGAGAAATCTCTGGATTGGGTCTTAGAGCACGCCAAAGAGCTTAGCGGCGAAGAAGCTCAAGCGATGCGCGAGTATGCCCGAACGCTTAAAAGCGATGAGGGCGCCGTTTACGACAAAACCTTTGAATTGGATGCCGGCTCGGTTCGCGTTATGAGCACCTGGGGTACGAGCCCCGACCAAGCCATTGAATTGGACCGGCCGCTGCCCGATCCGGAAAGCTTTAGCGATCCCATTGAAAAAGAAGCCGCCCGCCGCGGCCTTGCCTACCAAGGACTGCAACCCGGTCAAACGCTTAAAGGCACGCCGATTCAGCACGTCTTCATCGGCTCCTGCACCAATGCGCGACTGCCGGACTTAATCGCCGCTGCCGAGATTCTGAAAGGCCATCATGTGGCCGCCGGCGTTCGCGCCCAAGTCGTGCCTGGCTCAATGACGGTAAGGCGTCAAGCCGAAGAGATGGGGCTTGACCGAATCTTTAAGGAGGCAGGCTTTGAGTGGCGCAAGAGCGGCTGCTCGCTTTGCCTGGCTATGAACGACGACGTCTTAACCGCGGGCACGCGTTGCGCTTCCACCACCAACCGCAACTTTGAAGGCCGGCAAGGCCGGGGCAGCCGCACGCACCTTGTGAGCCCGCAAACGGCCGCTGCCAGCGCCATTAAGGGCTACCTGTGCGATGCCGCAGAGATCTCGGGAGAATAAAAAATGCAAAAATTGATTTCGCTAACAGCCGTTGCCGCCCCCTTGGCCATTGACAACTTGGATACCGATCAGCTGATGCCCAAGCAATTTTTGCGCGGCATCGACAAGTCCGGCTTGGATAAAGGGCTTTTATACAACCTGCGCTTTCGCTCCGACGGCAGCGTGAACACGGATTTTGTTTTAAACCGTCCGGGATTTGAGAAAACGGCCATTTTGTGCGGCGGTCCCAATTTCGGCTGCGGCTCCAGCCGCGAGCATGCCGTCTGGGGATTGATGCAATATGGCATCCGTGCCGTGATTGCCCCCGGGTTCGGAGAAATTTTTTATTCAAATTGCTTCAATAACGGGCTCTTGGCCGCAAAGGTGAGTCCATCGGTTTCCGAAGAAATCTTTGCCTGTCTATCGTCGGAAACGCCGGTTCAATTAATGCTTGACGTGCAAAACCGTCGCATCAGTACGGCTGACGGCCTGCACCACTGGGAGTTCGAGCTGGCTGAGCGCCACCGTACGATGCTGCTTGAAGGCTTGGACATGGTTGAGACAACGCTGAAAGATATGAAAGAAATTGAGGCCTTTCGCGATCGGCACGAAAAAGCCTATCCCTGGATGAGCCGTTTGGCCGGCCGCTACAAGCGCGCCTTGTCCCGCTAGCCGACTTGATTTGTTCTTGAGGCCCCCAAGCCGCAAGAACGCGCCGCTCTTTTTCTCCCGACGCCTTTGTGCCATAATGGCACCTCTTTTTTTGATGGCGGATTTCCCTTGTCGATTCTTTACTGCGTAGCTCCCATGGAAGGCCTCACGGGCCTGCCTTTTCGCCGCGTCCATGCCCGGCTCTTTGCGGGTGCGGACAAGTACTTTATTCCGTTTGTGACGCCGACGGTCGAGCCGCGCTTTACCGAGCGGCAGCTGCGCGAATTGCGTCCGGAAAACAACGCCGGGCTCAATGTGGTGCCTCAGCTTCTCACGCAACGCAGCGCCGATTTCATCTGGGCGGCAAAAGCCTTGGCCGACATGGGCTACGGCGAGGTCAATTTGAATTTGGGCTGCCCCGCCGGCACCGTTGTGGCTCGCGGTAAGGGCGCCGGTTTTCTCAGGAAGCCGGCCGAACTCGAGCACTTTTTGGATGAAATTTTTTCGGCTGACTTGCCTATCGACATTTCCGTTAAAACCCGCATCGGCTGGGCTGATGAATCCGAGTTTGATTTGCTTGCCGATGTCTACAGCCACTTTCCGATGAAAGCGCTCATCATCCATCCGAGGCTGAGAAAAGAGTTCTACAAGGGCTCAGTGCATGAAAACATTTTCGAAAAGTACTATTCGCAATTGCCCATGCCGCTAGGCTACAACGGAGACGTCATCACCGGCGACGATATCGCTCGCATCGAAAAACACTACCCTGCCCTATCCATGGTCATGGTGGGGCGAGCCCTGATGGCCGATCCCGCTTTATTTCGGAAAGCACGCTCGGGCAAGCCTGCCGAGCTTGATGAGATCATCCGTTTCTGCCACGAAATTTTGGATAGCTACCACAGCGCCTTCGGTAATCTAAAAAACGCCTTGATGCGCATGAAAGAGTATTGGTTTTATCAGCACAACCTTTTCGAAGGGGCTGAGAAAGCCGTTAAAAACGTCTTCAAAGCCAAAACGCTCCAAGAGTACGAATCAGCCATCAGCTACATTTTTGATCACTGTCCCCTTCGTACCGAAGCGGCATTCGGATGGAAGAAACCTCTTTAGGTTTTTATTGAGAAATTATCAACTAATGCTTGATTTCTTTGCCTTTATTTCACATTTCTAAAAGCTCATAATAAAAACCGTTGCCCTTGGCCAATCTCCTCTCTTGATAACGGTTTTGTTATGCCCTCGAAATACGATCAGCTTGAACGCAAGCGTTGGCTCATCCTGATATTAATCTGCCTATTGAACCTGTGCGCCGGCTCCATTTATGCTTGGAGCGTCCTGTCCACGGCCGCAGCGCAAGCCTTAACGGCAAGCACCGACCAGACTGTCACGGCAGCCGACTTGGCCATCGCTTTCGGCGTAGCCAATAGCGTCGGACCGCTTCCGATGATTTTAGGCGGTGCCTTTAACGACCGCTTCGGTCCCCGTTGGGTTATCGTGAGCGGCGGAATCTTGCTCGGCGCCGGCCTCTTTTTCTGCGGGCTGGCCGATTCTGCCCGAGACATCATTCTTTCTTACGGCATCTTATTCGGATTAGGCTTGGGGCTGGCCTACGGCGCGGGCATCAGTACCGCCATCAAATATTTTCCCGATCGCAGAGGTTTTGCCGGCGGCCTTGTTACCGCTGTCTATGGTTTTAGCTCGGTCATTGTGCCGCCCGTTGCCCAGCTGCTCATGCGCCACTTCGGCATTATGAATACATTTATGATTCTCGGCGTTGTGTCCGGCGTCGTCATTGTCATTTGCGGCCTTTTCTGCGATCGCTGCCCGGATGACTTTGTCCCGAGCCGCATGCAAGGCGTATCGGCTACTACTCCCGGTGAAGGAAAAACTTGGAAAGAGATGCTCGCCAGCCCCATCTTTTATCCGATGATCGTTCTGTTGCTTTGCGGCTGCATCAGCGGCTTGATGATCTTGTCGCAAGCTGCTTCCATTGCGGAAAAAGAAATCGGATTAAGTGCGGTCGCGGCCTCCGCCGCCGTCTCGACCATTGCCTTTTTCAATATGACCGGACGGCTCATTGCCGGAACGCTCTCAGACTGGCTGGGGCGCTTGGGCGTACTCGCGGCTGCATTGGCTTGCTCCTGCCTAGGCCTGTTGCTGCTAACAACTTGCTCTCACGGCGACACGGTTCTTTTCTATCTCGGCTTTATCTTGATCGGGATTGCCTTCGGGGCATTTATGGGAATTTATCCCGGATTCACGGCTGACCGCTTCGGTTCCAAACATGCCGCAACCAATTACGGCATCATGTTCTGCGGCTTGTCCATTGCCGGGATGCTCGGACCGGTCATTATGCGCTCGATGCAACAATCCGGCTTTGACTTTGCGGCTTGCTGTTGGGTTGGGATCGGCTTTTGTCTTTTGGGCTTGGTTTTGACCATCATCTGCAAAAAAGCCGTCTAGCGAAGGGCAAAGAAACGGCATTGGAAATCATTCAAACCGTCCAATGCCGTAAGTTGCAAAAACAGAAGCCTCAAGCGTTAAGCTGACCCATCATGTTCTTAAAGGAGCTCAACATGCTGGGCGCCATTGTCGGCGACATCGTCGGATCACCTTACGAATACTGCAACACCAAAAGAAAAGATTTCCCGTTATTTTCAAGTCAATCGTGTGTTACGGACGACACGATCTTGACGCTGGCTGTTTGCAAAGCACTGCTATCAGGCTCTGATAACTTAGAAGCGGCTGCCGCTCGGTTTCTCCGAACCTTTGCTTGGCGTTATGCTGATAAAGACTACGGCGATCGTTTCATAGTTTGGATGTCAAGAGACGACGCCTGTGCCTACGGCAGTTTCGGCAACGGAGCGGCCATGCGAGTGAGTCCCTGTTCTATAGCCGCCAAGAGCCTCGAAGAAGTCAAAAGCATGAGCTACGCCGTAACGGCTCCCACCCATAACCATCCTGAAGGCCTCAAAGGTGCCGAGGCTACGGCTGTTGCAGGATTTCTTGCGGCCAACGGAGAAAACCGATCGCAAATTGAACGGTATATTGATGCCCACTATTATCCCATGGACTTTTCTTTAGACAGTATCCGCGATTCCTACAGCTACGCAGTAAGCTGCCAAGCTACAGTTCCTGTTGCTCTGAAAGCGTTTTTTGAATCAACCTCTTTTGAAGACGCAATTCGAAACGCTGTCAGCATAGGTGGCGATAGCGACACCATCGCAGCCATCACAGGTGGAATTGCCGGGTTCTACTACGGCGTAGATGAGCCGATTGCCCAACTAGCGCTAGGCTACCTGGATAACTTTCAAAAAGAGGTGCTCGAACGCTTTGAAACGGCATTTTTACGCGAGCGCTCGATAAAGTGTTTGAAAAAAGCTCCCGATTAAGTAAAATGAACGGCTACGCGCCATTAACTCAGTTGGTTAGAGTAGGGGACTCATAATCCCTTAGTCGTTGGTTCGAGCCCAACATGGCGCACCATTTGCCTCTCAAATTATCTCATACCACTCCACTTTCCCTCTGATTTATAAGGTTCTGTAAAACCACACTCCATTTCTACCTATTTCGCCTTGTTTATCGTTTTAAATCGGTATTGTGTGCTTAAGATCGCTCCTAATCTGGCGATTCCGAGCAAGCAAATGGTCCAAGATCTTGGTGACTTTCTCAGATACCGGCGACAGCTCTTCGCGCACTTCGACCTTTCAGACATTGCCAACAATCTTTTTCACGCCGCTAAGCTCTCGATATAAGTTAACAAACCAATTGGCTCAAAAAGACGCTGCAGAGCGGGCTTCGGAGCGCGTCCTTCGGCCAAGTAAATCTCAGTCCAAGAAGTAAATTGTTCTTGGAACTTGCGCTGGCCTTCAATGCCTAGCTTGTCCCAGTCCTCAACCGACTTGACGCCGAACTCTTTGAGCAACGTTTGAGCGTCTTCTTTCAGCGTAGACTCGGCCCTGACGCACTTTGACAACTCGAAAAGATTGCTCAAGTACCTATGGGCCATTTCGTGAGAATAGGTGGAAATGTTGGCATTGGGCGTCAGGGTGATTTGATTCAAAGCTGGATTGAAAGATCCACGGGCGCCTTGATACATCCCCGCATACTTTAATTTTTCATTGACATGGTCCTTTTCAATGAGTACACTGATCTCAGAATCGTTGGAACCCCAAAGGGATTTAGGCCCGGAGCTCTCGTTCCAGCGATTTATTTTTTCCTGATTAGCATAGACCAATAAATCTTGTTGTTCCTGCAAAGGAAACCACAGATCATTTTCCCGACCGAATGCAGTCTTAACTAAGTTGATTGTGGCATGGCGACCTTTTGCATTAAATGCGACAGGAACAATTACCGTGCGTCCATTCTCATCCCTAACATCCAACATGAAAACAAAGGCCTCTTCGTATTCAGAGCAAACATCGGCAGTCTCTGGTTTTGTTCTACGTCTTATTCCGACACTTTATTCCACTTGTTTCAAGTCAAACGAGAGCGGTTTTTCTCAAGCGTCTAAATTGTAAGGATTGTGAGGTTCACTCAGATTTCGTCGGGACGCTGCCCTATAATGGGAGCGGTATCTTCTCAATGGATTGAAATCAAATGGCAAGCCTCAAAACAATGACCGTAGCAACCCTTGTCTCCCTTGCTTTTGCCGGTACGGTCTCGGCAGCTCAAGTAGCGGTTCCCCATAATCCGCCGGCGGTTCCCGTAACCACCTTCTCTCAATTTCAAACGGGCGTTTATCACTACCTGGAACAAAATAAAAGCGTTTTCAAGGTAGGTAAGCGTGAAGGCAATGCCTATCAATTGAGCACCAGTTTTTCTAAAGGCACTCCCAAACTTTTCTCTTATGGCGGCAGCCGCGACCACATTGTGCGCAACGGCCAACTCATTGATCCTCCCGTTTCCAACCGTTTAAAGGCGGTTACAAACAACACGGTGATGCTACAACGCGCCGGTCGCAACGACGGCTTAATCGTGCGCTTGGAGGCGTATGACGTATCCGGCAAACCCATAGCCTCTTACTTGAGAAATCAAGCCAACCGCTCTACCAAAGAGGCCTATCGGATGAATCCGAATGCCCGCTTTGCACAAGGCTCCTTGGCTTACGTAACTTATATGCAAATGTCTCGACCGGAGGTTGTTATTCCTTCAACGGAAGTCATTACGGGGCAAAAAAACATTGATGCGTTCATTAAGACCTTCTCTGGCAAGATTCCGAACTGCCTCAATTACGAGCGCCGCTCAGGCTCCCAGCCCTACGCTATCCGCTTTGTCAACAATAAGGACAACAGCGGCGAAATCGAAATCTTTCATGCCAAGCGCGGCGAAGTCTTCTGCACGGCAGACGGCCCGAAGATTGCCAATGGCCAATATAAAGTCCAAACCGTTAACGGTACGCGCGTGATTGCGCTCACCTTCCCGAATTCGGTTGATTCGCGTGATGTCGGCATTCGCTCTAACGAAAACCAAGCCCTGCAGTTTGCCTTTGTGGAAGTGAAAAAGCCCCGCGCCCAAGTGCTGCCCGGCCGCATCGTGCATGCCAACCGCGAATTCACGGATAATCAATTCCGCTTCAATAGCGTAGCTGCCCAATCCATCGACCAAGCGATGTAAGGAGGGTTTCCTCTTTACTTTTGGACGGCCCGGGATCCGGGCCGCTTTCTATTCGGATAGGCAAAAGTATCTACTCCCCTCCAAAAGCCTTTAAATTTTCCTTCCTATATTTTCTTGAAATTCCGCTTTTGCTCCCACCGACAAAATCTTTATTTATTTGAAAATAAAATGATTTTTCATTACCCATAAAACAATATAAGGGTTTTCCCCCATTTTTACCCCTCTATTTTTGACTTGACGTTTTTCACATAATTGCCGCAACAACGAATATTCTCTCAAGGATTATTTTTTCTATGTCTTGCTTAAATGATTTTCGGGTGAAATTGGGCGGCAAAGAATATGCCCCGCTAATGCTGGGCGGCATGGGAACCAATATCTCGACAGCGGAATTGGTATTGGCCCTTGAAAAGCTCGGCGGCATTGCCAACCTCTCGGACGCCATGATGATGGAAGTATGCGATCGTCTTTTCGGCACGACCTACTCCATCGAAAAAGCCAAATTAAACATGCGCTTTAAGGGCCAAGAAGACAAAACGGGCCTGAACTTTAATTTAGACCATGTGCGCGATGCCACCATGCGCTACGTGCAAAGCGTGATGGAAAAAGCCACCGGGAACGGCCTGGTACTCATTAACTGCATGGAAAAGCTCACGATGAATGACACATTGGAGACGCTGAAGGTGCGCTTAAATGCCGCACTGGATGCGGGCATCCAAGGCATTACACTCTCGGCCGGCCTGCATTTGTCGAGCTTGCGTTTGGTCTCTGACAATCCCCGCTTCCGCGAAGCCTTGTTCGGCATCGTGGTTTCTTCGCGCCGCGCTTTGAACCTTTTCTTGCGACGCACGAAAAACCTCAACCGTCTGCCCGACTATGTTGTCGTTGAAGGTCCCTTAGCGGGCGGGCACTTGGGCTTTGGCGAAGACTGGCGCGACTACACGCTGGGCGATATCGTCCGCGACGTCAAGGAATACTTAAAGAGCGAATCGCTTGACATTCCGGTTTTTGCTGCAGGCGGCATTTTCACGGGCGCCGATGCGGTGAAGATGATGACTGAAAACGGCGCTGACGGCGTGCAGGTTGCCACGCGCTTTACGATTGCCCAGGAAAGCGGCCTGCCGCTTAACGTAAAGAAAGCTTATCTCAATTCTAAAGCTGAAGATGTGGAAGTCAACCACGCCTCGCCCACGGGATATCTCATGCGCATGCTCAAGCAGTCGCCGGCGCTTCAAGGCGAAATGCCGCCCAACTGCGAGCCTTACGGCTACCTGCTCAATCACGGCAAGTGCCCCTACTGCACGCAATGGTGGGAGCGACGCAAGGATCCGAGCATTGAAAAGACCCGCTGCTGCCTGTGCACCCACATGAAGCTTTACAACGTGTGGACGTGCGGAGCCAACGTCTCGCGCTTAAAAGAAGTCACCCAAAAAGATGCCAACGGCAATTGGATCATCCCGAGCGCCGAAAGCATCTACAACGATTACCTCTTTGGCACCCGATAATCCTTAACCTCCTCAAAGGAACAAAGACTTTCCCCGGCCGAGCCCGGGGATTTTTTTGGGTAATGAAAACCCCGGAAAGTTCGCACCCCCGGGGTTTGGTGAAGCCTCTAGCGGCTTTTTAGATGAAGAACTGGTTGAGCAACAAGAAGGTCGGGATCAAAATACCGCACGACCAAATCATGTAGCCGAAGAAGCTCGGCATCTTGATGCCGCGTTCTTGCACGATCGAGATCGTCATGAAGTTAGGCGCATTGCCGATATAAGTCATCGAACCCATGAATACCGAACCCATGGAGATGGCCATCAAGGTGTGCGCATCTTCGTTCATCAATAACTGCGGATCGCCGCCGGCCAAGTTAAAGAAGGCCAAATACGTCGGCGTATTGTCCAAGAACGAAGACAGAGAGCCCGCCATCCAGAAGAACATGTGGTTATTGAAGGTTCCGTCGGCATTCGTAACCATTGCCACCAACGGAGCAAAAGCACCCGAGTGGCCGGCACGCAACATTTCAAGCACCGGTACGATGCAGCAGAAGATGCCGAAAAAGAGCTTACCGACTTCCAGGATCGGATCCCAAGAGAATTGGTTACCGTCACGCGCCACTTTCGGCGTAGCTGCCAAGCTCACGATACCGATGATGACAAAGAGGACATCGCGCAAGATCGCTTCAAGCGCCATGTCAACGCCCAAGATGTTAAAGGAGATGCCCGACTTCCAGAAACCGGAAATAAGCATGCTGCCTACCACGCACAAAAGCAACAGGATATTGATGCCGCCTTCGATCTTAAAGGGCACTTTTTCGATATTGTGGATCGCTTGTTGGTCCTCTTTCTTATAAACCACGGTATCAATCACGAAGTAAATCGCCAAAAGGAACAACACGGTCGTGATCATGGGGATAAACAAATGTTCCGTGGTCCAGAAGAAATGAACGCCGCGCAAAAAGCCCATGAACAAAGGCGGGTCGCCGAGCGGGGTCAAGCAGCCGCCGATATTGGCCACCAAGAAAATGAAGAAAATGAAGGTGTGCATCTGGTACTTGCGGGTCTTATTGGCCTCAAGCAACGGGCGGATCAAGAGCATGGCCGCTCCGGTTGTTCCCATCACATTGGCAAGCATTGCTCCGATAAAGAGCATGATGACATTGACAATCGGCGTTCCCAAGAAGGAGGAACGGATGTGAATGCCGCCGGCCACCACAAAGAGCACGCCGACGAAAATAATAAAGGGCAAATAGTCACCGATCACGGCATGGGCTAGGGCGCTCGTGGCCGTGGATGCGTCGTAGAGCACGAAAAGCGGCACCGCCGTGCACAGGGCCCAGAAGACGGCCACTTTGCCGAAGTGGTGATGCCAGAAATTCGGCACGATCAACGGGCACAAAGCAATGCTCAGCAAAATGCCGGCAAACGGCAACGCCCACCAAAGAGACAGCTCGCTACCGTTTAATCCGGCAGCACTGGCCAAACCGGGTAAAAACGCTAAAGCGGCTGCTGTGAGTATTTTTTTCATTTTTGCAGTCCCTTTTTTTGATTTAAAATAAAAACTCTTTCGGATTTTACAAAAAATTTGATTAATTTTTTGCTATGTAGCTCGGTATTTATGCTTATTTCCCATCCATACCGAAAACCTTTTTCAAATATTCCAAGTATTGCGGGTCATCGCACAAGCTCTTGCCGGGCGTATCGGAAATCTTCGCCACGGGCTGGCCGTTGGCCCGAACCATCTTGATCACAATATTTAAGGGCTCCGGCCCCAAGTCGTTGGTGAGGTTCGTTCCCACCCCGAAACCGAGCTTCACGCGCCCCTTAAAGCGCCGGTAAAGCATCAGCATGCGCTCAAAGGTAAGGCTATCGGAGAAAATAAACGTTTTCGTGCGCGGATCACACCGGTTGGCCTTGTAGTGTTCGATCATGCGCTCGCCCCAGCTGATCGGGTCGCCGGAATCTTGGCGCACGCCGTCAAAGAGCTTGCAGAAGTACATGTCAAAGTCTTTCAGGAAAGGCTCAATGCCGTACACATCGGTTAAGGCGATACCCAAATCCCCGCGGTACTCCTTGGCCCACATTTCAAAGGCATAGGTTTGCGAGTCGCGAAGGCGGGGGCCGAGAGCCTGACACGCTTGCAAGTACTCATGAGCCATTGTCCCCATGGGAACCAAATTAAGCTCTTTTGCAAAATAGACATTGCTCGTGCCGGCAAACTGGTGCGGGATGCGCCGCATGAGCGTCTCGAGCACTTCCTGCTGCCAAGCACGGGAAAAGCGCCGTCGCGTTCCGAAGTCCGACAAGCTCAGGAGGCTGTTATCGGGCTCATCTTCGACCATTTGGATTTTCTTATCCAAGCGCCGGCGCCCTTCGGTTTTGTCCAAGTGCGGTGCAACGTGCTTGAAGTACGTTTCGTTAATAATGGCAAGCACGGGAATTTCAAAGAGAATGGTGTGCAGCCAGGGGCCTGCGATTTCAACCGAGAGCTGTCCGTCCTTGACGCCGATC
>DVNT01000024.1 GCA_018714185.1 Candidatus Aphodousia gallistercoris | reverse complement strand
GCTAATGCCCGTCTGCTTCGCCAACGAATTCGTTTGTTTGGAATGGATTGCATGGCTGCCGTAAACCGGTGCCAGAGATTTTTTTGTCTACGCATTTATCACTTGACAACGTGGGCTAAATGTGCCCCCCCTTGCCAAGCGCAGGGGGCTTTTTTTGAGGGCCGGCAGTTCGTTTAGGAGAGGTAGTCGAAAAGACTGAAAACGTCGTAGAACTGGTTTTGTCCGGCGTAAAGGGCGTAACCCACAAATACGACGATCGCGTACGTGCAAAGGATGAACCACACCGGGAAAATCCAACGCTTGGCCGCTTTGTAGACAATGGAGGAAATGGCAACGGCAATGAGCGGCACGGCAAGTGCTTCAATGGCGAGCTGAGTCGTAAGCGCATTGTCCACAAAGGTAAGCGCATAGATGTCGGCGAGCGTCTTGTCAGGATAGTCGCGCAAACCGCTCCAAAAGTAGCCGAACACATAGGCAATGAGACCGGCTAAAGCAACATTGAGCTTAAGCAGCAGGCTCACGAAGGGATTTAGCGGCTTTTTCTTTTCCGAAGAAGAACTCGATTCCGGCATGATGTTGGCTTCCTAATCAAAACGGACTTGATTTTAACCCAAATTGCTAAGCCTGATGCCCGGGGCGGTGCTTTAAACAGTATGAAGCAGTAACACTTGAGTATTGAAAACGAAGAGAGTACTTTGTGTGCGGCATCAACGAAATCTATTTGCGCTATTTTTGCGCCGTAGACGGTTTTAGAAAGGAAGCGAGATGAGCAAAATAGTTATTGAAGCAAACGGCCGAACCTTTGAAGCGACATTGCGCGATTGTGCTGCGACGCGGGCACTTCTAAAACGTCTGCCCGCTACATACGAGATGTCTGAACTCAACGGCAACGAGAAATACGTGTACCTCAATGAGAGCCTGCCGGTGCAGGAGACGGCCCCGAAAACGATTCAAGAAGGTGACTTGATGCTGTTTGGTTCGGATTGTTTAGTAATCTTCTACAAGAGCTTTTCAACAAGCTACCGCTACACCGTTTTGGGCCGAATTGATCAGACCTCAGGCTTGGCGAAGGCCTTGGGGGCGGGCTCGGCAAGGCTTAATTTTCGATTGGCCCAATAATGACGAGTTTTTTGAGAGAGCAGTCCTTGAGAGCAACAAAAAGGCCGGCAAGCGTATAAAACACGGCCGGCACATCAGGATAAAAGGCAATAAGGCTTACGGTAGGGGCTGCGTCGAATACTTCAAAACAGCCGCCGTGTAGTCTTCTTTGGGACTTAAAATTTCCTCAAGAGAGGTTTTCGTCATCGGCGTAAACACCTGATCCATTTTCCATTGATAAGTGAGTCCCTTGGCCTTATTTAAAGGATCGGCGTTAAAGGCGTTTTGCTTGCGAAGTTCCACCAAGATCCGGCCCACGCGATTAACGCAGCGATTGTAGCGGGGACCGAAAGCCCTCAAAGCAAAGTTATACGGGTGGTACTGGATCAGCTCGTTCGTTTTATATTGGTCGATATTCGGGTAGGCCTTAAAAATCGCAGTCCAGTCGGCTTTCAATTGTTCCATCCCGGCAATATTGGTGCCCCAAGCGCGCTTGCCCGCGATGCCGTAGAGTAGGTAAAAATGCTCCAAATCCTTATCAGTGGTGTAACCGGCGTCGTAGCCGCCCCAGTTTTGCTTCTTCAAGGGGTTCATCACGATGCACTCGGTGAAATACTCCCAGTCGCGTTTGAGCAAAGACTCAAAAAGCGCGGCGTGCTTGGTGGAATATTGATAGTAGGCATAGCGCATAAATTGCGAGATCAACTCTTCGGTGGATTGGGGGACTTTCGGATTGAGCTTCGCCCAAGCTTCTACCGTGTTTTGGTCCGCAACGATAGCAAGCTGGTTTAACTGCTGCTTCTCTTCGTCAGTGTTGTAATCGGGCGTTTGCCCGACGGCAACGCCTGAAACGCACAAAGAAAGAATGCTCAAGGCACCGCATAGGCGGTTTTTTATATTTTTGGACATGTCACTGCCTCTGCACAAGAAGGAATTGAAACCATTGTATTACAGACAAGAGGCAAAGGGGGAGGAAGTGAAGTTGCAAAAAAAGCCCCGCCCGGTTTGGCAGGCGGGGAGGTGAGGTATCAGAGGAGCACGGGCAATCACCCCAAGAGCATCTCGTCGCTGATTTCGCCGGCGCCCTTTTCAAAGAGGGCGAGAAGGTCCGGTACGGTGAGGTTCTTTTTTTCCTCGTCTCGGACATCAACCACAATTTTTCCGGCGTGCATCATGATGAGCCGGTTGCCGAAACGCAAAGCGTCGCGCATGTTGTGAGTAATCATGAGCGTTGTGAGCTTGTGCGTATTGACCAACCGTTCCGTGAGGTTGAGCACTTTTTCTGCCGTTTTCGGATCCAGGGCGGCCGTATGTTCGTCAAGCAGCAACAGGTGCGGCCGTACGAGTGTAGCCATCAAAAGCGTAACGGCTTGGCGCTGGCCGCCCGAGAGCAAGCCGACGTGCGCGCTCATGCGGTCTTCAAGTCCGAGGTCAAGCTCTTTGAGCGCTTCGCGAAAGCGGGCGATGTCTTCGGGTTGGGAGCTCCACTTTAGCCCCAGGCGCTTGCCGCGGCGGCTCGCCATGGCGAGGTTTTCCTCAATCATCATGCGGCCGGCGGTGCCGCGCATCGGATCCTGGAAAACGCGGCCGATATACTTGGCCCGTTCATGTTCGGGCATATGGGTAATGTCAACGCCGTCAATTTCAATGCTTCCGCGGTCAATCGGGAAAACGCCGGCGACGGCATTTAAAAGCGTCGACTTTCCGGCGCCGTTGGAGCCGATGACCGTGGCAAAGTCCCCGTCTTCGAGCGTGAGATTGACCCCTTGGAGCGCCTTTTTCTCATTGACGCTGCCGGGAAAGAAGGTTTTGTGAATGTTTTTAACGATCAGCATGATGTCTCTCCCGGGGGATTAAGGCGCTTGCGTTTTACGTTGGCGAAACTTTTCGCGAATAAGCGGCATGGACAAAGCCACGGCCACCAGAATCGCCGTAAAGAGCTTCAAGTCGTTGGGCGGCATGCCCATTTGCAAAACCAGTGCAATGACCAAGCGGTACACGATGGAGCCGAGTATGACGGAGATCAAGCAGTTCTTGAAGCTTCTTGTGCCGAAGAGCACTTCACCGATGATGACCGAGGCCAGGCCGATCACGATGGTGCCGGTGCCCATGCCCACGTCGGCAAAGCCGTTGGACTGGGCCACCAAGGCGCCAGATAAGGCCACCAAGGCGTTGCTGATCAAAAGGCCGGAGACGATCATGCGGTTGGTGTTCACGCCCTGGGCGCGGGCCATTTGGGTGTTGCAGCCCGTTGCCCGAATGGCCGTACCGATTTCCGTACCGAAAAACCAATACATGATGCAGCCGACGGCCACGGCGGCCACAATGCCGACCGCAAACATCGCCATCGAAGGCATCAGACCGAAGGATTCGGCATAGGTAAAGACGGTATCAACGCGCAGCAGCGCAATGTTAGCCTTGCCCATGACGTGAAGGTTTACCGAATACAGCCCGATCATGGTCAAGATGCCGGCAAGCAAAGCGGGGATGCGCAATTGGGTTGTGAGAAAGCCGGTCACAACGCCGGCTAGGGCGCCCGCAATGGTAGCCAGCACGAAGGCGGTCACCAGTCCGTAGCCTGCCACCAGGGCGCTGGCCGCAACGGCAGCGCCCAACGGAAAAGAGCCTTCCACGGAAAGGTCGGCGATATCCAAAACGCGAAAGGTGATGTAAACGCCGAGCGCCAAGAGAGCCCACAAAAGCCCTTGGGCGACGGTCGGAATAAGAATGTCAATCATGTCTGTGTACCTGAGTGGATAACGAAAGGCCCGAAAGACCGAAGCGAGGGCCTTCCGGGTCGGTTTTCGCGCTGATTAGAAGCGGACAAGCTCGGCGTTCTTGGCTAGATCTTCGGGCACTGTGATCCCTAAGGTTTCGGCCACCGCCTGGTTAATCTTTACTTTAAATTCCGTTTGATAGCGAATCGGCATGTCTTGGGGCTTGGATTTGCCTTCGAGAATGTCTGCGCCCATCTCGCCCGCGATACGGCCCAAGTTGTAGTAGTCAACGCCGACGGTTGCGAGGCCGCCTCCTTGCAGGCCGCCCTCTTCACCGGTGATGACGGGAATCTTAGCCGGCATCGTAATTTTCGTGAGCACCGGCATGGAAGAGGCGATGATGTTGTCGGTCGGCACGTAAATGGCATCGACCTTGCCGATCATGCTTTGGGCGGTTTGCTGCACGTCGTTGACGGAGGAGACGGTCAACTCGATTAAATTGAGATTTTGCTTTTGAAGTTCTTCTTTAAGAATCTTCACCTGGTATTGGGAATTGATTTCCGAGCTGTTATAAATCGTGCCGATGGTTTTAGCGTCGGGCACTAATTTGAGCATGAGGCGCACCTGCTCGGCTACCGGGTTCAAGTCCGAGGAACCCGTGACATTGGTGCCGGGCTTTTGGCTTGATTTCACCAGTTTGGCAACTTCAAAGTCGGTGACGGCCGTGGCCACAATGGGGGTTGAGTCCGTTGCATTGGCCATCGTTTGAGCTGCCGGCGTGGCAATGGCAAAAATCAGGGGATACTTTTGCGAAACAAAGCGTTGCGCAATATTGCCGAGGTTGGATTGGTCGGCCTGCGCATTTTGCTGGTCAAATTCGACCTTGAGGCCGCGCTCTTTGACGGCATCGACGATGCCGCGGTTGGCTTCATCCAAGGCGGGGTGTTCAACGAGCTGAACAAGACCGATAACAGTGGCTGCGTTAGCAGGGGATTGGGCGCTTTGCTGCGAGTCGTCACTGCAGCCGCCCAGCGTGGCAAGAGCGAGCGCCGCGGCTGCCACCAAAGCAATTTTCCTGATTTTCATATGCCTCTATCCTTTGTTTTAGGTTCGATCCTGCGCGGGTTAATAAAGAATAAGGAAAGGGAGCGCAGTCCGATTTTTACAGGGAGCCGGCTCATGAATAAGCCGGCATTAGGCGCGGCAAACCACCCTTTGTAAGGTTGCCGCTTCGGTCCATGTTATCACCCATCGCCGCCGAGGTGAAATGACATTAGGTTATATCCTAAGGCGGAATAAGCAATCTTGCTTAGTTTCGCGTCCTTCGATGCTTGAAGGGTCTGGGAAAAAACTCGATCTTTTCCACAAAAAAAGTGGAAAGCCCTGTGGACAAATTGTGAAAACGATTGGGATAACGTTTGAATAACTCCGAGGGATTTATTTTTTCCTTTGAAAAACAAGACAATACAGATATCCCCTAAAAAGTGAATAACGGGGAATATTTTTTGGGAATGCTCTTCGATGTAAAGTGCGGCTAAGGCTTGAGCGCATCGGTTCGTGTTTGCTTGGCGAATGCCGGGGAATATTTTTGAAAGTCCGGCGAAATAATTAGGCATAGCAAAATCAGTACTTTGCCCTCTCTATTTTTAAAGAAAACATCAAATTACACTAAATATATATCGCTCGGGGGGGGGCAATCTATATATTGTATTTCCCCCATAAACTGTCTTATTAAACCTCGAGACCATTTCAACAACTTTCAGTAACTGAAAATGAAATGGGCGAGGTTGTTTACAGCTCTCATTTTCCTTACTGAATTTAACTCCAACTTGACTAAGGAGAGAAAATGAGAGCCGCACGATACAGCTTAAAGCCGATTACCGTAGCCACACTTTTAACGTTATCCCTCTCAGCCAACGCTGCTGTTAATTACCCGACTGGGGATCTTTCCATTGATAGTACGATAGGGGATCAGTTTGATGCACTGCAGTTGAATTTAAATGCGACTTGCTCTGGAGAAGGATGCACACAGTACACTGGAAAAGAATCTAATCTAATTCAAGAAATAGCCGTCCCGGGTGAGAATGATTACGATGTTGCTCAAAGCTTGGTAGGTTTTTTTGATGGCTCCAGTTGGACCAAGTCTAATAATCAGACATTGATTGTGACGTCATTTGATTCGGTCAATGGTCTGGTCTACGCTTATTCCAATCATAACGGATATATCAACTCCGGTGCCATGGCCTCCGGTCGTGCAGATGGCAATAGACTTTTTATCGATTTAAACGATAAAGGTCACTCAAATACTGTTACGTATGCGGGTGAGAGTCCTGCCCAAATGGGGCTGGTCGCTACGATAGCGGCGGCGGCCGTATCCAAAGGAGGAGGCTCTGACAACCAAACTATTATCCGCAATGCATCTTTCAATGTGGCTTCCAATGATAGGCCCGGGATGGCAGTAGCTGCGCTGTCTGTATACATGCAAACAGAAAATGTAGAACATAACACAACGTACTTAGAGAATGTTTCTATTCAGATGGATTCGGCAAAATCCGATAGCGAAAAGAATTTTGTCCAGATTGGTAGTGTCATGATTTTCAAAGGGGCCTCCGCTACGCAGGCTAATCACAATGCGTTATGGATAGAAAATAGTTCTTTGGAAGCTGGCTCTATTTATGGAGTCCAAGGATACGCAGCAGATACAGTGGCAGATCATAATGTTGTGTACATTGAGGGGAGCGAGTTATGGGTTAATCCCAAGGGAACAGGAAACAATACGGCGGGTATTTTTGTTGTATCCAATGTTTCAGCTATTACGAATAATTGGCTTGAAGTTGTTGACACGAATATTATTTCTCCTGAGAGTACGGAGGCTTTGACTGTTGGAGCTGCCCTAGCTGGGCATAAAGCGGATGGCAATACAACCATCTTAAGGGATACGAATATCAATGCTGGCTCTAATGTTGTTATTGTTGGCGGAATGTCTAATAGGGCCGTTGATACAATCTCGGCCTCTGGCAATCATTTGTTTGTTGGGGGAACTGCTTCAGATAAGAGATCCTCAATCAAAGCGGTCAGCTCGGGTGCAAAGACAGCTCTTTACGGCGGGGCTCTATATTCAAAAGACGGCACGGAAAAGCACGTTGATAATAACGAAATCCTTATTCAAAACGCGGATTTCAATAATGCTGAAATTCGGGGGGCCTATGTTTGGGGCGATAATGCCGTCAGCACCGCTAAACAGAATCGAGTTACGATAAACAACGCTTCCTTTTTGACAGCCAATATTTACGGTGCGGCTTTCGGTTCGACCAGTCAATCCGGCGAGACCTCCTCAAACGAAGTAAGCATATCGAATGCTAGTTTTAACGATATGAGCCTTTATGGATCAAGTGTTCCTTCCGGAAGCGCAGACAACAATACGATCGAAGTCAGTGAAATAACGGTATCGAACACTGCTCTAATCATTGGGGGCAATGTCGTCAGTGATGCCCTTGGTACTGCGACGGCAGAGAATAATCACGTTATTATCGGGGAAAATGTGCGCGGTGCAGATAACAACCGTATCCAAATGACTGCCTTGATGGGCGGTGCGATAGCTCACCAAGGGTATATAAATAACAATCGTCTGACCACAGCTAGTGTTTTAGACACTGCTAACCTCGGCGGCTTCCAACATTACGAATTTATTTTAAATCAGAGTTGGGTTGATTCTCAGGAGGCTTTCATTAACGTGACCGGAACGCTGCCTGTGGAGATTCAGCCGAGTGGGGACAATCAAACAACCGTCGCCATTGCTTCAAGTGACTTGCAGCTGCAGCCGGGCGTCTATACATTGATCAATTCGGCTGCAGGATTTGCCGATTCGGATGGTAATTTGCTGACTTCTGCAGAGGACTTGAGTGCTCTGAAGCAGGACATGACATTGCAACAAGCTGCTTCCTTAGTGCGTATAAAGCAAAACACTATCAGCAAGGATGATTATGACTTGATCATTGGCGAAGGTGATAAGAAGCTGCAAATTTCCATTGAGGACGGCGCAATTGACCCGACGCCGAATCCCCCGAAGCCGGATACGGTGAATCCGGCAACGGATGCTTTGATGGAATCGTCGCTTTCTGTAGCCGCTTCGCTTTTCTCGGCTGATGATCTTTTAATCGAATCCGCGTTGAAGTCTCGGAACAGTGCCCGGATGGATGGGCCCTTTGCGGCCGCACGAGCCGGTACTTGGAACTATGACACCAAGACGCGACTTGAAGCGGATGTGTACTCGGCCTTGTTGGGCTGGAATATCAACATGGAAAGCCTTTCCTTCGGTCCGTTTATAGAAATCGGTCATGCAAACTACGATACGCGCACCTCGGTTGACGGGGCAAGCCAAAGCGGCTCCGGGCGGCACAATTACGTGGGCGCGGGTGTTTATGGCAATTGGCAAACGCCTTTCTATGTCCGTCTGACCGGGTACTTGAAGGGCGGCGTGTTGGAAAACCACTACGGCGTGAACCTTTTGGGCCAAGCCACGGACTTTGACCGTTCAAGCGGCTATTGGGGAGCACACGTCGGCGCCCATTTCGATTTGGCTTTGACGGACAATTTGCGCGCCAGGCCCTTCGTTTCCTACTTCTATGACGGTCGTGAAAAGGAAACGTACAACCAGGCCGCCATTGGTGAGGCCAAAGGTGCTACTTTTGCATACGATGCTTTGAATTTGCACCGAGTGCAAGTCGGCAGTCTCTTTGAATATGCCTATAGCGAAACGGCGCGTCCGTATTTCGGTATCACCTATGAGCATGTGATCAAGGGTAAAGCCGAAGGCTCGGCCCGAGACCATGAAGGCGAACTCACTTTGAACGCCAGTGATATTGAGGGCGGCACCGGCATTATCACGGCCGGTTGGTCTTACCTTAATACTCCGAAAGATTTTGAGCTCAATCTTGGCATGAACGGCTACGTCGGAACCCGTAACGGTGTTTCCGCCCAGATGAGTGCTAATTGGCTCTTCTAAAGAAAAGTCGTTCGGGCAACAAAAGAGGAAGTGTCGATGGCGTCACTTCCTCTTGTCGCTAGACTCTGTGGAAAAAACATCCGTTATCCACAAAAATCGTGGACAGTCCTGTGGATAAAATGTGAAAACGCTTTGGATAATTCCGAGTTTGGAATCAACAAAGCGTGTTTTTCTTTTTGAAAACAAAATATTAGGACTTTTCGTTTTCCAAGTGATACGAAACGCTGATTTCGCCTTTCTTGCATTTTATTTTGGAGATGAGGATCGTGCCGATCTCGGCGGTATTTTTGACATGAGTTCCGCCGCAAGCGTAGGCCGGCAAATCGCCCCAAGTGACCGAGCGCTTTTGTCCTTCCCAGGTTTCGTTAAAAGGCAAGGCTTCTCGGACATATTCGTTGACTTCGTTTTGCAAAGCCTCTGCGCCTGGCAGTGACAAGTTAGCGAGGGTCTCGACATCCGGCCTAAAGGATACCTTGCCTTGGCCCGGAAAATGGTTGCCTTTGTAGGCGTGCCAGCCTTTGAGATCGCCGACATAGCCGATCAAGTGGCCGGCCGAATGAAGCCGGGAGTGCAACAGGCGCACTCGAGCATCAAGCTTCAAGAGAACTTCGCCTTCGATGGCGGAAGCAACCAAGTGCACGATGCCGTTTTCCGTGTGAATCGCTTTAATGAGCGGCTCGCCGTTGAGTGTGCCGGCATCGGATGGCTGGCCGCCTCCTTGGGGATGAAAAATCGTTTTGTCCAAAGTGACGGCCCAAAGGCCGTCGTCCGTAGCAGTGCAAGCTAATACCTTAGCCTTTAGTTCGGACAAGTCGCTGTAGCACAATAATTCGGTCATAACACACTCGGGGCAAGAATAAGCCAATGCGTTGATGCTACGCTTTCGCCAGCGGCAAAACAATCAGTCGGCTAGCTTTTTATCAGGTGAAGTCAGGTTCAGTTCGTGTAAGGCCAAGCCGATTAACCGGTCGGCGAAGTCGGCCATGAATAGAGGAATGTTTAGTAAGTCATCGTCCAGTTTCAAATTTTCGAGCGAAAAACGAACTCTTAATTTAACTTTATCACCGAAAAGCTCCTTGAATTTTTTCAAGCTTTTGTCGCTCACGTTCGTTTCTGCTTTGACTTCAACCGGAAAAATATCGTTGCCGCGCTGAATAAGAAAATCCACTTCATAGGGGGGATTATTTTGGCTCCAGTATCGTGGCGTAACCTCAAATTGGGTTAAAAGCGTTTGCAGAACGAAATTTTCGGTCAAGGCTCCCTTGAACTCCTGAAACAGACGATTGCCTTCGCTGAAGGCGCCGGGTGCTAATTGAGCTAATTGCCTTAACAAGCCGACATCAACCAAATAGATTTTGAAGGCCGATAGATCGTCATAGGCCGATAGCGGTAACCCGGGGGCGGTGCTTCGGAAAATTTTATGGACTAGTTGAGCATCAACGAGCCATTGCAGAGCGTCTTCGTATTCTCTTGCTCTCGCGCCTGGCTTGACGACTTTGTAGAGAAATTTTTTGTTTTTTCTTGCCAGTTGCGAGGGAATGGATTTCCAGATCATGGAAATTTTCGGAAATTCGCTACTTTTCGGATGTTTGGCAAAATCTCTTTCATAGGCCTGAATGATGGCCGAGAGTGTTTCCTGGACAGCTTTAAGATCGCGAGCTTGTGTCCACATCAGTATGGGCTCCGGCATGCCGCCCGTGACATAGTACATTTTCAGCTTTTCACAAAGCGGGTTGAAGAAGGCCTCCGGAATGGGTTGGAGTTCTTGAATACTTTCCAGGTACGATAGCAGGTGACTGTCGCCGTTTGCGAGCAAAAATTCCGAAAAGGTCATGGGATCCATCGGCAAGAAATTGACTTTGCCAACAGGAAAAGCAGAAGGTTTTGACGGAGCGATGTCTAAAAGCGCACCCGCGCAGGCGATATGGTATTGCGGAGCGTTTTCGCAGAAATACTTTAAGGAATTTAGGGCTTCCGGACATTCCTGGATCTCATCGAAAATGATAAGCGTCTTATCCGGCATGATCTTTTGTCCGCTCGCAAACATCAGATTTTGCAAGAGTCGATTGACATCTTTGCTAAGCGAAAAGAACTGCCGATATTCTTCATTTTCGTCGAAATTAAAATAGGCCACATTTTCATAGTGTTGTCGGCCGAATTCTTTAAGTATCCATGTTTTCCCGACTTGTCGAACACCTTTAACGATCAGCGGCTTGCGGTAAGGCGAGTTTTTCCAATCCAGCAGTTTTTCCGTTATAAACTGTCGCATGACATTTCCTTTGGATGATCGTTGCTTTACACAGTCAATTTTAAGTTCCACGTCTATTTATCAATAATTATGTGGGAAAAATCACACTTTTATTAATAATTATGTGATAGAGATCACGCTTTTATTGATTATTGTGTGTTTTGGCCTTCTTTGAAGAGGCCGTGAGATTCGAAAAACGGATTGCCCCAGGGCAAACAATGACGGCAAGCGAAAAACGAAAAAGCCGGTCAATCTAATATAAGAATTGGGAAATTTAAGCTGGCATCCGCACACGGGCAGATAAAGAAGTGGTGGAGACGAGGAGGGTCGAACTCCCGACCTCTGCATTGCGAACGCAGCGCTCTACCAACTGAGCTACGTCCCCACGTAAGAGCTCAAATTCTGCCACGCTCTTATCTAAAAATCAAGCCACCTCGCATCGGCCCCGCCGGCAGACGCTTATTGCCGCCAGAAGCGCCGGTTACACCGGACGCAACGGTAACCGGATTAGAAAAAAGCGATTTCTTTCAAGATTGTATACCCATAATGGTATATAGGGGTTGGCAAAACCGATGTCATAAAAATGTCATAAACCTGTCACGCTTCATTCACAACCTCGGCTCACAATACGCATCAAGTTTCAAACGACTTAGAAACATAACACCCTTAATAGAAGGAACTGCAAAAATGAAACGTACTCTTATTTCTATGTTGGTTGCCACGAGCATCGGTTTGGCTAGCATTGCTGCCCAAGCCGGCACGGTTGTAGTCAACGGCTCGACCACGGTTTTGCCCGCCATGCAAAAGATCAGCGAAACGTTCATGAAGAAGAACCCGGACATTCAAGTTTCCATCTCCGGCGGTGGTTCCGGCAACGGCATTAAGGCTTTGATTGAAAAGACCACGGACGTTGCCATGTCCAGCCGTGACATCAAGCCCGAAGAAGCCGAATCCGTTAAGAAGAACGGCGGCGAAGCCGTGCGTTTCGTTGTGGCTATCGATGCCATCGTTCCTGTGGTTCATCCGAACAACAAGGTGGCTGATTTAACCTTGGATCAAATCCGTGACATTTACGCCGGCCGTATCACCAACTGGAAGGATGTCGGCGGTGCCGATGCCCGTATCACGGTGGTGAGCCGCGACTCTTCTTCCGGCACGTTCGAAACGTGGGAATCTTTGGTGATGCATGGCGAACGCGTCCAACAACGCGCCCTGCTGCAAGCCTCTAACGGCGCCGTGTTGCAAACGGTTGCCAAGAACCCGAACGCCATCGGCTACGTTGGCTTGGGCTATCTTGTCAAGGACGTCAAGGGCTTGAAGATCGCCGGCATGGAAGCCACGATGAAGACCGCTGAAACGCGCCAATGGCCGCTTTCTCGCGAACTGTACCTCTTCACGAACGGCCAACCGCAAGGCGACTCCAAGAAGTTGATCGACTACGCTTTGTCTGCTGACGGTCAAGCTTCCGTGAAGGAAGTCGGTTTCGTTCCGCTTCCCCGCAAGTAATCGTCCTTAAACCCTTTCGGTATCTAATATGAGTGAAAAAGTCATTCGTCGTCGAGAAGGGTTTGAAAAACAATTAGCAGCCATCGCTATGCTTTCCATCGTAGCCTTGGCTGCTATTTTGGTTTTTCTGCTTTCGCAAGCTTTGCCTTTGCTCAAAGACGTTCCGCTCTTTACCTTCCTTTTCGGTACGGAATGGTATCCGACGGGACCGAACCCTGACTATGAAATCGGCGCATTGTTGGTAGCGAGTCTTGCCGTAGCGGCAACGACCACGCTCATCTCTCTTCCCATGGGCCTCTTGACGGCAGCCTATCTGGCTTACTTTGCAAGCCCCAAAGTTCGTAGTATCGTCAAACCGGCCATCGAACTGTTGGCGGCTTTGCCTTCGGTCATTATCGGTTTCTTGGGCATGGTGCTCGTGGCGCCGTGGCTGCAGGAGACTTTCGGATTGGATTCGGGCTTGAACTGGCTCAACGCCTCCATCATGCTGAGCCTGATGTGCGTGCCCTTTATTTGCTCCATTTCCGAAGACGCCTTGCGCAACGTTCCGGGAGCTTTGGCCGAAGCGAGCCTGGCCTTGGGCGCAACCCGCTGGGAAACGCTCTACAAGGTGCAGTTTCGCTACGCTTTAGGCGGTATCGGTACGGCCATCATGCTGGGCATCTCCCGTGCTTTGGGCGAAACCATGGTGGTGTTGATGGTCGCCGGCGGCGCAGCCATCATTCCGGAAAGCTTATTTGATCCGTTGCGTCCCATGACGGCCTCCATCGCGGCTGAAATGGCTGAAGCGGCTGTGGGCTCGACCCACTACTATGCCTTGTTTGCCACGGGCCTCGTGCTTTTCATTACGACCTTTATCTTTAACGCGGCGGCCTTCTTCTTGACGAAGAAGTTCCAAATCGGCGGCAAGCATTAAGGAGGAAGCGATATGTCAACTCAACGTTCTTCAAGCGGACGCTATCTGAACCAGACAATCGGCGTCAACTTAATGCGCTTGGCAACGCTCGTGAATGCCGGCGTGATCGTGGCGATCATTCTGTACTTGGTCTACAACGCCTTGCCAGCCTTGTCCTGGGAATTCGTCTTTGATTCGCCTCGCGACATGATGACCAAGGGCGGCGTCTGGCCTTGCATTGTCGGCACCTTTTTCTTGGCGGTCGGAGCCACGATTATCGCGCTGCCTTTGGGCGTCGCAACAGCCGTGTACTTGACCGAGTACGGCGGATCGGGGCGCTTTGTGAGCGGCGTGCGTCTGGCCGTGTCGAACCTCTCGGGCGTGCCTTCGGTGATTTTCGGCCTTTTCGGCTTGACGTTCTTCGTGACGTTGTGCGGATTCGGCGTGAGCTTGATTTCCGGTATTTTCACCTTGGCCGTGCTTGCGTTGCCGATCGTGATCAATACGACCGAAGCGGCTTTAAACCAAGTTCCGCAATCCTGGCGCGAAGCAAGCCTTGCTTTGGGCGCGAGCAAAAAACAGACGATCTTCAAGATCATTTTGCCGGCGGCCTTGCCGGGCATTTTGACGGGCAACATTTTGGCGCTTTCGCGTGTTGCCGGTGAAACGGCCGCCATCATGTATACGGCGGCGGTGTTCTTCACCCCGAAGATGAGCAGTTCCATTTTCGATCCGGTGATGAGTCTGCCGTATCACATCTACGTGTTGGCTACTTCCAGCGTCAATGTCGAGGAAACCCGGCCGCTGCAGTACGCTACGGCTTTGCTGCTCGTGGCGATGGTTTTGGGTTTGAACATGATCGCTTTGATCATCCGTAACCGCGCTCAGCGCAAGATTGCCCGCCAATAATTGTTAAGGGCTGCGCAGCCGTCCTTAAAAAGCTAAAAAGTCCTGTCGAATCGGTCTTCGGCAGGACTTTTTGCGATTAATTAGAGCTATAGTATAAGACGTGTGTTTTACATTTTTTCATGGAGGGTATCTATATGGATCAGCAATCACGCAACCAAGCGTTGGTGGAACGTTTCTTAAGCTACCTCGCCGTCTCCAGCCAAAGTGACCCGAAGTCCAAGGCAGTTCCCAGTAGCGATTCGCAGTGGGCTATGGCGCGCGTGCTCGAGGCCGGCTTGAAGCAATTCGGCTTAAAGGATGTCAGCATTGACGAGCATGCCATTGTGACGGGGTACTTGCCTGCGACGGTGCAGGGCGTTCCCAGCGTCGGTTTTGTGGCGCATATGGATACGGTCGATGTCGGCTTGTCCCCCGACGTGCATCCGCAAGTCATCCATTACGAAGGGGGCGATGTTTGCCTCAATAAGGAAAAGGATATTTGGATTCGTGTTGCCGATCACCCCGAACTGAAGAAATATGTCGGCCAAGACATCATCTTTACCGACGGCACGAGCGTGTTGGGTGCCGACAACAAAGCCGGCGTGGCCAATGTGATGCAAATGCTTGAAGTGCTGCTTACCGAAGGCCGCCCCCACGGCGACATTCGCGTGGCTTTTGTTCCCGACGAGGAAACGGGCTTGCGAGGCGCAAAGCTTCTTGACTTGGATAAATTCAAGGTTGACTTTGCCTATACGATCGACGGCAATGAATTGGGTGAAATCGTTTACGAAACGTATAACGCCGGCGAAGTGCATATTGATATCGAAGGCGTGACGACGCACCCGGTGGCCGCCAAGGGCGTGATGGTCAATCCGTTGCTGGTGGCCGTGGACTTGATTGCCAACTTCAATCGCTTGGAGACGCCGGAAAACACCGACGGCAAGCAAGGCTACTTCTGGTTTAAGAACATGACGAGCAATCCGGCGCGCGCGCATGTCCAAATCAATATCCGCGACTTCGACAACGCCGCCTACGCCGCCCGCAAGGACTATGTGATGAGCGCGGTGGCTTTGGTGCAAAAGCGCTACCCGAAGGCCAAGATCCACGTGGATATCGAAGACGTCTACAGCAACATTTCCGGCGGCCTGACCGAAGACAACCGCTATCCGGTCGACCTGATGTGCGAAGCCTTAAAGGCCTTGAATATCGAGCCGAAGGTCGTGGCCATGCGCGGAGGCACCGATGGTTCTGCTTTGACCGCCCGCGGCTTGGTTACGCCCAACTACTTTACCGGCGCTCACAACGCCCACGGCTATGCCGAATTTTTGCCGATCCCGAGCTTTATTGCTTCGCTTGAAGTCACGCTCAAGATTATTGAGC
The DNA here is from genome assembly GCA_018714185.1 of Candidatus Aphodousia gallistercoris. Lineage (GTDB taxonomy): Bacteria > Pseudomonadota > Gammaproteobacteria > Burkholderiales > Burkholderiaceae_F > Aphodousia > Aphodousia gallistercoris. The sequence continues at coordinate 39,035 of DVNT01000024.1, read as the reverse complement.
TCTTGGCTAACAAGAAGGCCTAAAATAAACGGCCGATAAGAAATCCCCGGCCACGGCCGGGGATTTCCGCCATAGAGGGTGCGCCCGGCAGGGCGCGCTCACTCAAAGTCGATTATTTCTTATCCTTGTCTTTTTCTTTGTCCTTGCCTTTCTTTTCCGGCGACTTAAAAATCTTGGTGATATTGCCGGTGACATTAGCCCGCGACAAAATCAGCGGATCGACCTTGCCAATCGCCTCTTCGTCCTTGTTGTCATAGGGGACGACCGAGAGCACGTAGCGGATTGCATTGAGCCGCGCCCGCATCTTGTCATCGCTTTTAATGACGATCCAGGGGCTGTCGTTGGTGTTGGTGCTAAAGAACATGGCTTCTTCGGCGCGCGTGTAATCATCCCACTTGGAAATCGAAGCGATATCAATCGGGGAGAGCTTCCAACGCTTGAGCGGATCGATGCGGCGCGCCTTAAAGCGGCGGGCTTGCTCTTCGCGCGTGACCGAGAACCAGAACTTCACCATGATCGTGTCCGAGCGGATGAGATTTTGCTCAAAAAGCGGGCATTGGCGCAAGAATTCATAGTACTGCTCGTCGGTGCAAAAGCCCATGACGCGCTCAACGCCTGCGCGGTTGTACCAGGAGCGGTCAAACAGCACGATTTCGCCCGGGTTGGGCAAGTGCGCCACGTAGCGCTGGAAGTACCACTGGCCGCGCTCCTGGTCGGTAGGCTTCGGCAATGCGGCAATGCGTGCTCCGCGCGGATTCATGTGTTCCATGAAGCGGCTGATCGTGCCGCCCTTGCCGGCTGCATCGCGCCCTTCGAAAATAATGATGATCTTGCGGTTATTTTCTTTCACCCAGCTTTGCATCTTGAGCAATTCGACTTGCAAGCGGTAGAGCTCCTTTTTATAGCGCTTCTTGTCCATCGGATGCTTATAGGGGTATTCGGCCGTTTCCCAGTGCTCGACAAGCTCGTTTTCCTTGTCATCGTCCTTACCCAAAATCTGCTCGTGCAATTGGGCTTCCTTTAAGAGAAGCTTTAGGATTTTGATCTTATCGGCGGGCCGTTCGGACTTTAAGACGGTCTGAAGCGCTTCGGCCTGTTTTTTTACGTCTTCGGGCGTAATTTCCTGGTTTTTGACATTGTCTTCAATCACGGACTTGGCCGCCTGGGCCATTTCCAGGGTCTGCACAATGTCCTTGGTAATTTTTTTGTCGTTGCTCATATCCAGCCTTCGTCAGGGAGATTTTCTAACACATTCTTTCAATGTAGCACGATTGCAGAAAGCTGCCTGACGGGCTTTGTTAAAGAGTATTTCAAAAAAATCCCCGGTTGGAAAGAACCGGGGCAAGCCAAGCAACGTTAGTCGACAATGAGTTCGGACGGAAAGATGAGGCTAAAGGTAGAGCCTTTGCCGAGCTCGCTTTCAATCTTAAGTTTGCAGCCGTTGCGGATAGCCACGTGCTTGACGATGGCCAGCCCCAAGCCCGTGCCGCCTTTTTCCCGCGAGCGGCTTTTATCGACGCGGTAAAAGCGCTCGGTGAGCCGCGGAATATCTTCTTTAGCAATGCCGATGCCGTTATCTTTGACGGAATACACGCAGGCCTTTTCCACGGGATCGTAGTTCCAGGAAATGACAATCTTGCCGCCGTCGGGCGTATAGCGAACGGCGTTGGTGACAAGGTTCAGGCAAGCACTGCGGATTTCATCGACATGGCCGAGCACGGCCTTGTCGGTCGTGATGCGGGTATCGATTAAGTGGCGGCCCTGGGAGACGGCAATACCGTCTTCGGCAATGCCGGGCACCATACGGGTCATGCTGACGATTTCGGGGTCGTCGGCATCGTTGTCGTCCTTATTTTCAAGGCGGGAAAGGGCAAGCAGGTCATTGACCAAATTTTGCATGCGCGAAGCTTCCTCTTGCATGAGCTTGAGCTGCTCGCGAAGCGTTTTCTCGTCAAGCTTCGGGCCGTTGATGATCATGTCCAGAAAGCCGGTGACCACCGTCAGCGGCGTGCGCAGCTCGTGGCTGACGTTGGCGACAAAATCCTTGCGCATGGAGTCGATGCGATGCTGCTCGGTGATGTCGTGGGTGACGATGATGAAATGGGTATTGTCGGCGACGACGGCCGACAGCAAGAGCTCGCGCCCGACTTCTTTGGAGCGGACCTTGATCGGTTTGCTGTAATCGCCTTTTTCGAGGTAGTCGACGATTCGGGGATCTTCGATCACGCTTTTAAGCGGCAGTCCCAAGTGGACCGTGAGCTTGATGCCTAAATGGGTTTCTGCAGCCGGATTGCACCATTCGATGGTGTGGCCTTTGCGAAACAGGACCACGCCTTCGGGCAGCGCAGAAAGCGAGAGGCGGTAGCGGTCGATGCGCGCCGTGATCTTGGACTGGTCGTGGCGCAGCTGGTCGGCTTCGTTCGCGTTAAGCCATCCGTCGGTGAGTTTCAGGCAAATCCAGCACACCAACGCAAGCATCGCGACGAGCGTGTAGATGAGCGCGGTCTGCAGCGAGGTAATCGAGTAAATAAATAGGCCGAAAATTAGCACGGCCGCCAACGCCAGGAGCGTTTGCTGCCTCGGGGTCAGAAACTTGATCGGCATAATCTCGGGCTCTCCGCAAACGCGCTACTCGACGTGGGCCCGGTAGCCGAGGCCGCGCACGGTCTGCAGAAGGCTTTCAGCCTTGGTCCCTTGCAGCTGCTTTCTCAGGCGCAGCATGTGTACGTCCACCGTGCGTTCATCGACATAGGCATTGTCCCAAACCAGCGACAGGAGCATTTCACGGCTGTAAACGCGCTCGGGATTTTTGGCAAAGACGAGCAACAGCTTGAATTCTTTAGCCGAAAGCGATAGCGGCACGCCGTCGACATTGGCTTCGTAGCTTGCCTCATCCATGGTGAGCGGACCGCAGACGATTTTGGTTGAAACCGGTGCGGCTCCCGCGCCGCTTTGGTACTGGTAGCGGCGAAGCACGGCCTGGATGCGGGCAATTAATTCGCGGGGCATGAAGGGTTTGACGATGTAGTCGTCGGCGCCGGCGTTTAAGCCTTTGACGCGGTCGGATTCGCTGCCGCGCGCCGTGAGCATGATCACCGGCAGATGCCGGGTTTGCGGTTTTTCGCGCAGTTGGATGAGCCAATCAACGCCGGAGAGTTCGGGCAGCATGTAGTCAAGCAAGACCAGATCGGGCATGGAGCTGTCGATCATGGCCTGGGCTTTGATGGCCGAGTCGACCGACTCCACTTCAAAGCCGGCGCCGGCGCAAGCAAAGGTAATGAGGGTACGGATGGCCGATTCGTCTTCGACCACCAAAATGCGAGCAGCGGTATTCGTATCAGTCATGGGCAACTTTCAAATCAATTTATCCGACAATGATAGGGCAATTTCCGTGATTTAAAAAGAAAAACCTTCGCCGACAGGCCCCGGGGGCTTACAGCGAAGGCTTCGGTCATCGCAGCGCTTGCTCCTATTATCCGATCTTGGAGAGGTTTTCCGGCAGGGCGTCCAAGCGCAAGTGGCGGATGTCCTCGCCGTCCAAAATAAAGATGACGTGTTCGCCGATATTGGTGGCGTGATCTCCCAAGCGTTCGTAGGCTTTCAAAATATTCATGCAAACGAGGGCGGCATCGGCGTCCTTGGGATTTTCGCGAACGTAGGCGGAAATGCCCTTGATGCCTTGCACGTAGCAATTATCGACGTCGCTATCGGCGCGAAGCGTATTGACAGCGGCCGTTTCCGAGAGGTTTTTCAGTGCAAGCAGGGCCAAGTTGACCACCTTGGTGGTCGTTTCCACAATATTGGTGTCCGAGAGCACCTTCAGCAGCCCTTCGGGCATTTCCGTTTGGGCGGCCTTGGCGATGTTGCGGGCTTGGTCGCCCATGCGTTCAAAGTCGGTGGCCATCTTGGCAATGCCGAACACCAAACGAAGGTCGCTTGCCGCCGGCTGGTGCTTGGCAATCAAAAGGGTCGCGCAACGGTCAGTGGACACTTCCAAGGCATTGATGGCGGCATCGCGGTCGCAAACGCTTTGCGCGAGGTCGATGTCGCTCGTGCGAAAGGCTTGGCTTGCGTCATTGATTTGCTGCAGCACCAAGTCGCCCATGCTAAAGAGCAGGTGCTTGAGCTCGTTGATATCTTGGTCGTACTGGCGCACCAAATGCGCCTGCAAAGACATAATCATGACTAATTTTCCTCCCAGATTAACCGAAACGGCCCGTGATGTAGTCTTCCGTGGCTTTCTTGTCGGGCTTGGTGAACATCTTTTGCGTATCGCCGAATTCGATGAGTTCGCCCAAGTACATGAAGGCGGTGAAGTCGGAGATACGGGCTGCCTGCTGCATGCTGTGCGTGACGATGACAACCGTGTATTCATCCTTGAGCTCGTTAATCAGGTCTTCGATCTTGGAGGTGGAAATCGGGTCCAAGGCCGAGCACGGTTCGTCAAGCAGGAGCACTTCGGGCTTGACGGCGATACCGCGGGCGATGCAAAGGCGCTGTTGCTGGCCGCCGGAGAGAGCGAAACCGGAGGCTTGCAATTTGTCTTTGACGTCAGCCCAAAGGGCGGCTTTTTTCAAAGCCCATTCGACGCGGTCGTCGAGCTCGGACTTGGGGAGCGTTTCGAAAAGACGTACGCCGTAGGCGACGTTTTCATAAATGGACATGGGAAACGGAGTCGGACGCTGAAAGACCATGCCGACTTTGGCGCGAAGGCGGTCAATACCGTCAACCTTGGTGACGATGTTTTCGCCGTCGAGCCACATCTCGCCTTCGGCGCGCTGCTCGTCGTAGAGGTCGTACATACGGTTAAAGGTGCGCAAGAGCGTGGATTTGCCGCAACCGGACGGTCCGATGAAGGCCGTGACTTTATTTTCGGCGATCGACAAATTGATATTCTTTAAAGCATGGAAATTGCCGTAGTAGAAATTGAAGTTTTTGACTTCGATTTTCGGCTTGGATACCTGTTCGGCCATCCTGAGTTCTCCTTGAGAAAGCAATGTATTTCTTAAATCATTTGTTTGGCGAGAGTGTAAAAAGGCAGAATGACCCTACTATGACGGCTTTGTGACAGTTTTATGACAAAGCGTATGCGCTAAAATAAACGGCGTTATTTTTTAGGAGAAAACCCATGATTCGTCTGGCTTGCGACTACCAGGAAGGATGCCATCCGAAAATTCTCGAACGGATGGTTCAAACCAATTTGGAAAGTACGGTGGGCTACGGCTTTGATCCGTACTGCGAAAGCGCCAAGGCTAAAATCAAGCAAGCCTGCGGCACTCCGAATGCCGAGGTGTATTTGCTTGTGGGCGGCACGCAGACGAACTCCACCGTCATCCGTGCCATTTTGCGCCCCTGCGAGGGCGTGATTGCCGTAACGACCGGGCACGTGAACGGGCACGAAGCGGGCGCCATTGAGTTCGGCGGCCACAAGGTGCTTACGCTGCCCTCGCACGACGGGAAAATGAACGCCCAAGAGCTTGATCGCTACATTACCGGCACGTTTGCCGACTCCTCCTGGGAGCACGGCGTCATTCCGGCCATGGTGTATATCTCCCAGTCAACGGAAACCGGCTCCGTTTACAGCTTATCCGAGCTTGAAGCGATTGCCGCGGTGGCCCACAAGCACGGCATGCCGCTTTTTATTGACGGGGCCCGCTTGGGCTACGGCTTGGCAAGCGAAGGCTGCGATGTGACGCTCAAAGACGTTGCCCGCTTGGCTGACGTTTTTTATATCGGCGGCACCAAGGTGGGCACCCTGTTGGGCGAAGCGGTGGTTTTTACCAACACGCGCTACGCTAAGAATTTCTTTACGATCATGAAGCAAAGCGGCGCGGTGTTAGCCAAGGGCCGCGTGATCGGCTTGCAGTTTGATACGCTCTTTACCGACGATCTTTATATGCAAATCAGCCGTCACGCCGTAGCAATGGCGATGAAACTGAAAGCTGCGCTTCAAGCCAAGGAGTACCGCTTTTTCAGCGAAAGCCCATCAAACCAGCAGTTTGTGATCATGGACAACGACAAGCTCAAGGCGTTTGAAGAAAAAGTGCAAGTCTCGCACTGGTGCGCGGTGGACGAGCACCATACGGCCGTGCGGTTGTGCACGAGCTGGGCAACGACCGAGGAAACGATTGATCGGGTGATTGAATTGCTTTAGATTCTGAGAAGGTCAATTCGGGCAAGCAGGGGCCGTCCGTTTCGGGCGGCTTTTGCTTACCCGTCTGTTTATTGGGGCAAGGCTGCGGCAAGGACCGAGGCGTTGCTAGCGCAGCGGTTGTTGCCGCTGCCGACGCACAAGCTTTGAAGTATTGCCCAGTAGTCTTTATTGCCCGAGTCCAAAGCCACGGCCATGAGCATGTTAGGAAGTGCCAGGCCGTTTTTGCCCGCATTGATTTGGGCAACGGCAAGGTTGCCGTAAAGCACGGCATCGCTCGGATCGGCCGCAATGGCGCGCGCAAAGCCGTCAACGGCTTGCGGGTAGCGTCCGGCATTGTAGGCCTTGACGCCCTCCTGATTGTAGCGATTCGATGAAGCCTTGTCGCCAGCGGCCGGACGGGGCAGCTGAGCCACCATGGCAAAGAAATCGCGGGCAGTTTCCCGAGTGTAGGTATTTTGCGTAAGAAAATCCAAAACCACTTGTGCCGTTTGCTTGGCTGAGCCCGAGATTGTGCCCTCGAGCAAGGGCCGGCCGGAAGTAGGAGCCTGCGCTGCTTGTGCGCGCTGCGGGGAGACGGCGCCCTCTGAGCCGGAGCGATTCGCGCTAGAAGCCTCCGGCGCCGAAGCCGTTTGCACGGCAGGCGCCCCGGAGCCGAAAAGCCCCGAAACAGGGCTTGCGCACAAAAAGAGTGAAACGACGGCCGCTGCGACATAAAGCCCGTAGCTTAAATGAACGCGGGGCGAGTAGGGGGCTATGGTTTTTTGGCTTTCGGCCACGATCTGAGCGGTTCGGGCATCGCTTAAATCGATTTTGGCATCGGCCGATTCAGCCCGAATGAGGTTGGCCCGGCGGATCTTTTCCGACGTTTCTTCGAATTTTTGCATCTCCTGCTTGACGTGCCGCCGTACGAGAAAGCCGAAAATCAATGAAATGGCCAAGCCGGCAAGGACCATGCCGCTAAAGATCGAATAATCGTTGCGCAGTATCATTTGCGCCACCGAGGCGATGGCCGCAAGATAAAACGGAACCATTGCCAAGCGGGTATGCTTTTGGGCTTCGGCTGCGAGGCTCACTTTTTTCAAGTCAACGGGCAGCTCGCCTCGAAAGTCCCGGCCGGAATGGCCGTTGATCACCGCCGAGTAGTCTTTGCCTTGGTAGCGGTAGTCGACAATGGCAACCGGGACAAACACGGATTCGGCCGGGTTGTGTTGGTAGTCCGTATTCCAGTGCCAGTCCTTTTGCCGATCGCCGAGTTTGTTGGCGTGCACTTGAGCCGAAATCGTATTTTGCAGGGCAGCGCCCGCGTAGCCGAATGCTTGGCTCGGATCCTTTTGAAAGGGGATGACGTCAACGTCGTTTATGTAGCCCTCGTCAAAGGCACGGCAAGCCGAAAGCGAAGTGCGGAAAGCCACGGCGGCAATTTCTTCGCCGAGCCTTAAGCCTTTGTTTGAAAAGGCCGGGCAGCAGAAGCGAAACGAGTCTTGGATCGTGCCGGAGTGAGGCGTCCAATCCGTGACGGTATGCGTTTGCGTTTCCCAGCGCTTATTGAGGTTGCTGTAGACGCGCCGCGTTTCCTGCCGGTCGTAGCCGAAAGAGGCATTCCAATGGGTGGTGTACGAGCCCGAACAGTCCCAAGCCGGCACGTAGACAAAGCTCACGTTGAGGATTTCGGCTCGGGTAGTGAGATCATCAGGCGTTGTTGACCCGGCGGCCATGTAGCTGCGGGCGGCCGTGATGGCACCGTCGCGGTCAAGGGCAAAAGGAACAATGTAACTGGCGGTAGGGGTTTGGGCCTTAGCGGCCCCTTCTTCGTTGATGTCCGTGCGGCTGCCGCAGTACTCGCAAACCAGGGAGGTGGTTCCCGGTTCGTAGTGCAGCGTGGCGCCGCAGTGTTTGCACTGTATTTCCATAATTGAAGTACCTGTTCAATAAGCGGTTAGCGGTCAGCTTTCCGGTTAATCATTTCGCGCAAAAGCAAATCACGTTGTTTGATCAAGTCCGAAAGAATCTTCGCTTGTGCCTGAAAGGCTTGCGGGTTGGTAAGTGTTTCAAGCACTTCGGTGATTTGCGCTTCCACCCCGCGGGCATTGTCGCAGACGAGGCGGTTGCTTAGCCGGAAGGCTTCCTGCAGTTTTTCAAAATCTTTTTCTTGCGGCGTTCCGCTAAGCGCAACCGCAATTTCTTTAAAGCGCCGGTCGGTTTGGTTATACCAGTCCGAGACACGGTGCTCGAGCTGCACGGCTTGGATATGTTCGACGGTGGTTGAGATCATCACGAGGTAAAAGACCAGATCCAAGAGCCACAGCAAGTCGGCCACCATCGCCGATTTGCGCCAGTCCATCAGGCAGAAGATGACTGCGGCAAGCGAGACGAGCACAAGCGTTGGGCGCAGCACGAGCGCCAAGCCCACCGCGGCCGTGGCCGGGTCGTTGCCCACGCGCCAGTACATCATCATGCCGAGGCTTGCGCCGAATAAAAGCACGGAGACTACGAAAACCCAATCGCTAAAACGCTCGGGCACAAAAATATAAAATGCGGCAACGACAAAGAGAAATGTCAGAAAGCCGACGAAACGAAACTTATTGGCAGCGGTCATTGCAAAATTTTTGCCTTCTGTTGGTTGAATTCATCTTCGGTGAGGATGCCGGCCGATTTAAGTTCGCCAAGCTCCTTGAGCAGGCGGATTTTTTCGGCCATGCTGCCGGCCTGCGGCACCTTTTGCGCGTCCTGCGTGTTCATGAGCCCGCCCATCGCCGTAGGGGCGCCGAGCGTTACTTGCGAGCCGAGCGCCGTGCCGATGCCCATGCCCATGAAGCCTCCGGCCGTGCCCTCGTTGCCCGCGGCGGCATCCAGTACGTCAAAGCTTCGGACTTGCCGGTAATTGGCGCCGAGTACCTGCAGTTTGGCGCGGGCGCTTAAGATTTTCTTCAGCTCAATGACCGAGGCGTCATTTTCCGGCACCGAAACGGACATGAGGTCAAAGCGGGTGAGCTCAATGCCGTATTCGTCAAAAATGCCGTTGAGCTTTTCGGGCATCTTCGCGGAGATGTCGTCCAAATGGGTGGAAAGCTCAAAAATCGGGATTTTTTGATCAACAATCAGTTCGGAAATATAGGATTTGACGCGTGCGGTCAGAAGTCCCCGGAAGTAGTCATCGAGCTGGTCGGCAGAAAAAGCCGAAAGCGTGCCGACGAGCTTGGCTAAAAGCTTGCGTCCGTCGCGCACTTTGATGCCGTACTGGCTAAAGGCGCGCACGGGCAGCAGCACCCCGTAGACCGGATCCATGAGCTGCATGGGCTGCATCGTGCCCCATTTCAGTCCCATGACTTCGGTTTTGCTCACAAACCAGACTTCGCTTGTGAAGGGGCTTGAGCCGCCGAAGGGCAAGCCGATGGCTTTGGAAATAAAAGGCAGGTTTTCCGTCGAGAGAACATGCCGGCCGCTCTCAAAGGGCCCCTCGTAAATGCCCTCGTGCACGAGCCAGGCTTGCTGCGAGTCGTTAACGATGAGCTGGGTCCAGGTCGCGAGCTGGTCCGAAGGAAATTTCCAGACGATTAAGCGGGGGTTGGTTGTATCCCACTTTACGAAATCTACAGCATCCATACGCGTTTCCGTCATGAGGCCAATGCCGGCGGGCATTGGGGAAAAATTTTTCAAACCGATTCTCGGATTGTAGTGCTTGCCCGAGGTCGTTGTCCAAAGCCGGCAGGATTACAATGGGAAGGAGTTGTTGCGGAGGCCCGAAAAGATGTCCCTTTTTACGCTATTTCTGATTACCTCGCTTGCTAACATTTTGTCGCCGGGCATGGGGGTGATTTTTGCCATCAGCCTGTCTTTGCAGCAAGGTTGGCACCGGACGATCTTTTTCGGCCTGGGGCAGGCAATCGGCATTTCGCTGCTTTTTACGTTGGCCCTTTCCGGGATGGGGCTCATCTTGGCCTCAAGCCCCGCGCTTTTTGCCGCGATCAAAGTGTGCGGCGCTTTTGTCGTGATCTACCTGGGTTTTAAGAGCTGGCGAAAGCCGCCGATTCATTTTGCCCAGCAAGCCGGTGCCGGCGATGAAGCTCATCCCGGCTCCATGGACATCGTCTCGAACCTGACCAAAGGCATCGTCATTTCCTTATGCAACCCGCAGCCTATTATTTTCGGCATCTCCGTGCTACCGCAGTTTATCGACCCGGCCAAGCCCTACGTAGCGCAGTCGGTTGTCATGATTGTCGTCTACGCCGTTTTGGTCTTTATCAATTTGGGGATGTATTCGATCCTGGCGGAAAAAGCCAGACGCTTTTTTACCGGCCCGCGCGGCTCGCTCATGATCAATAAAGCGACGGCCGTAGTCTTTTTCTTAATAGGCCTCATTGTGCTCGTCTCGGCCTTGTGGGATATTGTCTCGCGTTAGCGGCCAACAAAAAAAGCCCCGCCGGAGCTGCCGGCGGAGCCTTTGCCGAAGTTTGCTTCAAATTAGAAATAGTGGACCATGCCGGCCAACACTTCGAAGCCCTCGAGGGAGGTCTTGCCCGTGTTGGTATCTTGGTCTTGTTGGGCATAGCCGATGTCCGTGTACAAGTGCGTTTGCTTGGTGAGGACATAGTCGTAGCCGGCTTGAACCGTGTAGCGGGTCACGTCGTTCTTGACGGGGCTATCGGAGTATTCGGCATCCATGTAGCCTACGCCCACTTTGGCACGGCCGCCACCCATGGGCCATTGAAGCGAGAAACCTAAACCGTAGCCGTCATAGGTGTCCTCTGAGTTCGCGCGGATAAAGCCGCCCATGGTGTTGATCGTGCCGTTTTCAAAGTAATGCACGAACGCATAGGGCTTGACCACGCCGAAGTCGTAGCTGCCTAAAATCGTTACGGTGGTCGGGTCGTCGTGCTTTAAGTCATCCGGATTCTTCAAGTTGATCGTATCGACAATGCCGGTAACCAACAAGGGGCCGTTGCTGTAGCGGGCGCCCAAGGCCATGTAGCGGTCGTCGTTATCGGCGCCGCCCTCTTCGGTATTGTTGGCAAAGGAGTATTGAGCGTAAAGGCGCAGGCCGGCCATGCTCGGACTCATGTAGGTGACGGCATTGTTAATCGTGAGGTAGTCGCCCGAGGTGACGGACTTGGTGCCGCCCACGAAGTTGCTCATTTGCGAGCCGAAGGGGTTGGTGATGGTGCTTGCGAGCGCCGTGGTGCCGACCGGGCTTCTGAGCTTACCGACCTTGCCGAAGGTGAGTTTGCCGAAGGGGCCGGAAACCGCTACTGACGATTCACGGGCAAAGAACGAACTCGTGTCCTGCAAGGCGCCCGTATCGGCCAAGAATTGGTTTTCCAAAACGAAATGCACTTTGTAGCCGTTGCCTAAGTCTTCGGTACCGCGAAAGCCCACGCGGGAGCTGTTGCGCATGCCGGACTTGGCAGCAAAGGACCATTCGCCGTCCTGGGCTCCGGCGTTGTCGCCCGAAGTGCGGCTCAAAGAAAAGCCGTAGTCGATTAAGCCGTAGACTTCCACGTCAGCGGCTAGGGCGGAACCGGCCATGCCGCAAGCGGCAAGCGCCGCCAAGAGAAGAGATTTTTTCATGTTAACTCCTTGATCCGAAAGGTCGTTACTCTTGAAGTAAGTATCTTTGGATAAGGAAGCCCCGACAAGAGCAAAAGCCGCAACAGGACTTTGCACAAAAGCTCAAACTATCAAAGCAACGGGGCCGCGGCTATTTTTCGTATTGGTCCAAGAGGCTTGCGAGCGCATTGCCTCGGTGCTTGATCGGCTGCCAGTCCGTGCCCTTGAAGAAGTCTTTTAAGACGGGTTCGAGCTGCCGGTCGACATCTTGATGGAATTTTCCCATGGTGTCGCAAAACCAACGGATAAACGTGCGCACGCGGCGAAGCCTTAACGATTCCGGCCGCACGTAAATGTAAAGCTCAAGCGGCGGCGTGCACCACCCGGGCAGTACGGGCTTGAGCCCTCCCACGATAAACTCCCGGTATGAGTGCAGCGTGGGAATGCCCGAATGAATGCCCGAGCCGATGATCGTGGCATTTTTAGCGGCTTGAGCCGAATAAAACTGGATTTCATGGTCCCAGTGCAGTTCTTTCGTGAGACCGTTTCGGGTGAGTGCCGTGATGGTTTTGCGCATCGGACTGTGAAAAGTAATGCCGGTATGGGTGATGAGCTCATCGGGATCGTCGGGGTAGCCGTGGTTTTTGATGTAAATGGGCGAAGCGCAGGGGATGGCCCAGCCCGCTCCGTACGCAATTTGCACGATATTGGGACTATCCGGGTCCGGGCCGTAGCCGCAGACGACATCCATCAAGCCGTTGGGCGAGACAAACGAGATGGGCAGTGGCGAATGCCAGTCGATCACGTCCAGCGCCAATTCGGGATAGGTTTCGTGAAATTTGGCGAGGGGCCCGATGAGGAAATTATCCAAAACGGCCGGAGGAATGCCTACCCTTAAGGTGCCTTTCATGGCATCGGGAGCGCTCAGTAGCTGCTCGAGCATCAGGTCATGCTCTTGGATGATTTTGTCGCAGTGTGCCAATGCCACCTGCCCTTCGTTGGTGAGGCCGAAGGGGCGCTGGTGGCGGTCAACCAAGGCCACTTGCAGGGACTTTTCCAGGCTGGAAATGGTGCGGCTGATGCTCGAGGCATCTACGCCCATTTCGTCGGCAGCCCGCTGGATGCTGCCCGTTTGCGCGACCAAGCGAAAGATGCGCCAATCGTCAATATTGCTGTAACGCTTCATAATCATCCTTTTCGTTTCTTTATTGTATTGAAATTTCTCTCGCAATAAATATGACGAAATTGTCAAGATTCTTTGATTAGTTTGTTATTCCTAACGGGCAGAAAATGTTTGATGATAAGGGAAAAGAATAGGCTCGCTCCGAGTCCCTATCGGAAGCGGGCGTATCATTGCATTCAAACTAAAGGAGACAATCCTATGCCATTAGGTTATCCCTCAGCCGGCGCCAAAGCCAAGGCAGTCGACTATTTCGAGCATAACGGCTCGCTGCACGACGAGTTCTATTGGATTAGCGAAATCAATAAGGCCTCTTTGGTGATGAATACCGAAGAGGGGCTTTTGTCTCGCGACAACGCCAAGGCTTTTGCCCGGGGGCTCGAAGAAACGATTAAAGAAGGCGATCAACCGGGCAACCCCCGCCCGAAGATGTACATCCGCTACGAGCCTTTGATGATCAAGCACTGCGGCATTTCTTGCACGCTTTTGCATGCCGGACGCTCTAGCCAAGACATGCACTCGACCTTTTTCCGCATGGGCATGCGCGAAAAGCTTTTGAATTTCATGAAGGCGGCGTTGGCTGCCCGTAAAGCTCTGTATCGCCTGGCTTGGGAAAACCGCGACACCGTTGCGCCGAATTACACCAACGGCGTGGCCGCCCAGCCCAATTCGCTCGGCCACGAATGGCTGGGCCACGTGCAAAGCTTCGAGCGTGACTTCCGTACCATGAAAGCCGTTTATGCCGAAACCAACCAGTCGCCGATGGGCACGACCGTTTTAAACGGTACGAGTTGGCCGTTAAACCGCCACCGCATGGCTGAACTCTTGGGCTTTGACGGCGTAATCGACAATGCCTTTGATGCCGGCCAGATTTCCGCCGAAGACATGTTTATCCAAACCGCCCAGAGCGTGGTTTTGCCGATGCTGCATATCGGGCACTTCATCCAGGACATCATGACGCAGTATGCGCAGCCTCGTCCCTGGATTCTCGTGACAAGCACCTATGTGTCTTCGGCCATGCCGCAAAAGCGCAATCCCGGTCCGCTCATTGACGTGCGCCGCGATGCCAGCGAGGTGATTAATGAATCCAACGGCACCTTGATGCGCGTGCATAACCTCATGCCCGGCATGTACGACGGCAAGGACTTGCCGCTCGGCCGTCAGCTCTTTGATGATGCCGTCACCGTGATGGATAACTTCACCGAGGTGGTGGGCATGCTCAAAGTCAATGCCGAGCGTGCGCTTGAAGAGCTCAATAGCGATTGGACCGCCTCGCAGGAAGTGGCCGATATCTTGATGCACCGCTTTAACGTGCCTTTCCGCGTGGGGCACCACTTCGCAAGCGCCATGGTAACCTATGCGCGCACGCACGAGCTCACGCCCTTGACCTTCCCGTATGCCAAGGCTCGCGAGCTCTGGACCGAAGAGGTGAAAAAGGAAGCCGAAGGCATCGCCTCGGAAACCTTCCCCTTGGATGAACAGGGCTTTAAGGAGGCGCTCAATCCGGTGGCCATCATTGCCAACCGTCGCGTCTACGGCGGCCCGCAACCCTCGGAAATGAAGCGTCAATTTGAAGAGCGCCAAGCCGGGATCGATGCTGATGAAGCCTGGCTTAACGAGACGCTCGGCCGCTTGGAAAAAGCGCAGCAAAACCGTCAAAGCCTGTATGAGGCTTTGATGAAGTAATCGTTTTTTAGAAAGCGTTTAAAAAGGTTCAGCCGCCGGCCTTCGGGGTCAAGCGGTTGAACTTTTTTTAGCAGTCACAAAGAACCGCTGAAGGAATATGATTCGTTTGCTATAACATTGCATATTCTTTTATTTTCCCTGCGATGAACTTTGCTACCCACACCTCCGCCATGGTCTTTTACAGAAAGGAGCATGGCCTGTCGCAAACCGAAGTTGCCCGAGCAATGGCCACGACTCAATCGGCGGTTGCGCGTCTCGAAAAACGTCTGCTTACAGGAGCAAACGTCACCTTATCTGCTCTCCAACGGTATGCGGAAGCAATCGGATTGAGCATTGAGTTGACACTTAAGCCGGTCAAGCAACGGTACGGAATTTTTCCCAGTGCTGAAGCTGCAATTGCGGCCGCTGTCCATACATCGGCATGCGAAGGCCGAACGGTTCCGGCTAATGAAGTAGAAGATCTGTGGAAAATGGTTCGAGGCGAAATTACCAGACAAGATCTGATCAAGAAGTATGTCGCCGAAGCTCTCGCAAAGCAGGAGGCGCGCGACCGCGTCTGATGAGTACGATTACAAATACGATGCTTTGGAGGATCCTTACGTCTATCCTGGCACTAGGATATTGAGAAACAAATTCGGGATCAAACACCAGGACCTGCTATCCGAATTAGAGAGTCAAATCACAGACTCTAAGTTCGTTAAGTCGAAGCAAAGTGACGACGATATCCCTACTGGGAATTTTGATCTTAAGCACCTGCAAGCTGTCCATAAGTATCTTTTTGGCGAGCTTTACGATTGGGCTGGAGAGATTCGTCAACAAGGGTTCATCAATAAGGGGCAATGCTGTGCTCCTATGATCGAATCGTATGCCCGCGGGATCTTTAGCAAAATGCAGCAAGAGAATTTCGCCGAAATGGATGTGAAGCAATGCGCTTGTAAATTGGCCTACTACCTGTCGGAAGTTAACGAACTGCACCCATTTCGTGAGGGCCACGGGCGATCTACACGCCTGTTCTTCCAGATCTTTGCCGATAAGCACGGATGGAACTTGTCTTTTGAAAAGATTTCCCATGTTGCGTTAGTCGAAGCTATGATCGAAAGCATGAACGGATCCGTGGTTCCGTTAAGCGAGCTACTGGAGAAATGTCTGTCGCGACGAACAAGTACATAACTATCAGCGGCTTTGTGAGGTCACTGGGATAGAGGTTAAGCGAACTACCACAAAGATCCGATGAAGACTTTTTTAGCAATTGATTTCGAGGCGATCGATGCGATAAAGTGCACCGGTAGCCAACTGCATTTTCAATTCCAGGACATGGCCTCCGAGGCTAAAGTCTTCCGAGACAAAATGCCAGTGCCAGCCTTCGCCGCAAAGGCCAGCGCAATGCGCCGGAAAGAAAAAGCCGGCCAAGCGGCCTCTTACGTTTTGAAGGCGTATTGTCATGGCTTCTTGCAGCGCCTCTTCAAGCGTGCCGTAGGGCGGCTCCTGGCGCTTAGCCGCCCGCACCGAGATTTCTTCAAAAGCGCCCTCAATCGTAAAGCCGTGGATGAGGCGCTGATTTTCAACGAGCTCCAGAAGCTTTTTGCCTAACGCACAAAAGTCCGATGCTTGCGGGATTGAAAAACGCGCTGCAGGCATTGCGGTATCAAAACCTTGGGCAAAAGCAATCGGTGTTTCGGGCGGCACCTCAACCGTTTTCCCGCCCGGAATGGACCGGTAGGCTTTGCCGCCGATGACAGTGAGTTCGCCGTCCAAGCCTTCAAAAGTGCCCAGCCCGGCACCGGCATGCCGCAAAAGCGGGTCGATTTTACCACGGGCATCGTAACGGCCTTCTAACAAAGCCGAATAGTCGGAGCATTGATATAGAGTCGACATTTTTTTCTCCCTGCTTGTAGTCTAAAACAAAAAAAGCGGCACCGTTAGGCACCGCTTTTGAAGAGGGGGACTCTCGTTTTGAGAGATCTAGAGCATAAAGATGATCGTCAAGGCCAAGCTCACGATCAAGCCGCCCATGCAGGGGATGATCGTACGGCGGACAATGGCCAGGGGACTCGTTTGGGCAAAGCCCGCTACGATAATCACCACGCCCGCGACCGGGGAGACCGGACGCAAGAATTCACTAGCCAATTGCATCATCATCGCTAAGTCGATGGCATCGCCGCCCAAGCCTGCAGCCACTGCCGGGGCAATGGGCACCAAGCCCGTAAACGAGGCGACACCGGAGCCGGTGAGAACCGTCACGATGCCGATCACGATCGAGACGACGATACCGGTGCCGGCCATGCCGAGACCGGCGTTCTTGGCCGCATCAATCAAGAGCGAGACCAAGCCCGTGTTTTGTAAGCCTGCGGCAAAAAGCGCGGCCACGAAAATCAAGCCGACGACGCTGGTCATCATGTGGCCCATGCCTTGGAACATAGCGGCGCCGTCTTTGAAGACTTCGGGCACGTTGCGGCGCGAGGCCAAGTCCACCAGGATGGCAAAAACCCAGCCGATGAACATGGCCGTTGCCACGTCGAGAACCACCGTCTTGAAAACGAGCTTATTGAAGATGAAAAGCAGCACGAGCGGCACAAGCGGCAAAAGCGCGTAGTAAGCCGGCAGCTTGGCAGCGCGTTCGCTCTTTTCAGAGTTTTGGGTGATATTGAAGTTTTCAGGGTTCTTCAAAATGCCGGCCGCCGCGTCCTTTTGGTCGTAGTAGCGCTGCACGATCACGTGCAAGACCAAGGTAACGAGAATCGACGGAATAGCAATCGGCAACTGGTGGTTGATCAAGTACACCATCGGATCAACGCCGGAGGTGTTGGCCGTTAAGACGGCAATGGCGCTAGAGGGGGCGTAGGAAAAGACCAAGACCGAGCAAATGACGGCAGCCGCTGCGACGGCCGACACGCCCACGCCGATCAAAAGCGGGTACACGCTCACGGCAAGCAGCATGGCTAAACCCGCGGCCGAGGTGACCACCAAACCCAGGAAATGGCCGAGAAGAAAGACCGCCCCCAAAATGAAGTACGGGCTTTTGAGCCGGCGTAACGGCTGCATGCACAAGGTCACGAGCTTGTCGCTGGCGCCGATCTTATCCATGTAAGCGGCAAAACCGCCGGCCACCAAAATGATAAAGCCCGTGCTTGCGACCTGCGAGCGCGACAGGGCGCGAAGCTGCTCGAAAAGGTCGAACCCGACCCAGCCCGTGGTGTGCGAGCCGCGGGGCAAAATGTTGTCGACGCCGCCCAAAACGGCAAGCAGGTTCAGTGCCAGACCTGCAAAAAGCAGCAGGATGTTGACTTGGAGATTTTTGACAATGCCCCAGCCCGTCAAGATGACGATGAGGATTGCCAAGTAAGGCATCATAGTTTCAAGCATGATCCACCTTTCAAGGAGAGGGAAAGACAATTTTTCAATACTCAGTATTCAATAGCGGGACTTTTTCTGCCATGACAAGCAATTCAAATCAGTTTGACATTTTTGTTAAGGTGGAATTTTCAGGGCGGCAGGCCGGCATTGAAATCCAGACGGAAAAAGCCCGAAAATACGAGGATTTTCGGGCCTTGAGCCGGAGCGGCCATGAGGGTGTTAGAGAAAACCCTCAGACGGTCGCTACGGGATGTTTTTAAGCAGCTTCCGAGCCAGGCTTTCGGCTTCGAACAGGTCGTTGGCCATGTTGTTGCCGAGCGCTTGGGCAATGCCCGTGCGCTGCAACTGCCGCAGGGTGTGGTCCGTGGCCCCGCAGATGATGAGCTCGAAGTGCCGGCGCTTTAAGGCGCGGATATAGGTGGAAATAATGTCCATCGCCGAATTGTCGATGTTCATTAAATGCGTGAAGTCGAAAATAATGACTTTGTTGGCATTGTGAGCGGTAATGCGCTTGGGGTCGGTGACGTAGGAAAGCTTTGAGACCGAGCCGAAGAAAAGCGATCCCTGCAGATTCCAAGCTTCGATGCCGGCGGGCGTATCGTGCGAGAGCGTAATGGGCGTGACCTTCGTGAGCGTATTCATGCGATAAAGGAAGAATACGCACGAGGTGACTAAGCCCACTTCCACGGCAACGGTCAAGTCAAAGATCACCGTGAGGAAGAAGGTGAGCAGTAACGTGACCTTATAAGACATCGTCATGCGGCGCAGGCGCTTAAATTCCGCCCAGTTGCCCATGTTGGAAGCCACAAAGAGCAAAATGGCCGAAAGCGCGGCCAGGGGAATGTTCGAGGCAAGGGGCGCGGCGGCTAAAACGACGACAAGCAGCGTGACGGCGTGCACGACGCCTGCCACGGGCGAGACGGCGCCGCTTTTAATGTTGGTGACCGTGCGGGCAATAGTGCCGGTGGCCGGGATGCCGCCGAAAAAGGGCACAACTATGTTGGCAATGCCTTGGCCCATCAATTCCTGGTTCGGGTTGTGGCGGTCATCGGTGAGCGTATCGGCGACACGCGCGCACAAAAGCGACTCGATGGC
This sequence comes from Candidatus Aphodousia gallistercoris, assembly GCA_018714185.1. GTDB lineage: Bacteria > Pseudomonadota > Gammaproteobacteria > Burkholderiales > Burkholderiaceae_F > Aphodousia > Aphodousia gallistercoris. The sequence continues at coordinate 20,022 of DVNT01000024.1, read as the reverse complement.
ACCCAAGAGGGCAATCGTGATCATCGGGCCCATGAGGTTGCGCAAGTGCGCCCAGTCGAAGTCGGGCATTTGCAAATCGGGCAGCGCCTGGGGGATGCCTCCGAATTTGGAGCCGATCGTTTCCACCGGAAGGTCAAAGGCGCTGACGGCTAAGGTGGAGAAAATCAAGACGATGACCGTGCCCGGGATCTTCGCAATCCAACGCTTCCATTGAGCGGTGCGGCTCGAAAGGTCCTTCGGCCAAAGCTTAATCACGACAAAGGAGATGGCGGCAATCGCGAGGGCGTAATAATTGACGGTGCCGATATGCGTGGCAATGGCATTCATTTGCCCGAAAAAGTCCGCCGGCATATTCTCAATGCGAAGACCGAAAAAGTCCTTGACCTGCGATAAGGCAATCAGCACGGCAATACCGTTGGTAAAGCCAATCACGATGGACACCGGAATAAAGCGGATGAAGTTGCCGATTTTCAATAGCCCCATTAAAAACAGCAAGATGCCGCTGCCGATGGTGGCAATCATGAGGTTGGCTAAGCCGTAGTCGGCGATAATGCCGTAAATAATGACGATGAAGGCACCGGCCGGGCCGCCGATTTGCACGCGGCAGCCGCCCAAGATGGCAATGAGAAAGCCCGCGATAATGGAGGTGTAAAGGCCGGCCTCCGGCGTGACGCCGCTGGCGATGGCAAAGGCCATTGCCAACGGCATGGCAACCATGCCGACCGTGAGCCCGGCGCTGATGTCGCGGGCGAGCATGCGGCTATTGTAGTGGTGGAGAAGATCAAGACTTGCCGGATGAAACGGCTCCAGAGGGATATTGCCCAGAGTCTGCCGCAAACGTTCGGTTATGCGCATTTTTTTTGTTTACAAGCGAGAAGAGTTTGTGTAAATAAATAGAAAACAGTTGGCTAAAAAGCCAACTGTTTTCAAAAACACCGGTTGAACTAAGAAGGCTTCTTAGTGCAGGCGCATACCGGGGACTGCCCCTTCTTGGGGTTCCAAGATATAAAGGCCGGATTTTTCATCGGCAGCGCTCGCGGTGAGAAGCATACCCTCACTCACGCCAAATTTCATCTTTCTCGGTGCCAAATTGGCAACAACCACCGTCAGTTTCCCTTCAAGGGACTTCGGGTCGAAGTGGGCCTTGATGCCCGAGAAGATGTTGCGGGTCTTGCCTTCGCCCAAGTCCACGGTCAAGCGCAAGAGCTTCGTGGAGCCTTCAACGGCTTCGCACTTGACGATGCGGGCAATGCGCAAATCCACTTTATTGAAGTCGTCAATCGTGATTTGCGGGGCGATTTCTTCGCCGCAGGGGGCTACCGCCGGGGCAGCCGCCGGAGCGGGCGGAGCAATCAAGGCATCGAGCTGCTTCATGTCGCAGCGCTGCATCAAGTGCTTAAAGGGCTTGATTTGCACGTCGGAGGTGAGCGGCCGCAGGGCGCTTTCCCATGTGAGTTCGCCGCAATTTAAGAACGTTTCCACCTGGGCGGCCGTTGCGGGCAGCACGGGCTTGAGCATGATCGTGAGCAGCCGGAAAGCTTCCAAAGAAACCGAGCAAACCTCATGGAGCTTATCGCGCTGGTCTTCGGACTTTGCCAATTCCCAGGGCTTGGTACGGTCAATGTACTCGTTGACCGAGTCGGTCATCGCCATGATCGAGCGCAAGGCGCGCGAGTATTCGCGGCGGTTGTAGAGTTCGGCAATGCCTTCGACGGCGTTGCGCATCACTTTAATTAGAGTGTGGTCGGCTATGCAGTCGTCGATGCGCGATTCAAAGCGCTTGACGATAAAGCCGGCGGCGCGGCTGGCGATATTGACATATTTGCCGATCAGGTCGGAGTTCACGCGGGCCATGAAGTCGGCCTTGCTGAAGTCAACGTCATCGTTGGTCGGGCCCATCTTGGCGGCCAGGTAGTAGCGCAGCCATTCCGGGTTCATGCCGAGCTCGAGGTACTTCATCGGGCTGATGCCGGTGCCGCGGCTCTTGCTCATCTTGCGGCCGTCCACGGTCATGAAGCCGTGCACGAAAACGTTGTCGGGCACGCGATAGGGGCGGCCGGCAAAATTGAGCATGGCCGGCCAAAAGAGCGTGTGAAAGTAAACGATATCTTTACCGATGAAGTGGATCTGCTCGGTCTTGTCGTCGGTTAAGAAGCGCCAGAAGTCAAAACCCACTTTCTCAGCGTAGTTTTTAAGACTGGCGAGGTAGCCTACCGGGGCGTCCAGCCAGACGTAGAAATATTTGCCCGGGGCATCGGGAATCGGAATGCCGAAATAGGGGGCATCGCGCGAAATATCCCAATCGCCTAATTTGCCGTCGGCCAACCACTCTTCGTCTTTGGCACGAATTTCCGGCTGAACGCGGTCGATGCCGCTTTTGCCCTTGCCGTTGACCCAGTCGCGCAAGAATTTCACGCAAAGGGGATCGGAGAGGCGGAAGAAGTAGTGCGTGGAGTGGCGCAGCTCGGGTTTGGCACCCGATAGGGCCGAGAACGGGTTGATGAGTTCGGTGGGCGCGTACACGGCACCGCACTTTTCGCAGTTGTCGCCGTACTGGTCTTCGGCACCGCACTTCGGGCACGTGCCCTTGATGAAGCGGTCGGCCAAGAACATGCCCTTCACCGGGTCGTAGAACTGCTCGATATCCTTGGTGTAAATGAGGCCGGCGGCTTTTAAGCGCCGGTAGATGTCCTGCGAGAGCTCCACGTTTTCGGTACTGTCGGTAGAGTACCAGTGGTCAAACTTGATGTGAAAGCCGTCCAAATAGGCTTTGCGGCCGGCGGCAATGCGCGCCACGAATTCCTGCGGCGTGACGCCGGCTTTCTGAGCCGCAATCATCATCGGGGCGCCGTGCGTATCGTCGGCGCCGACAAAGCAGACCGTGTGGCCGTACATGCGTTGCGTACGCACCCAAATGTCGGCTTGAATGTATTCCATGATGTGACCGATATGAAAAGGCCCGTTGGCATAGGGCAGCGCGGTCGTAACAAAAATTTGGCGTTTTTGCATGATTGTCGGCTCAAAATAGAAAATTGAAATGCCCCATTTTAGCAAATGCTTGTTTTCCCAGCGATTGGAACTTTTGCCGATGCTAGGCGTACAGCCTTAGGAAGGCTAGGCGCTGTCCGCAAAAGTAACAAATCCGAACTTTGCTTGAGCTTAATGAGGAAAAATCGGACAATTAACGTATTTGAAAATAGCGAAGGAGTCATCCCGTGGAGAAAAAAGAGAAAGTGCTGGGCGTGCTCGGCGAAGTGAAAGATCCCTGGATGGGTATTGACTACGTGGCCGCCAGAATGGCCAAGGTTTCCGACGACGGCTCATCGGTGAGCATCGAATTGGGTTATCCGGCAAAAAATGAAATGGACGGCGTGCGCGAGCGCGTGCAGCAGGCGCTTGCCGCTCAGGGGCTTGAGTGCGAAGTCTCGGTGAGTCAAAAAATCATTGCCCATGCCGTACAGCGCACGCTTAAAGTACTGCCTAACGTGAAAAACATTATTGCGGTCTCCAGCGGCAAGGGCGGCGTCGGAAAAAGTACGGTCGCGGCCAACTTGGCGCTTGCCCTTTCGGCCGAAGGCGCCAAGGTGGGGATGCTTGATGCGGATATTTACGGTCCGAGCCAGCCGATGATGCTCGGAGCGCTCGGCCGCCCCATGACCAATGACGGGCAGAAGATGAATCCGGTCGAAACGCTCGGGCTGGAGCTCAATTCAATCGGCTTTCTGGTCGACGCCGATGAACCCATGATTTGGCGGGGCCCCTTGGCCGCGCAGGCGCTCACGCAGCTTTTGACGCTGACCAACTGGCACGATCTGGACTATCTGGTCGTGGATATGCCGCCGGGAACGGGCGATATCCAGCTCACGCTGTCGCAGACGGTGCCCGTAACGGGCGCTATCGTGGTAACAACGCCCCAGGATATTGCCTTATTGGATGCGAAAAAAGGTCTGAGGATGTTCCAGAAGGTCAATGTGCCGATTTTGGGTTTGGTGGAAAACATGTCGGTCTTTATTTGTCCGCAATGCGGGCACGTTGAGCATATTTTCGGCGAGGGGGGCGCCAGCCGCATGAGCCGCACCTATCACGTGGATGTGCTCGGTCAGTTGCCGCTTGAGGCGGCTATTCGCGAGCAAACCGATAGCGGCTCGCCCACCGTCGTGAGTTCTCCCGAAAGCCCGGCCGCGAAAATCTACCGCGAAATCGCGATGAAGGCGGCCGCCGCCATTGCCAAGACCGCCAAGGACATGTCGCTAAAGATGCCCGCCGTCAGAGTGGAGAACGATTAATATGCCGATCGTCAAACCCGATTATCAGGCTCCGGGCTGGACGGTCGGAGCGCAAATGCAAACCATTGTGGCGGCAAAGCTTTGCCACAAACCCGATGTGCTCTATCGCCGCGAGCGATGGGATACGCCTGACGGCGACTTCATTGACGTCGATTGGGCCACGCCCGAAGTACCCGATCCGAAGGCGCCGGTGCTCGTGCATTTTCACGGCCTCGAAGGCAGCTCGAGAAGCCACTATGCTTTAGCACTCATGCACGAGACGGTCTCTCGCGGCTGGCGCGGCTGCGTAGCGCACTTTCGAAGCTGTTCGGGGGAAAATAACCGCTTGTTGCGCTCTTATCACGCCGGAGCCATCGATGACCTGCAGTGGGTGTTGGAAACCGTCCGCTCGCGCTACCCGCAGGCACCCCTTTATTCGGTCGGGGTCTCTTTGGGCGGCAACCAGATTTCGCTTTTTTGCGGCAAGCGCGCCGATGCGGCCGCTTCGCTTTTAACGGCGGCTGTCTCGGTCGGCGCGCCGGTTGATTTGGTTGCGGGCAGCAACCTTTTGAAGTACGGCTTTAACCGCGTGTACTCCAAGATGTTTTTAGATAGTCTCATTCCGAAGGTGCTGCAAAAGTGCGAGCAATTTCCCGAAGCGCGCAAGATTATTGATGTGAAGGCGCTCAAGGAGTGCAAGAACTTCTATGACTTCGATTCAATCTATACGGCGCCCGTGCACGGCTTTGCCAGTGCCATGCAGTACTGGACCGAAGCCTCGGCCAAACCTTGGTTGAAGTTTGTAAAAGTGCCGTTGTTGCTACTGAACGCCCGCAACGATCCGTTCCTGCCGGAATGGGCATTGCCGACGCTAGCGGATATTTCCGAGTCGGTTTGGCTTGACCAACCGGCCGAAGGAGGTCACGTGGGCTTTCCTACCGGACATCCGCCCGGAGAAATCACCTATTTACCGAACCGGATTTTCCGCTTCTTTCTCGAGCGAAACTAAATAAAAAGAGCCCGGAATTTCACGGCGAAGTGATTATTTTTGAGGCCGGGCTCGTGCGCTGATATTTTGTTCAAGAAACGGTTAAGCAAAGGAGTACCGGATGGCGATAAGAAAAGAGTTGCCGATTGGACTATAACTCAAAGTTTCGCTTTGTATTTATTACCGGCGTTGCGAAGTTTTCCAATCTTAATTTCTTTTCATCCTTTAACAATCTAAGAGATATTAGTTTTGACGTACGTTATGGTGCACTAACCGGCATTACCCAGTCATCGCCAATGAGTGTACGTCCAAAGAACAGCGCGATAATCTTCGCGAGATCGTCTATTTGGAGCCGGTGCCTATCGCCGGTTAGGATCGCCAGTCGATACAACGAGCTCGTTCTCGGTTTTCGCCGGCGCAATTGCGCGCCGCTTCAGTTACAATGGTGCCCCTATGTTCTTTTTTTAAAAACGTTCCCGCGCCGGTTAACGCACCGGAGCTTGCGGGCCGTAATACTTACGGAGGCTCTTATGTCGCATAAGTGGCTGCAACACGATACCCTGTGCGGGTTGGTTGCTTTAACGCTTTTTATTCTCACGATTCCTCTAGGCAACTATGTTGTCATGAATGTTGGGTTGGTTTGCCCGCCTGACGGTCCCTGTCTTGTGCCTGTTTGGCCCGGCATTATGGCGCCTTCGGGCGTTTTGATTGCCGGTGCTGCGCTCGTGCTGCGTAACGGCGTACAGGCCTTTTTGGGCGCCGGCTATTCGCTTGTGGCGATCGCCATCGGCACGGCTTTATCCGCGCTTTTTGCCGCGCCTTCTCTCGTTGTGGCTTCTGCGGCGGCTTTTTGCTTTTCCGAACTCGCCGACTTTACGGTCTATACGCCGATGAGAAAGCGCTTTCCGGCTTTTTCCGTTGTCTTGGCAGGCCTTGCCGGGTCTGTTGTCGACAGTATGATTTTCTTATCGTTGGCTTTTGGCAGCCTTGAATTTGTCGTGGGCCAAGTGTTAGGGAAATTCTGGATGGCTTTGCTTGCCGGCATGCTCATTCGCTACTTGCGTCCGCGCTTGGTGGCTCAGCCCAAGTTCTAGAGCCGTGTTTGAAAGCCGCCGCCGGGCGGCTTTCGGCTTAAGGTCTATTGCTTTGGCAGTACTCTTCCCAGCCTTTTGCCCTTAAGCGGCAAGCCGGACATTGACCGCATCCGTAGCCCCAATCGTGCCAGTGCTCATGATCGCCTTCGTAGCAGGTGTGGGTATTTTTCACGATAAAGTCAACGAGCGCCTTGCCTCCGATTTCTTCGGCAAGTGCCCACGTCTGGGCTTTCGAGCGGTACATAAGCGGCGTTTCGATTTTAAAGGCATGGTCCATGCCGAGCGTGAGCGCTTTCTCAAGGGCATCCAAGGTATCGCGCCGGCAGTCGGGGTAGCCTGAAAAGTCGGTCTGGCCCACGCCGGCCACCAAGGTATCGGCACCGCGAATGTAAGCCCGGGCAGCGGCATAAGTTAAAAACATCAAGTTTCTGCCCGGAACGAAAGAGGCTGGCAAGCCGTTATCGCCCGTTTCGTTCATCGAACGGCCGTCGCCCGTCAAGGCCGATTGGGCAATTTGCCCGAAAGAGCGTACGTCAATGACCAGGTCGCCCGCATATTTTTTAGCCCATTGCGGAAAGCTCTGCTCAAGCTCGCCGAGAATGCGGCGACGGCATTGAAGCTCCACGCGGTTTTTCTGCCCGTAGTCAAAGCCGATCGTTTCGACGCAATCGAAGTGCTCGAGCGCCCAAAATAAGCACGTGGTGGAATCCTGCCCACCGGAGAAACTGACAATCGCTTTATTCATTTTTTGCAAAAGAAGGCTCGCCTTGGGGGAAGGCGAGCCGAAGGGGTTAAAGGATCACATTAAGCGGCAAGCGCATTGAGGCGGCGAATTGCCATATTGGCGATGACGCTGACGGCTACCGGCAGCACTTCGTCATTGAAGTCGAAGTTCGGGTTGTGCAAGCTCACCGTGTGCTTGTCGTCGCGAATGCCTACGCGGATGATGCAACCCGGGACCTTTTGCAAATATTCGCTAAAGTCTTCCGAGCTCATGAAGGGATCAATCACCTGCACGTGATCTTCACCAAGCAACTCGCCCGTAACCTTTAAGGCCGCTTCCGTTTGTTCGGGGCTATTGATCACGGAGCCGCATTCGCGCACGTACTTCATTTCGACTTCACAGCCGTTGCCCTGGGCAATCGCAGGCACCATGGTCTTGACCGTTTGTTCGATCTGGTCGCGCGTTTGCGGCAGGAACGTACGGATTGTGCCGCTCATCTTGCATTCGGCCGGTACGACGTTCATCGCTTCATAGCGGCCGGCGTTAATCGAGCAAATTGAAAGAACCGCCGTATCAATCGGGTTGACCTTGCGCGAGACGATGGTTTGAAGTGCCGTGATGATCTGAGCGGCCACCGGAATCGGGTCAACGCCCAAGTGAGGACGGCCGCCGTGGGTGCCTTTGCCCTTGACGGTAATGTAGACGCTGTCAGAGGCGGCCTGCAGGGGACCGGGCTTAAATCCGATCGTGCCCTTGGGAAGCATCGGTTCGGTGTGTCCGCCGTAGATTTCTTCAATGCCGTACTTTTCGATGAGACCGGCTTCAACCAAGGCGCGGGCGCCGCCGCAGATTTCTTCGGCAGGTTGGAAGACTAAAACGACCTTGCCCGGGAAGTCGCGGTGCGAGGCCAAGTAGCGGGCCGCTCCCAAAAGCCACGTGGTGTGGCCGTCGTGGCCGCAGGCGTGGGCGTAGCCTTCATTTTGGCTTGCCCATTCATAGCCGCAGCAGTCGTTCATCGGCAAGCAGTCCATATCGGCGCGCACGCCGATCGTGTGGCCGGGACGGTTTCCCTCAATGACGGCCACCACAGCGCCTTTAACGAGGTCGGTATTGATGTCGGCAACGCCCCATTGGCGCAGATGATCGCAGATTACGCCGACCGTGCGTTCCGTGTTAAAACCGTAGTCCGGGTGGCTGTGAAGGTCGTGACGGATAGCCGTCAGTTCGTCGGCCCATTCGGCCACGCCCGGCAACAGGCGGTCAGCTAATAATGTAGCCATCGTATTCTCCTAAAGTTGTTTGCATTAACGGGCTAATGTACACTCCGTTACCTGTGCAGAGGATTTTCGAAGCTCTCGATCAGTCCTTTAAAAGCGTATTGTAAGCTATCCGTTGAAAACGATATTTCGGGGCGGTTTCGGGCCGCCTGGGGCCTTTATCCATGCAAGAGAAAACATTGGTTCTTCTGGTCAACACGGGTTCGCCTTCGGCGCCGACAGCCCGCGCGCTCAAGCCCTACCTTGAAGCGTTCCTGTCGGATCAGCGCGTGATTGAATTGCCGCGCTGGTTTTGGCAACCGATCCTGCATGCGTTCGTGCTTCGCACGCGCCCTGAAAAAAGTGCCCGGCGCTACCGCAAAATCTGGTTGCCCGAAGGCTCGCCCTTAATCGTCTATACTGAACGGTTGGTCAAGGCGCTGCGCGGGCGCTTCGGCGAGCACGTTGAAGTGGACATGGCTATGAGAATCGGGTTTCCCGGTATTGAGCGCGTCCTTCAAGAGCGGCAAGCTCAAGGTTTTACCCGCTTTGTGATTTTCCCGATGTTTGCGCAATACGCGACCCAAACAACCGAATCGGTGCTCGATGCCGTGAAAGATTTTGCCCGTAAAACGAAAAAGCCCTTTAACTGGACGAGCATCGGCGCCTTTTACCGCCATCCGCTTTTAATTGAGGCGCTTGCCGAGAAGATTGCCCGAAGCCGCACCGATGCTTCAACGCACCTTTTGATGAGCTTTCACGGCATTCCGGTTAAAAGCATCCGTAACGGTAGCCCCTATGAAAAGCAGTGCCTGGAAATGGCCCGTCTTTTGGCCGCGCGCCTTCATCTTCCCGAAGGGGGCTTTTCGGTGGCTTTTCAGTCGCGCTTTGGCGGCGACCGTTGGCTTCAGCCGTATTTTCCCGACCATATGCGATCGCTTTTAAAGCGCGGCATCGGCCGCGTCGATGTCGTTTGCCTTTCCTTTAGCGTGGATTGCCTGGAAACGCTCGAGGAGATTGCCATCGAGCACCGCGACGAGTTTTTAGCGATGGGCGGGCAATCTTTTCACTATATCGGCTGCCTCAACGATGACGAGGCCGCCGTGCGTGCCTACGAGAGCATCATCAGTGAAGCGCTTACCGGCATTCAATAGACAATTATTTTCCTCGCCGCTTGAATTTCAGACAATCGTCCCCACATAGGGGGTATCCGGAATTTATGCATGTATGCGAGGATTTTTTCATGCAAGAGACAAGCAATGCGTCTGTAAAGGAAGACGTTCAACAAAATCAGGCTGCGAGCGAGCAGCAACCCGTCCAACCCGAGGCGGCTCAGCCTCAAGCCGAGCAAGCCGTTGAGCAAAGCGCGCCGCAAGAGGCGACTGCTGAACCGGCGCAAACGGCCGAAGAACCCAAGGAGCCCTCGGTTGAAGAACTCCTCGAAGCCGCCAAGGCTGAAAATGCCAAGTTGCAGGACTTGTACATGCGCGCTTTGGCTGAAATGGAAAATTCGCGTCGCCGCGCCGAAGAGGCCGTTGACCGCGCCCACAAGTTCGGCGTAGAAAAGTTCGCTAAGAACATTCTTCCGGTGCTCGATAGCTTGCAAAAAGCCTTGGAGCTTGCCGGCGACGATCATTCGCCGATGATGGAAGGCGTGCAGGCGACCTACCGCCAGCTTGTTGCCGCGATGGAAAAAAGCGGCATGACCTCCATTAACCCCGTCGGAGAAAAATTTGATCCGGCGTTGCACCAGGCTGTGGCCATGGTGCCGGCTCAGGAAGGGCAGGCCTCCGGCCAAGTGGCCCAGGTTTTCCAAAACGGATGGTTGATCAACGGCCGCGTGCTTCGCGCAGCGATGGTTAGCGTAGTTCAATAGGAATCAATAACTTAGGTAAAGTTTTTGAGGGATTGCGAAAAAAAATCACATCTGCCCCTTGAAACTTTGGCGTTTAACCCCATATGGGTTTTAGACGTTCGGAGAGCATCGAGTTCGATCTCCGGCAACGAAAAGATTTTTAGAAAAGGATTTAGAAAATGGCAAAGATTATCGGTATTGACTTGGGCACAACCAATTCGGCTGTGGCCGTCATGGAAGGTGACAAGATCCACGTGATCGAAAACAGCGAAGGCGCTCGCACGACACCGTCCATCGTTGCCTATATGGAAAACGGTGAAGTGCTCGTCGGTGCAACGGCCAAACGTCAGGCCGTGACGAACCCGAAGAACACGCTCTTTGCTGTGAAGCGTTTGATCGGCCGTCGCTTTGACGATGAAGAAGTTCAACGCGATATCGGCTTGATGCCTTTTAGCATCGTGCGCGCTGAAAACGGCGACGCTTGGGTGAGCGTTCTTGACAACAAGAAGCTCGCTCCGCAACAGGTCTCCGCTGAAGTGCTGCGCAAGATGAAGCAAACCGCTGAAGATTACTTGGGCGAGACGGTCACCGAAGCCGTCATTACGGTGCCGGCTTACTTTAACGACAGCCAGCGCCAAGCCACGAAGGATGCCGGCCGTATCGCCGGCTTGGATGTCAAGCGCATCATCAATGAACCGACGGCAGCGGCTTTGGCTTTCGGCTTGGATAAGGCCGGCAAGGGTGACAAGAAGATTGCCGTCTACGACTTGGGCGGCGGCACGTTCGATATCTCCATCATCGATTTGGCCGATATCGACGGCGACAAGCAGTTTGAAGTGCTTTCCACGAACGGCGATACGTTCTTGGGCGGTGAAGACTTCGACCAACGCATCGTTGACTACTTGATCACGGAATTCAAGAAGGATACGGGCGTGGACTTGAGCAAGGACATTATCGCCTTGCAACGCTTGAAGGATGCTGCTGAAAAGGCCAAGATCGAGCTTTCGAGCCGTCAGGAAACGGAAATCAACCTTCCGTACATTACGGCCGATGCCACCGGTCCGAAGCACTTGAACGTGAACTTGACCCGTGCGAAATTCGAAAGCATGGTTGAAGACTTGATTGCCCGTACGGTGGAACCCTGCCGCAAGGCTTTGGCCGATGCCAAGCTCGATAAGAGCGAAATCACCGACGTGATTTTGGTGGGCGGTCAATCCCGTATGCCGAAGGTGCAGGAAACGGTGCGCGAATTCTTCGGCCAAGAACCGCGCAAGGACGTGAACCCGGATGAAGCCGTGGCTATCGGTGCGGCTATTCAAGGTTCCGTGTTGACGGGGGAACGCCATGACGTGCTCTTGCTCGATGTGACCCCGCTGACCTTGGGCATTGAAACGTTGGGCGGCGTGATGACCCCGATGATCAAGCGCAACACGACGATTCCGACCAAGCACACGCAGGTCTTCTCAACGGCAGAAGATAACCAGCCGGCCGTGACCATTAAGGTCTACCAAGGCGAGCGCGAAATGGCCGCCAGCAACAAGCTTTTGGGTGAATTCAACCTCGAAGGCATTGCCCCGGCTCCGCGCGGACTGCCGCAAATCGAAGTGACCTTTGATATTGACGCGAACGGCATTTTGCACGTTTCGGCCAAGGATAAGGCCACGGGCAAGGAAAACACGATTACGATTAAGGCAAGCTCGGGCTTGAGCGAAGAAGAAATTCAACGCATGGTCAACGATGCCGAAGCCAATAAGGCTGAAGACCACAAGCGCTTTGAATTGGCCCAGGCTCGTAATGTGGCCGATGCCTCGATCCATCAGGTTCAAAAGACCTTGAAGGATTTGGGCGACAAGGTGGAAGCTTCCGACCGCATGGCTTGCGAAGACGGCATCAAGAAGGTGGAAGAAGCTGTTAAGGGCGAAGACAAGGCAGCGATCGATGCCGCGGTGGAACGCTTGATGGCGGCCGCCCAGAAGATCGGCGAAAAGCTCAACGCCCAGGCTCAGCAAGCCCAGCAAGCTCAACCGCAGCAAGAAGCCAAGAAGGCCGATGACGATGTGGTTGATGTGGATGCCAAAGAAAAATAATCGGGCATAACCGATGGCGCCTGACCGAATTAACCGGCGGCAGGCGCCTTGAGCGTATTTTAGGGGTCTTCAAAAGCGGGAAGGTTCAAGTCAAGCGAAAGCCGAGACCTTGAACCTTTTCGTTTTCTAGTAAAGGGAATTTTTTTTAAAAATGAGCGATCGTGATTATTACGAAGTATTAGGTGTCGACCGTAACGCCAGTGCTGCGGATATTAAGAAAGCCTACCGCCGTTTGGCCATGAAGTACCATCCGGACCGCAACGGCGGCGATAAAACCGCAGAGGCGAAATTTAAGGAAATCGGCGAAGCCTATGAAGTGTTGGGTGATGAGCAAAAGCGTGCAGCGTACGATCGCTTCGGCAAGGCCGGCGTCAATGGCGCCGCAGGCGGCGCCGGTCCCGGCGGCTTCGGCGGTTTCGGCCCTGAAGGGTTTGCCGGCGGCTTTGCCAACATGGGTGACCTGGGCGATATTTTCAGTGAATTTTTCGGCCAAGGCGCCGGACGCCGCCAGCAAGCCGGCCCCCGCGCGACCAAGGGCGTGGATTTGCGCTACGACATGGAAATTACGCTTGAGCAGGCCGCCAAAGGTTATACGACCGAAATTCGGGTTCCGGGGTGGGAAAAGTGCGATACCTGTGACGGTACCGGCAGCCGCTCCAAGTCCAAACCCAAGACCTGCCCGCACTGCAACGGCACGGGCGTCGTTTATGCCAAGCAGGGCTTTTTCTCGGTTCAGCAAACCTGTCCGTACTGCCACGGCAGCGGCCAGGTCATTGCCGATCCCTGCCCGAACTGCGACGGCACGGGCTTTAAGAAGGTGATGAAGACCTTGGAAGTGAAGATTCCGGCCGGCATCAATAACGGTCAGAGAATTCGCTTGCATGGCAAGGGCCAGCCCGGCACCAACGGCGGTCCGGCCGGTGACCTGTATGTGGAAATCTCCATTAAGCCGCACGAGATTTTCCAACGCGAAGGCGATGACCTTCACGTGGAATTGCCGATTTCGTTTACGACGGCGGCGTTGGGCGGCGACGTGGACGTGCCGGTGCTTGACGGCGAAACGCGCATTACGATTCCCGAGGGCACGCAAAGCGGCAAGATTTTGCGCTTGCGCGGCAAAGGCATCAAGAGTTTGCGCACGGGCTATATGGGGGATTTGTACATTCACGTGTATGTGGAAACCCCTGTGAACTTAACTGAAAAGCAAAAGGATTTGCTGCGCCAGTTTGACGAAACGGTCAATAAGCACGGCGACAAGCATTCGCCCAAGCACCAAAGTTTCATGGATAAAATGAAGAACCTGTTTAGCTAGAGCTGGAAGGCGGCTGCGTTTTGCGCCGCCGACAGTAACTTTGGGGAAGGTCGCTTCCGGCGGGAGGCGGCCTATTTTTTTCGCCGGAAGTCAAACCGCGTTTTAGGTGCAAAAGCTCAAAGGCGAATACGCCGATTGCCACGCCGATGGCCGCTCCGGCGAGCACGTCGGTGGGAAAATGCACGAATAGGTAAAGGCGCGACAATCCCATCAAAAAGGCAAACACCAGGGCGGCGGCGCCGGCTTTTTTGCGGCATAGAAAAAGCGCGGTTGCCGCGGCAAAGGCGGCAGCCGTATGCCCGGATGGAAACGAATGGTCGCTAAGGCAGGCAAGGATCATGTCTTGCGCTTGAAAAAGCTCGCAAGGCCGCTCGCGGCCGAAAAGCGGTTTGAGAATGAGGTTTACCGAGACAAAGTCAATCGCCAAAGCGGCCGAGACGCAAAGCCCGGCTCTGCGGTAGGCAGGCAGCAGTAAAAGCCCTGCCGCCATTGCAATCCAGATGCCACCGAGATTGCCCAAGCTCGAAAAGAAAAGGACCGCGGCATCGAGCGTTTCGCTGCGGATGCTTTGAAAGAAATGTAAGACGGTTAATTCCATGGGGATCGATCAAACTACACCAACGCAGTATAGCAAAGCGGCCGGTTGTTCCGGCCGCTGTCGCACTATCCTTGGAATTGAGTGGTTTTGGGCAGAATCTTATTGAGGTTTTTAATGAACAGGACAGCCACGTAGCAGATGATGCAGGTGGCGATAAAGAGTTCGATATTGGCGAGAATTCGCAATTCCCACGCATAGAACTGCCCGACTTCGTATTGGTTGACGAGGTCGCTCATCTTAAAGAGCGCCGTGGCGCCGATCGCTAACGGAAAGGTAAAGGCAGCAAAGCCCGGCGAAAAAGGCAGCCGCAAAAGCCTAAAAAGCGACAGGTAGATCACGACGGTCATCAAAACCGCGATGCCCAAGAGTACGGCGCACAATAGCGGCGACGGATTTTCAACCACCGTGAGCAGCCCTGCCAGCGACAGGCTCGCCGGAGCCGCCAAGATGGCAATCGTGGGCTTGGCGCCGTCGGGCACTTGCGCGTGGAACATGAAGCGGTAGATCATTGCCGGCAGCATGATGCCGTAGGCGACGATGCCGATCGTCAAAAGAATTTGGGCAAGTCCGAACCACTGCGGGCCGGGGCAGGCCACGTCGGCCACGATAATGCCCACCGGCGGAATAAACCAGCTCGGCACCATGTGCTGCATGAGATGGCCTTCCTTGAAGCGGAAAACGACGAAAGCGGCTAAAAAGACAAGGTGCACGGCCACGGAGGCAAGCCACAGGTATTCGCCGACCGTGGGGAAAAAGCGTCCGATGGCCTTGGAGACGACCATCGTGGCCATGGCAAAAGTGGGCACGATCGAGCCCAAGACCGGATGGCGCAAGTCAACGAGCAGGGTATCGGCGTGAAAGACAAAGCGGGTAAGCAGCAAAATCAGCAAAAAGGCGGCAATGGCGGCGCCGGCAAGTTGCCCCCAGCCGGCAAGCGGCAGGGAGTTTTCCAGGCTCCAGCCGAGGCTCGCTATACCCAGGGCAAGGCCGGCTACCGGCGTGGGCAGCGCGCGTACTCTTTTGATCATAGGTTATTTGCGCATTCTCCGCGAACGGAGTCTGCGCCTCCTTTCAGTCAGTGCAGTTAATCGGTTGACGACGTTGTGCGTGCGTCGGTTGGGCGTGCGCCGGTTTCGGAAGTCAATGGCGACAAGCCGGTTTGCGGGTGCCGCCGTCAAGGGGCGTTTACCGCGCGAACTCGAAAAGACGTTCTCGGAAGCAGAAAATCTGCCAAAATCAGAACAAACGGCCAAAAAATAAGCCGCGAAGGCTAAAGCCGGGGCGATTATACTTAAAAGCACTTAAATTTCCTCGGTACTTTCGTCCATTTCGAAGAGCCTAAGTTGTCGGGTGAGTGCTTCTTCTTTAATTTCCAATTCGGTTTTCGATACAGAAAGGCCGAGCAAGCGGATGCCGGCGGCCGGCAGTACCACGCCGGCCAGCAGCTCCCGGGCCAATGGCAGTATGACTGTCGGGTGGTTGAGGTAGCGGTTTTGGCTTACGCTTCGCGTGAGCGTCGTGAAGTCAGGAAAGCGGACCTTGAGGGTAAGGCGCTTGCCGAGAAACGCCTTGCGTGCAAGACGCGCTGACAGCTCGTTGGCGACTTCAACGAGCGCTTTGTCTATATCGGCTCCCCGGATATCGTGCCGGAATGTTTCTTCGCAGCCCACGGATTTCCTTTCCCGAAAAGGCGTTACGGGACGATTGTCGATGCCGCGGGAAAAGTTGTAATAGATGAGGCCTGCCTTACCGAAATGCTCGGTGAGAAAGGCAAGGCTTTGCGATCTCAATTGCGGGGCCGTGTGAATGCCCATGGCATGCATTTTCTTGGCGGTGGCCGGTCCCACGCCCCAGAAGGCTTCGATCGGAAGCCGGTCGATGAAGGCCAGTGCCCGGTCAGGATGCACCACGCACAGCCCGTCGGGCTTGCGGTAGTCGCTTGCGATTTTAGCCAAAAATTTGTTGTAGCTCACGCCGGCGCTTGCCGTGAGTTCAAGCTCTGCTTTAATGTCGCGCTTGATCGCCTTGGCAATATCGACACCGAAATGCGCTCCCACTTTGTTGTCCGTGACATCTAAGAAGGCTTCATCAATGGAGATCGGTTCGATGAGGTCGGTGTAGCGCTCAAAGATCGCGCGAATCTGTTCGGAAACTTCCCGATAGTGCTGCATGTTCGAATGAACGAAAATCAATTCCGGACATTTTTCGCGGGCTTGGGAAGAGGGCATGGCCGAATGCACGCCGAACTTTCTGGCTTCGTAGCTTGCCGTTGCCACCACGCCGCGGCTGCCCGCATGGCCGACGGCAATCGGCTTGCCGCGCAAGGCCGGGTGGTCGCGCTGTTCGACGGAAGCAAAAAACGCATCCATGTCAACGTGAATGATTTTTCGGTAGTTCGGTTCCATTTGCACGAATCGGTTAGCGGCAGCTTAGAGGTTCTTTTTCAATTGTATCGCGTTGCTGATAGGCGCTTGCTTGGAGCTCCTTAAAGCGCATCATGCTCGAAATCTGACAAAGAACGCAACTTTTGTTAGAGTACGCTATTTTTTGCAGAACGTTTCGGGATTTTTATGTCAGCACAGTTTACCTTTCGCAATCGGCTTTTAGTGGGGCTCACGCTTTTTTCCATGTTCTTTGGCGCGGGCAATTTGATTTTTCCGCCTTATTTGGGCTCGCTTGCCGGCGTAGCCATGCCTTGGGCCATGGCGGGCTTTGCCATTACCGCCGTGTGTTTTCCGATTTTGGGCGTCATGACCGTGGCCCGCTCCGGCGGCCTTGAAGCACTGGCCGCTCGCGTGCATCCGGTTTTTGCGTCGGTTTTTACGCTTTTAATTTATTTATCGATCGGTCCGTGCTTGGCTATTCCGAGAACGGCGAGCACGTCGTTTGAAATGGCACTGGCACCTTTTTTCTCGCCGCAGGCTCCGGCCCTTTTCGGTTTTTCCGAGTTTACCGTTGCGCAGGCGGTGTATTCCGTGGCGTTTTTTCTGGTTTCAGGCGCCGTGGCGCTCAATCCCGATAAGCTCACCCAGTGGCTCGGCAAATTCACTTCGCCGGCGCTCATTTTGATGATTGCGCTGCTTTTCGTGACTTGTCTCGTTCGGCCTTTGGCGGGCTACGGCATTACGCTGCCGCCTTATGATATCAACGCCTTCATCCGCGGCTTTTTGGAAGGCTACCAAACGATGGATACGCTCGCAGCCTTGAATTTCGGCTTGATCATTGCGATCAACATCCGGGCGCTCGGCGTGAAGTCTACCGACGACGTGGTAAAGGAAACGGTGCGGGCGGGCCTTATCGCCGGGCTTTTTCTCTTTACGATTTATATGGCGCTCGCGCATATCGGGGCTACCGTGGGAGGGGCCGGCCTCTTTACCGATAACGGGGCGCAAACGCTAACGACCGCCGCCAAGGCCCAATACGGTTCGTGGGGGATTCTCATTTTGGGGGCGATCTTCTTTGTGGCATGCTTAAATACCTGTATCGGGCTTTTGTCCTGCTGCAGCAATTATTTCAACCAGACGTTCCCGGTCTTTTCTTATAAGCAGTGGCTGCTCTTTTTCGTTATCTGCAGCATCTTGGTTGCCAATGCCGGACTCACGATGATTTTGAAGTTCTCCATTCCGGTGTTAATGGCGATTTATCCGCCGGCACTGATGCTGATTATTTTGGGGCTCACACACCGCTTTAATTCTCAGTTTTCGCGCGTGTATCCGATTACGATCGGGTTGACCACAGTGGTGAGCATCCTCAGTGCACTCAAGGATTACGGCATTGAGGTGCCTTTCATGTCGTATTTGCCCTTTTACTCCGTGGGCCTGGAGTGGATTGTGCCGGCGTTGATCGGCTGGGTAATCGGCATTTTGTACTCCAAATCTTCTCTGGAGCTTTAAGATTTGCGGCGGCGTCTTTCGCTATAATGGCGCCGTCGGTTTCTTAGTCTTATCCTGCCTTTTCCCATGATTTCGTTTATTGAAGTGTTGGGCATTGCCATGGCTTTGTCGGTGGACGCCATGGTTGTCGCCTTGTGCTGGAGCGCCGTGCAGCCGAAAGTGCGCTGGACGGATGTTGCAAAGTTTGCCTTGACGTTCGGCGTATTCCAAGCGCTGATGCCGTTACTCGGTTGGTTTGCCGGCGATGCTTTCTATGCATTGATTAGCCGCTGGGACCACTGGATTGCTTTTTTGCTCTTGGCCGGCGTCGCCTGCTCTATGGTGAAGGAAGCGTTTGAAAAGGATGAAGAAGACGGGCAATGCGCTTGCCGCGATGGCGAATTAAGTTGGACGAAGTTAGCCGTGCTCGCCGTGGCAACGAGCCTGGATGCATTGGCTGTGGGTTTTTCTTTTGCGTTGGCGAATTTCCCGATTGTCTGGCCCAGCGCTTTGATCGGCATTGTCTGCGCCTTTTTGACGGCGGCCGCCGTTTCCCTCGGGAAAGGGCTTTCGCAACGATCGGCGCGCCACGCCAAGAAATTTTCCCTAGTGGGCGCGCTCGTCTTGTTTTTAATCGGCTTGCGTATTCTTTGGGAACACGGCGTCTTTTCCTAGTAGTCGCGGAACATCGTGCGCAGCGCATCAATATCGGTGATGCCTTTTTTAAGCGCAAGCTGCAGCAATACCCGGGCTTTGATCGCCGAAAGGTTCCAAGAGGAAATCAAGCCTGCCTCTTCCCACTCAGAAAGGCCGTTAAAGACGGCGCCGCAGAAAACGCGCGAGGCGCGGATAACGCGTACGCCTTTTCGTCTTGCTTCGGCCAGTGCCGGCAATACCCGATCGGGGATGCAGCCGTTGCCTAATCCCGCAAATACAATGCCCTTGGCACCGCAGGCAACGCATGCCTTAACCAATTCGCCGTCATCGTCGGCGTGCGAAAAGACAATGTCCACGCGGGGGAAGGATTCGTCACGGGCGAAGTCTTCGATGCTAAAGGGCGTTTGCATTGTGTGCGGACGCAGGCATCGGTTATTGAACATGACGGCATTGTCAACCACGGCGCCAAGCTCGCCGTTAATCAAGCCGGAGAAGGTCGCCACATTGGTCGAATGCGTCTTGGTGCTAAAGCGGGCCGTACCGATGGTGTTGTTTAAGACCATCATGACGCCTTGTCCGAGGCTTTCATCGCTTGCGGCCACTTGGAAGGCGTTGTAAAGGTTTAGGATGCCGTCGCTTGAAAGGGCGGTTGCCGGCCTCATTGCTCCGGTGATAACCACGGGTTTTTGCGTTTTCAGGATCAGGTGCAGGAAGTAGGCCGTTTCTTCCATCGTGTCCGTGCCGTGCGTAATCACGACGGCCGAAACGTCCTCGCGGTCGCAGGCGGCTTGAACGGCGCGGGCGAGTTTGAGCCAAATCTCGCTCGTCATGGAGCTTGAGTCAACGTGGCTTACCGCAAGCTCTTCCAAGTCAATGCGCGCTTTGAGATCCGGTAGCTGGTTAAGCAGCGCGTCAATGCCGAGGTTTCCCAGCCGGTAGCCCGTAGTTTGCGTGGCGCTTTCGCCGGAACTCACGATCGTGCCGCCGGTGCTCATCAGAACGATTTTTTTCTTGGACATCCGATTTCTCCCATGGAATAATGCATCGAACTATACCGAATTTGCCGCCATTTGACCGTCCGATAGTGCTCCGGCAGGCCGCTTTATAGAGAAACTTCCTGAAAACCCCGTTATTCATAGCGGGGATGAAAGGAAGCACGCAATTTTGCATGAATTTTGATAGATTTCTCAAACCATGCAGATTCTCAGTAGCTTTCGATACCAACTTCAACCGACAACAGAGCAGCGGTCGCTTTTCAGCCGAACCGCCGGCTGTTGCCGTTGGGTGTTCAATCAGGCACTGGATCTGCAAAAT
>DVNT01000023.1 GCA_018714185.1 Candidatus Aphodousia gallistercoris | reverse complement strand
GTGGCTCCGGATGACTGGAGGCGAGCCGCCCCGTGGCTCAAAGTCGTCAAGGTCAAAGATGACAGTCAAGGCGGTGAGCACAAACGCAGCCTCGATACCTACCAAATCGATGAGTCCAAGTGGGAGGGATTTGAACGTCGCAGCGGTTGTTTTGTGATCCGTACGGACGTGTACGCCAATCCGCTGGATGCGCTCAGGCTCTATCGGATGCGCAACTTAATCGAAGACGGCTTTAAAGCGCTCAAGAATGGGGCCGATGGCGATCGGTTGCGGACCACAAGTCGCAGCTATTGGGGCAAACTGCTGTCGTTCCTGATAAGCGAATGTTTGGTGATGATGATTCTGCGTGCAGCCGATTTGGACAAGCAGTCAACGGGTGAGAAGAGTAAGCCGATTCCCGGCAACTCGGTGCCTAAACTGTTACTGCACTTAAGCAAGATTCGGATGAGCCGTCACCGTCAGAGTGATCGTTGGAAAGTGGACCAACCGACCAAGATGCAACGGATGTGGTTGCAGAAATTATTCGGTATAGAGAAACTCCCCGGTTTTATTTGATAGCTAAGAAAAACTCCCGCTAGATGATAAAAATCCAACGGGAGTTTCGGAGGTATTTTTCTAAGCTAAAAGCCGATTACTTGCCGATATTGATCTTGGCCTTTTGGAAAAGCTGTTGGATATTTTCCTGGACCTTGGTTTGGACCAACATGTTGCGGTAATGAGCCTTGCTCTTTTCGTATTCGGGGAAGAGCTGAGCCTTGCGGGTATCGTCCACGCGGATCACATAGAAGAGGCCGTTGGCACGAACGGGCACTTCAGTGTAATCGCCCTTATCCAAATTGCGAACGGCGTAGCCGATCATTTGCGGGAAGCGGGCAGAGGAGGCCCACGTGTCGATCTTGCCGCCCTTGTCCTTCGTGGCGGTATCCACGGAGTACTTCTTGGCCACATCGGCAAACTTGTCGCCGTCCTTTAAGTCTTCGGTGACTTTCTTGGCATCGGCTTCGGTCTTCACCGTAATGATGCTCACCTTGTATTCCTTGTCGCCGTAGATCTTCTTTTGTTCTTCATAGAACTTCTTCACGTCGGCGTCTTTGACCGGGTTTTTCTTGGCGTAGTCGGCGATCAGGGCGTTGATCAACACCGTTTCGCGGGCGTTTTCAATCGCTTGCTTCACTTCGGAGCGGTTGGCCAGCTTCAAGCGGTTGGCCTCTTGCAAGAGCACCTCTTGTTGAATGAGCTGGTTGCGAACCTGCATTTCCAATTCCGGCGTGCGTTTTTGACCGCTCTTGACAATCTGGCTGATGACTTTTTCCTGTTCGGCGGCCGTGATCGTCTTACCGTTAACCGTAACCGCCGTCGGAGCGGCAAAGGCCATCGAGGAAGCCAAAGCGAACGCCAAACCGGCGACTAAAGTTTTTTGATTCATAACTACGATCCTTTTGTTTTTAAATAAACTTCATCAATTCTGATGGTCGATATTTTGCGCTTCTCGAGCGTATTTAGCGACATAGAAACCGATGCCAATTGTAAAAATAAATGTCAGTCCCAAAAGCCCGAATAGCTTGAAATCCACCCAGATATCCATGCTAAACGAGTAGGCAACGAACAGATTGACAAATCCGATCGCCACGAGGAACACCAGACATGCCTTTTCTAAATTATTCCAAATGTTCTCGGGCATTTCCAAGCCCGCAAACACTTTTTTAATATAGCCTTTGCCCTTGAAGCGCCCGTATAGCAGTATAGCGGCAAAAAGCCAATATAAAAGAGTGGGTTTCCACTGAATGAATTCCGGCTTTTGAAGGGCAATCGTCATACCGCCGAAAAGCACGACAAGAAGCGTCGAAAAGATCGCCATCTTTGAGGGCTTCTCGCCCTTGAGCAAAATCACCGACATCTGCAGAAGGCTCGCCACAATAATGACGGCCGTCGCGAGCACGATGGCAATCAGGTCGGCGGGCACCGGAACATAGGCGCTTAGCTCACTCGTATACGAACCCGCCACCTTATAAGTAATGAAAAAGCAAATGACGGGCAACAGATCAAAAAAAGCTTTCACGGCTGACAGTCGCTACAAGAGAAAATCAAACGCCTTGACTATACCGCAGCCATAGGGCATTTGCACGAAAACGCAAAACTTGGATACATATTGTCGCCAATCGGCGCTATCTTGTGGCTCAAATCCATTAAACTGTAGCCGATCATTGATCGTCATCTTCGCGATAAGCTAACGAGGAGGCTATACTTTGAAATCTTTTAAATGGCTCGCGGCCGGCGGTGTGGCCGTTGCTTGCATCGCCGCAGCCGCTTTTTACTGGCAGAAGGATACATCCGTTTCTATGACTCCCGCAGAGAACGTTGCAGTGGCAAAAGCCCAAAAAGTGATTACCGTTGAAGGCGTCACCGAATACCGATTGCCCAACGGCTTGAAGGTGCTTTTGTTCCCGGATTCAAGCAAACCTACCATTACGGTCAATATGACCTATCTCGTCGGCTCCCGCCACGAAAGTTACGGCGAGACGGGCATGGCGCACTTGCTCGAACATTTGATGTTTAAAGGCTCGAAAAATTATCCCGAGCCCACCAAGGAATTCACCAAGCGCGGCTTCAGGATGAACGGCTCAACCTGGCTTGACCGCACGAACTATTTCGTCTCCTTTACGGCAACCGAAGACAACCTCGACTGGGCCTTGGGCTGGAGCGCCGATGCGATGACCAACTCCTTTATCGCCCAGAAAGACCTCGATACGGAAATGACCGTGGTGCGCAACGAGTTTGAAATGGGGGAAAATAACCCGATCAACGTGTTGCTCAAGCGTACGCAGTCGGTACTTTTTGACTGGCACAACTACGGCAACAGCACGATTGGCGCAAGAAGCGACATCGAGCACGTCAAGATTGAAAATCTGCAGGCTTTTTACCATCGCTACTATCAGCCCGACAATGCCGTCTTGACGGTCTCGGGTAAATTTGATGAAGCCGAAACGCTTGCAAAGATTGAACGCATTTTCGGCGCGATTCCCAAGCCTGAACGCAAGCTGCCGGAAATGTGGACCGAAGAGCCCGTGGCCGACGGTCCGCGCTACTTTGAAATCCGCCGCGCAGGCGAAATGAAAGTGGTTAGCGTGGCCTATCGCATCCCGAGCGCTTTGCATCCGGACGGCCAACTCATTAACTTGGGCGCAGATGTCATGGGCGATACCCCGCGCGGACGCCTGCACAAAGCCCTCGTGGAAACGGGCATTGCCACCCAAGTCTTTGCGTGGCCCATGCCTGCTCATGACCCGGGCTTTGCCTTTTTCGGTGCCGTGCTCGCCAAGGACGGCGATGAAGTAAAGGCTCGCGACGTTTTAGTCAAGACTGTCGAAAGCGCCTTTGACGAGCAGCCTCTTGGGCAAGAAGAGCTCTCGCTAATGGCCCGCGAAGAAAAGACGCTTTATGAACGCACCTTTGCCGATCCCGAAGCCTTCGGCGTTGATATTTCCGATCATATTGCTTTGGGCGACTGGCGGCTCTTTTTCATCCATCGCGATGCGTGGGAAACGATGCAAGCCGATGACGTCATGCAAGCCTGGAAGCGCTACTTTGTTCGCGACAACCGCGTCGTGGGCGTCTTTATTCCGGACGACAAGCCGCAACGCGCTCAAATGACGCCGGCCCCGAGCTTGGATGAAGTGCTCTCGAAGTACCAATTCAAGGCCGAAGGCCAACAGGCTGAAGTCTTTGATTCGAGCCCCGACAACTTAAATGCCCGCACGGAACGCTTTAGCGTGGGCGAAGTCAATGTAGCCTTGCTGCCCAAGCAAACCCGAGGCCAAACGGTTGTCGTGCGCATGAATTTCCGTTACGGCAACTACGCCTCGCGTGCCGGCCAACGGGCTAACGCCATGCTCATGAGCGGCATGTTCGAGCGCGGCACGAGCACCATGAGCCGCGAGCAAATCAATGACATGTTCACGAAGCTGCAAATTGACGGCGGCGTCGGCAGCTACACGACAACGCGCGAACACTTGGCCGACTCCTTGCAATTGATGGCCGAGCTCTGGTCGGATTCGACGATGCCTGAAAAAGACTTCAACGAACTCAAAGCCGAGATTTCGACCGAAGTTCAGTCCCGCATGGATGATCCGCGCGTTTTGGCGCAAGACGCCATTGCCGAGCACTTTAACCATTATCCGAAAAACGACCCGCGCTATCGTATGACAAGCAAAGAGCTTAAGGCCGCGATCGATGCGGCAACGCTTGACGATGTGAAGGCCTACTACAAGGATCAGTTCGGTATGAACCGCGGCGAAATTTCGATTGTGGGCGACTTTGATGCCCAAGCGGTGAAGGCTCAATTGCAAACGCTTCTGGCTAAAAAAGTCTCGAGCGTTCCGTATGAACGCATCATCCGCGACTACGCACCGATTGACGCCACGCACATCGTCATTGATACGCCGGACAAAGAAAATGCCACCATCATGGCGCGCATTGCCTTTAAGGGCAACAAGGATGATCCGGATGCGATTGCCATGCATGTCGCCAACTGGATTTTCGGCGGCAGCACGGGCTTATCGAACCGCCTGATGTTGCGCTTGCGCCAAAAAGAGGGCTTAAGCTATGGGGCAGGCAGCACGGTTGCCTTGCCGCCTTTCGGTGATGATGCCTACTGGATGATGCAAGCTATTCTTGCTCCGCAAAATCTTCGTAAGGCCGAAATGGCGCTGTATGAAGAAATCGACCGCGTTGTCAAGGAAGGCTTTACGCAACAAGAACTCGATGAAGCAAAGAAAGGCTACATCGATTACCGTGCCATCAACCGCAGCCAAGACACTATGGTAGCCAGCCAATGGATCGGTCTCATGCAAGAAGGCCGCGACTGGACCGAATCCAAGGAAAATGATGAAAAGATCAAGAATCTCACCTTGGATGAAGTCAACGCAGCCTTCCGCAAGATGGTTCGTCGTGATGGCCTTACCGTCGTGCTTTCGGGCGATCAACGCAAGGCCATTGAGCAAGCCGGCGAAAACTAAAATTTAAATCATTCCTTTTTTAGACCTCGGCAGAGAAGCCTGCCGAGGTTTTTTGTACCTAAATAGCAACAAGATGAAAGTGGGGTAGTGGTTTTACTAATCTTCAATAACTATTTGATTATTAAACTCTTTTCATTAATTCCTGGTCAAAGTTAACGCAAACCTCAAAATTTCAGAATGCTTTTTTGACATTAATCAAAACCTTGGGGGGGGGCAGAGTAGCGTGAAGGCATCCGTCTGTTTTGTAGACGGGTAGTTACGTAACTACTTAAGAAGGTACATCATGAACAAAGCATTCAAAGTTCTGTGGAATCAAGTA
>DVNT01000022.1 GCA_018714185.1 Candidatus Aphodousia gallistercoris | reverse complement strand
TGTTGCTCTTCGAGTCGCCGCTGTTCTTCGAGGCGTTTTTCTTCCTCACGTTGCTTTTCTTCGGCTAAACGGATCGCCTCTTCGTCGGGCTGGGCTTGTTCGCGCTCCTGAACTTGCTCAGAGGGAGGCGGAGCCGCTTGTTCTTGAGGTGCCTGCGGTTCTGGAGGCGGCGTTTGCTCTTCTTCGGGCGGCTCTTGCGGCGCCTTCTCTTCGGGCTGAGGTTGCGGCTCCTGCTCCTGCTCGGGCTTTTGCTCGACCGGTGCAGCCGTTACCGGCGCGCCTTGGGGCAGCTGCGAAGGAGCCCACAATTCGGCATAAACCACTTCTTCGCTTTCTCGGTTCCATTGGAATACGAAAAATAGCCCGATGAAAAGCAGTGCGTGCATCAAGACAGCGAGCGCAAACGATACGCCCCACCGTCCTTGCGCTTGGGGCAAAGACGGCGGCGCGTGCCGCTCGGCACTCGGCTTGCCTTGCTGCGTTGTTTGGGCTTGTTTTTTAGCGCTCACAGTCTACTTCTCAATCTTTAGCGAAAGACCGACACGGGCGATGTCAGCACTTTGCAATTGTTTCATGACGTTGATGACTTGTTCGTATTGCACGGTTTTGTCAGCGGCAATAACCACCGGAATATCATCTTGGCCGGCCTGGGCCGTCTTAACGGCGGCAATCAGTCCGGGCATATCAATGGCCAAAAGCTCCTTGCCTTTGCGAACCGACAAGGCTCCGGTCGGATGGACAATGACTTCAACGACGGTTTGCGGTGCTTTTTCGGCCTTTTGCACGCTCGGCAAATTCACCAGCGACGGATTGACAAAGGGCGCGGCAACCATCAAGATCACCACCAATACGAGCATCACGTCAATGTAAGGGACGACATTGATTTCAGCCATTAAGCGGCGTGAGCCGCGACGCGATGAACGCAGTCCTTCCATAGCTTAACCCCGTTGACGTTGCAAAATGTTTTGGAATTCTTCGGCAAAGCTTTCATAACGGTTGGAAAGCCGCTCGATATCGTTGGCGAAACGATTGTAGGCGGCTACCGCCGGGATGGCGGCGAAAAGACCGATAGCCGTGGCCACCAGCGCTTCGGCGATGCCCGGAGCTACCGTAGCCAAAGAAGCATTGTCCAAAGCTGACAAACCCGTGAAGGCGTTCATGATACCCCAGACCGTACCGAATAGACCGATATACGGAGAGACCGAACCGATGGAGGCCAAAGTCGGCAAGCCGCTTTCAAGGCTGTCCATTTCGCGTTGGTAAGTGGCTCGCATGGCGCGGCGCACGCCGTCAAGAGCCTCGGTTGAGCCGCGGCTGGCAAGCTTTAAGAATTCGGTCATGCCGGAGGCGAAGATCCGTTCTTGGGTGCCGGAGCGCTCACGGTGGTTTTGCGAGTGTTCATAGAGCTTCGTCAGTTCCGTGCCGCTCCAGAAGCGGCTTTCAAATTCTTCGCTTAAGCGTTTAGCTTGGCGCAGCTGGAAAAATTTTTGAAAAATTCGTGTCCAGCTGATCAAAGACAAGAAAATCAGGATAGCTAAAACCACCTGCACGACGACACTGGCGTGCGTGAGCAGTGACAGGATGGATAAGTCGGCGCTAGCGTTCATAGCAGTATTGTTTCCGTTTAAAGTGGTTCAAAAAGGGATTCGAATGATCAATCCGAAGAGGCGACCGTTTTAATCTTTTCGAGCATTGTATCAGGCAAAACTCGGGGCGAACCTGTTTGCGGGTCGATACAAACAACTTTGACTTCGGCTTGAGCCATCAGCTGGTCTTGCTTATACGCCCGCTGGTCAAAGACAAAGGAAGCTCGCTTCAGGTTCAGAACGCGAGTACGAATGTCTAATTCGTCATCGAGCTTGGCAGGGCGCTTGTACTTGATCGACAGCTCCGAAACCACAAAGGCGCAAATGCCTTCTGTCATGAGTCTTTGCTGATTCCAACCTAAGAAGCGCAGGAACTCGGTGCGGCCTCGTTCAAAAAACTTCAAGTAACTGGCGTGGTAGACCACGCCGCCCGCGTCCGTATCTTCGAAATACACGCGCACGGGCCAGTGGAATTCATTTTCCGTAAAGTGGTTCATCGAAAGTCTCAAAAAAGGGATGGGGTTTGGGGGCCGGCGACCGGTCCGTCAAAGCCGAAATGTTGATATGCCAACAGCGTGGCAACGCGCCCGCGAGGCGTTCTTTGCAGGTGCCCTTGCTGTATGAGGTAAGGTTCAACAACGTCTTCAAGCGTTTCTCGGTCTTCGCCGACGGCGGCCGCCAAGTTGTCAATGCCTACCGGTCCGCCATTGAACTTTTCGATAATAGCCAAAAGGAATTTCCGGTCAATCATGTCAAAGCCGAGCGGATCCACGTCAAGCATTTGCAGCGCCTTATCGGCAACTTCGCGAGTCACGGTGCCGTCGGAGCGGACTTGGGCAAAGTCCCTGACGCGACGCAAGAGGCGGTTAGCGATGCGGGGCGTACCGCGGCTGCGGCGTGCTATTTCATAGGCGCCTTCGGCATCAATCTTGACATTGAGCAGCCTCGCGCTGCGGTTGACGATTTTAGCCAAGTCTTCCGTTTCATAAAACTGTAACTGAGAGACGATGCCGAAACGGGCCCTAAGCGGATTGGTGAGCATGCCGGCCCGAGTCGTAGCTCCAATGAGGGTAAACGGCTTCAAGTCGATCTTGATGGAACGGGCAGCCGGTCCTTCTCCGATCATAATGTCGATTTGGAAGTCTTCAAGGGCCGGATAAAGGATCTCTTCAACGACGGGCGAGAGACGGTGAATCTCATCAATGAAAAGGACATCATTTTCCTGCAAATTGGTGAGAATGGCAGCCAGATCGCCCGGTCGCTCAAGCACGGGACCGGAGGTTTGCCGCAGATGCACGCCCATTTCGTTGGCGATAATGTGCGCCAGCGTGGTTTTGCCTAATCCGGGGGGCCCGAAGATCAGGAGGTGGTCCAGTGCTTCGTGACGGGCTTTGGCGGCTTCAATAAAAATGGAGAGCTGTTCGCAAGCCTTGGGTTGGCCGACGTAGTCTGCCAAGCGCGTCGGCCGAAGCGCCCGGTCGATATTTTCTTCGTTAGGGGAGGCAGCTTCCCCCGCAACGATTCGTTCAATAGCTTGCATGCGAGCCTCACTTTACGATGTTTTGCAGTGCCATGCGGATGCCGTCGGACACGGAAACGCCTTCAGGCAACTTCTTGGCAGCATTGCGCGCTTCCCGATCGCTGTAGCCCAAGCCGATCAAAGCGTTGATAATGTCCGAGAGCGTGTTATCAACGGCGGCAACCACAGACGCATTGCCAAGCGTGGCCGTGAGCTTGTCCTTGAGTTCAAGAATCAATCGCTCTGCCGTCTTTTTCCCGATTCCCGGGACCCTTGTCAGCATGTTAGCGTCTTGCATGGCAACCGCATTAACCAGCTCTCCGACGCTTAGACCGGATAGCACGGCAAGGGCCGTGCGGGCGCCGATACCGGAGACTTTCAGCAACTGCCGGAAGGTTTCTCGCTCTTCGCGTGTGAGAAAGCCGTAAAGCAGCTGGGCATCTTCGCGCACGAGCATATGAGTGAGCAAGGTCACTTCCTGGCCCAAGGCGGGCAGGTTGTAAAAAGTGGACATGGGAACGTCAATCTCATAGCCCACGCCGTGTACGTCGACGACGATTTGGGGAGGATTGCTTTCCAACAAAATACCTTTGATACGTCCGATCATGATGTTTTTCGATTAATTCCTAGATGGGTTTCCCAAGCGGCCCGGACGGCTTTGCCGCCGCGCCGCCTGGCGTGGCCCGCACTGGTTTTGGGCGAAGCCATCGCTGCAACCATCCTAAAGGATTGGGCAGCGCAGACGGCACAAGCTAAAGCGTCGGCCGCATCGGGCTGAAGTTTTTCGGGCAGCCCCAAAAGCTGCGACATCATCATTTGCACTTGCAGCTTGCTGGCCCGCCCGGTGCCGACCGTGGCTTGCTTAATTTCCGTCGGTGTGAATTCGTTAACCAAAAGTTCTTCGCTAGCCAAGGCGGTCAAAGCGGCGCCGCGCGCCTGTCCCAATAGCAGCGTCGTGTAAGGGTTCATGTTGACGAATACCTTTTCACAAGCGGCAAAGCTCGGCGCGTTTTCCTTGGCGATTTGGGCAACCGACTTGAAAATAAAATAAAGTCTTTCTGCCAGTTCGCCTTTGGGGACATTAATGACGCCGGCGGTGACAAATTTGATCTCTTGTCCGATGACGTCAATAACGCCGAAGCCGGTGTGGTTTAGCCCCGGGTCTACGCCCATAATCCGTACGAAATCTTCTGCCACGATTTTTAGCGCCTGAAACCGCCGAATCCGCCGAAGCCGCCCATATTCTTGAGCCCGCCCAAGGCGCGCATCATCTTGCTGATGCCGCCCTTGCGCATCATCTTCATCATCTGCTGGGTCTGCTCAAACTGCTTGAGCATCTTATTGACCTCTTGCACGGGCAGGCCGCATCCGGCGGCAATGCGCCGCTTGCGGCTTGCCTTGATAATTTCAGGATGGCTACGCTCGTAGGGGGTCATGGAGTTGATGATGCCTTCGGTACGGGCAAGGGCCTTTTTGGCATCGTCGTCATTGATGTGTTGGGCCGCCTCGGCAAATTGTGTCGGCAGCTTATCCAGAAGGCCGGAGAAGCTGTCGACATTTTTCATTTGTGCGAGCTGATTTTTGAAGTCGTTGAGGTCGAACCGATCGCCCGAGCGCATTTTTTCAGCCAGCTTTTGCGTCTGTTCGACATCAATGGCCTTTTGGACATCTTTAACCAAGGCAACGATGTCGCCCATGCCGAGAATGCGGCTGGCCATGCCTTCGGGATTAAAGGGCTCGAGGCCGTCAATCTTTTCCGAAACGCCGACAAACTTAATCGGCTTGCCCGTGGTGAAGGCAACCGAGAGGGCCGCGCCGCCTCGGCTGTCGCCGTCCAATTTGGTGAGGACCACGCCGGTCAGCGATAAGCGATCATTGAAGGCTTGAGCCGCCTGTACAGCCGTTTGGCCGAGCATCGCATCGGCCACAAAGAGCGTTTCGGTCGGATGCAGCAAATCGTGCAGCTGCGCGACTTCGTTCATCATGGCTTCGTCAATGGATAAGCGCCCTGCCGTATCGACGATGAGCACGTCGTAGAAGTAGCGTTTGGCGTGGGCCAAGGCGTCGCGGGCAATATCCAAGGGCTTGGCCTTGGGATCCATTTCAAAATTATCGGCGCCGGCTTGTTCGGTGATGACTTTTAATTGGTCGGCAGCGGCCGGACGGTAGACGTCGGTGGAGACGGTGAGGACTTTCTTTTTCAAGTCCTTTTTCAGATAGTAGGCTAATTTACCGGCCGAAGTTGTCTTACCGGCACCTTGCAAGCCCGCGAGCAAAATGATGGCCGGAGGCTGTGCGGCTAAATTCAATGATTTTTCTTTTTCCGTCAGATTGCCGCCGATAATGGCCGTGAGCTCATCCTGGACAATGCCTACTAACGCTTGCCCCGGATTAAGATTGCCGATGACCTCCTCATTCATGGCCTTGGCTTTGATGCGGGAGATGAGCTCGCGCACGACGGGCAAAGCAACGTCTGCTTCCAAGAGCGCAATGCGAATTTCACGGAACATTTCCCGGGTGTTTTCCTCGGTAAGGCGTGCTTGGCCTCGCATCGTCTTGATGACACGGGAAAGTCGTTGGCTTAATGTGTTGAGCATATCTTTTCAGTCACAAAAGGTTCGTTACAAGCCGCACCCGATGCCGTAAAATGTTCCCCGAGTCCCCGGTGGGTTTCGGGTTACAACAGACATTGAGTTACGTATATGGATTTAAACCTGATATTTTACGGTGTTACGTCAATTTTTTACTTAGCTGTCGGCGTAAAAATTGTCAGCACTTTTAAAAAGCGCGGTGACGCGGCGCCAATTTGGGCGTTACCGGTGATCGGGCTGGGTTTGCTGTCGCACTTTTGGATATTGCAGGCGGCAACGTTTCCCGCCCCGGACACGGTCGAGATGGGGTTCGGAATTTCGGTCTCGGCCATGTGCTTTTTCAGTACATTGATCCTGTTTTTCGGCGCGCTTTATTCGCGGGTTCATGCCCTTTATGCGATTGTGCTGATTCTGTCGGCTCTCGGCGTATGGTTTCCGCTGCTTTTCCCGAGCCCGGGCCGTATTGTCGGAGCCTCGTTGGGCTTTAAGATTCATATCGCCTGCGGCATCGTGGCCTATAGCTTCATGATGATGGCGATCGTTCAGGCCGTTTTGATGAGCATTCTCAACTCAAGGCTGAAAAACCATGCGGCCGTTAATGAGCCCGAGGGCATTGTTGCAACGATGCCGAATCTGATGATGATGGAGAAAATCCTTTTCCGGGTGATTGCCGCCTGCTTTGTCTTTTTAACATTGACTATTGTCGGCGGCATGGTCTCGACGGCCCAGTACCTGCATGCCTTGCTGACCTTTGATCACAAGACGGTTTTAACCATCTTAAGCTGGGTGGTTTTCGGCATTTTACTTCTGGGGCATCGCTATTTCGGCTGGAGAAGCCGCCGAGCGTTGACCCTTTTTTGGGTGGCCGTCGCCTTGCAGGTGATTGCCTATTTCGCCTACCGCTTTGTGCTTGACGTATTGGTGTAAAAATGGGAATGTTGGGAAAGCTTTTGCTGCTACTTTTGCTGGCGATGGTGGTGGTCGGCGTAATCCAAAAACGGCGCAATGAGCGTTTGCGCCTTCAGAAAAAGCCTCAGACCGATGTCAAGAAAATGGTCAGCTGCCCGGTTTGCGGCGTGCATTTTGCCGAGGTCGACGGCGTGTGGGTAAGCGGCAAGTCGTACTGTTCGCTCGAGTGCGCACAAAAGGCTGAGAATGCAAATAAACACTGAAGGTTGGATTATCGGCGGCGGAGCTGTACGCTGTTGCAGCCCGTTTTTCGATGAGAGGGAGACGCCTGAGCCGCCCGACTTAGTCGTTATTCACAATATTTCGTTGCCGGCCGGACACTTCTTGACCGGTTGCGTACAGTCTTTATTTGAGGGCACGTTGGACTGCGCAGGCGACCCCTCATTTGACTCGTTGCGAGGCCTGAAGGTGTCGTCGCATTTTTTCATTAACCGCAACGGCCTTATCCATCAATTTGTTTCAACGCAAAAAAGGGCTTGGCACGCGGGGGTATCACTTTTCCATGGGCGCAGCAAATGCAATGATTTTTCGATCGGCATTGAGCTAGAAGGCAGCGATTACGTGGCCTTTGAGCCGTCGCAGTATCGGTCGCTTTCGCTACTTCTGGCGAGCCTTTGCGAGCGCTATCGGTCGCTAAGGTATATTACAGGGCACAGCGACATTGCTCCGGGCCGCAAGACCGATCCCGGCCCTTTTTTCGATTGGACACATTTATTTGAGCAATGCGACTATCCAAAATCGCTACAATATTGCTCCATAAAAAATTCTGGAAATCAAGGACATGTTGGCTAGCTTTCTTGCTTTTATCTTCCATATCGTAACGACGTTTATCGGTTGCCTGCTGATTTTGCGCGCCTACGTGTTTTACCAGCGTCTTTCCATTTTTGACCCGATTGCCCGCTTGGCTTGGTTCGGTACGAACTGGCTGGTGGTACCGCTATCGAGGCTATTTAAATCCACCCGGCGCTGGGAGTGGCCCACCATTGTGGCTGCTTTGATTATGGCCGGCATCGTGGCCGTGGTGACCCGCCAGGTTACGGGGTTGCCCTTTAATTGGTTTGCCGTGCCGATTTGTGCGATTTTCTTGCTGTTTCGTTGGGTGTTGGAGCTCGTGCTTTGGGGAACGATTATTTTTGTGGTTTTATCGTGGCTTCAACCTTCATCTCCGGCCTACGGCATGTTTTGGCGCCTGATGACGCCGATTTTAAGTCCGATATCAAATCGATTGCCTCGCTTGGGAGGGTTCGACTTCTCGCCGGTGCTGATTTTTATTCTCGTGAATTTGCTGCTGTATTGGGTAACGCCGATTTCCCAGGGATACTTTGTCAGCGCTTGGTTCTAGCCGGCTCTCCATTCTAAGGAATACGTTTCTTAGTCGAAAAGCGCCTCTGCGAAAGTTTCTTCAAAAAGGGCGAGCTTGGGAGGCGCCTCAAGCGAGTAGCCTTGCGGCTGCATGTATTGGGCCTTAACGGCTCCCATGAGCGTGGCAAGTTTCATTGCTTTATCCCAACCGAGATTTTTCTGCAGTCCGAATAGCAAGCCGCCTCGGAAAGCATCGCCGCAGCCGACCGGGTTTGCCGTTTCTTTAATTGCGAGGGCCGGATAATGGCGTTTTTCCGTTCCTTGAATCAGGTCGGCGCCTTGTTCGCCTTGCGTAACGATGACGGCTTGCACCTGACGAGTAACTTCGTCTTGGCTCAGGCCGGACTTGCGCATCAGCACGTCCCATTCAAAATGCGAAACGGTCAGGATGTCAATGCGTTGAAGAAACCACAGTATGTCCCGGCCGCTCAGATAAGCCGAGGCCTGTCCCATGTCCCAAATAACGGGGACGGATTGTTGGCAAAGAAATTCCGTGTGGGCTTTCATCACTGAGGTCGCGGTCGGCGTGATGATGCCACAGCTCAGGCTAACGTGCCGCGGGCAAGGCGCTTGGGCGGCCAAAGCCATCGCTCCTTCGTGGAAAGTGCACAGTTGGTTGCCCAGCCGGTCCGTTGTAATCATCGCTTGGGCGGTAAAGTCGTCTTGGACTTTCAAAATGCCTTCCGTGCGGATGCCGCAGGCCTTGAAATGCTCCAAATAAGGATCGGCATCTTGGCCGACCGTGGTCACAATCAGAGGATCGCCCCCAAGGCTTTTGAGCGCATAGGCGATATTGCCCGCGCAGCCGCCGAACTGGCGGCGCATTTGCGAGGACTGGAAAGTTAGGTTGAGCTTACGGAGATCGCCCTGCAAATGATCGGCAAAGATACCGTCAAAGCGGAAAATCGTATCGTAGGCGACAGAGCCGGAAATAAAAACTGCCATAAAAAAGCCCGCAGCGAAATGCCGCGGGTCAAGAATCAACTAAAGAATCGGTTCAACTTCGACCGAGAGCGACTCGGCTTTTCCATCGGTCAGATCAAAGGCAAAAGTCACCTCGTCTTGGGCTTGGGCCGCAAGCTTCTTTTGCGGGTTATCCAAGTACTCGGCCGGCCTTAGTTGCCGCCGTGTCAGCACATCTTCCTTTTCGCCCTTTAACACGACGGTTAAAAGCGGATAGGGCTGGTCCACGGTGGTGTTATTTTTAAGTACCACTTTGATCGCGTAATGGTTCTCCGGCAGGGCAACAAGCTCCTGCTTTAGCAGGGCTACAGCGCCAGTGGCCGGGCTTGTTTGCTCGGCTTGGACAGGAGAATTCTCAGAGGCTTGTTCGCAAGAAAAGACCGAACAGAGGCCGCCGAAAATGGGCTCGGCTTGCGGCAGCTTAGCCAAGATGCTCGAGCGGTTCATGGCCATGAGTTGGCAAACGATGCCGATGAAGGCAATCAAGGCAATGAGCACCCAAAGCCAAGTCAAACGTCGGCGAGGAGACTCTTCCTCGTACTCGTCATCCTCCTCGTCCGAATCTTGCCCGAGGGCCTCATCGGCACCTTCGCCGACGGTTTCGTTCACGGGGCGGTGTTCAATGACTTGAATGGAGGGACCGGCATTGATGACTTCTTGCTTGACCGGAGCGGGGTTAAGCTTAGGCTCGGCCCTGACGCCGATTAGCGAGCTATCGGTTTCTCCCATGGATTCAAAGCCTTTGAGTTGGCCGGCCAAAGCCGCCATTGCGTCGAGCCCTTTGCGTTGGATTTGCGCTTGCCGCTCGGCCTGCACTTGAAGCATATTGTTCAGGTCGGATTGATTAAGCGGCGTGTAAAGATGCTCATAGGCATTAAACGTGGATTGGCAGAATCCGCAACGAACCATGCCGTTTTTTTGGGCCAGCACGCTTTCATTGGTTTTAAAGGCTTGCTGGCATACCGGGCAGCGGGTAATGTAAACCGTCATTTTTTTCCAAAAAAATCAAGCTTGACGCTGTCCGGCGATACACACCCAGCCATCTTCTTCCTTCCACACGGAAAGCTTCACCTGCGGGTCGTGTTCGCGGTACACGTCGATAACTTCCTGAGCTTGGCGAGCTAGGATGCCGGAAAGAACCAGGTAGCCTTCCGGGGCAACTCGCGACAGCAGGGCCGGGGCCAACAATTTGAGCGGATTGGACAAAATGTTGGCAACCACGATGTCAAAGCAGCCCTCGGGCATTTCATCGGGCAGCACGAAACGGGCCGCCGCTTCATTGGCTCGGGCGTTCTCAATGGCCGCTTCAACGGCTTGAGGGTCAATATCAGTTCCGAGCACATTATCGGCGCCCAGTTTTTTGGCCGCAATGGCCAAAATGCCCGTTCCGCATCCGTAATCGAGTACGCTCTGGTGCGCCAGGACGTGGCTATCGAGCCACTGCAGGCACAAGTGGGTCGTCGGATGAGAGCCCGTGCCGAAAGCAACGCCCGGGTCCAGACGGATGTTAATAGCCTTGTCGCCGGCGGGCGGTTCATGCCAGGTCGGCACAATCCACATCCTTTCGGAGACTTTCACCGGCTGAAACTGCGCCTGCGTGATCCTCACCCAATCGGCATTTTCAACAGGCTTATCCGCAACGATTTTCGGTTCGGGCATCTTCATGGCCTTGGCGGCTATGGCCAAATCCAGTCCGAAATCAAAATCGTCTTCGACTAAAACCTTCACGATGGAGTTATCCCAGCCGGTGTGTACCGGCTCCAAGCCGGGTTCGCCGTATTGGGGCTGCTCGTCAGGCGTGTCGGCATCGGCATCCTCGATCGTGACCGATAAGGCACCGGCCTCCATCAGGGCTTCGCCGAGAGCTTCTGCGGCGCCGCCCGTGACTAAAAGGGTGATTTCACGCATGCTTAAAGTTCCTCTTTATGAACCGTGCGCTGGGTCTTCCATTCCTGCAGGCGTTCCTCAAGGTAGTGGATGCTCGTGCCGCCTTGGCGGAACTTCTCATCCATCATGAGTTCACGGTGCAAGGGAATATTTGTTTTAATGCCGGAGACAACCATTTCAGACAAGGCAATCTTCATGCGGGCAATAGCCGTTTCACGAGTATCGCCGTAGGCAATAAGCTTGCCGATCATCGAGTCGTAGTACGGAGGCACGAAGTAGCCCGAATAGACATGACTGTCAAAGCGGATGCCGGGACCGCCGGGCGTATGCCAAGCCGTCACCTTGCCCGGACTCGGAATGAACGTAAACGGATCTTCGGCATTGATGCGGCACTCGATTGCGTGGCCGCGGATTTCAATGTCGCGTTGTTTGTAAGCCAAGCGCTCGCCATAGGCGACGCGAATTTGCTCGCGCACGATATCGACGCCCGTGATCATTTCCGAAATCGGGTGTTCCACTTGGATACGGGTGTTCATTTCGATGAAATAGAACTGGCCGTTTTCATAGAGAAACTCAAAGGTGCCGGCGCCGCGGTAACCGATGCGCTTGCAGGCTTCAACGCAACGCTCGCCCACTTTCTCAATGAGCTTGCGGTTGATGCCCGGGGCGGGAGCCTCTTCGAGCACCTTCTGGTTGCGCCGCTGCATCGAGCAGTCGCGTTCGCCCAAGTAGATGGCGTTGTGGAAATTATCGGCCAAAACTTGAATTTCGATGTGGCGCGGATTTTCCAAGAATTTTTCCATGTATACGGTCGGATTGCCGAAAGCGTTTTGCGCTTCCTGCTTCGTCATGGCAACCGCATTAATGAGGGCAGCCTCCGTGCGCACGACCCGCATGCCGCGGCCGCCGCCGCCACCGCTGGCCTTAATAATGACCGGGTAGCCGATCTTGCGGGCAATCTGAATGATTTCGTCGGGGTCATCGGGCAGGGCTCCGTCAGAGCCGGGAACAACCGGCACGCCGGCTTCGATCATGGCCTTCTTAGCCGAGACTTTATCGCCCATAATCCGGATGGAATCCGGGCGCGGGCCGATAAAGGCAAAGCCCGAGCGCTCCACCCGTT
Source organism: Candidatus Aphodousia gallistercoris (assembly GCA_018714185.1). Taxonomy (GTDB): domain Bacteria; phylum Pseudomonadota; class Gammaproteobacteria; order Burkholderiales; family Burkholderiaceae_F; genus Aphodousia; species Aphodousia gallistercoris. Next base: position 33,351 of record DVNT01000022.1, on the reverse strand, counting down.
CGGCAAAGTCGGCGTTTTCGGAAAGAAAACCGTAGCCGGGGTGTATGGCTTCGGCATCGGTGACTTCGGCCGCGCTGATAATGGCCGGAATATTCAAGTAGCTGTCCACGGACGGAGCCGGTCCGATACAAACCGATTCATCGGCCAGACGAACGTACTTGGCATCCACGTCGGCCGTCGAGTGAACCACCACGGTCCGGATGTTCATTTCGCGGCAGGCGCGCTGAATGCGCAAAGCAATCTCGCCGCGATTCGCGATAAGAATTTTTCCAAACATATTCTGCAATTAGCCAATGATGAAAAGGGGTTGACCGAACTCGACGGGTTGAGCGTTTTCAACGCAAATTTCTTTCACGGTGCCGCTATATTCGGCTTCGATTTCGTTCAAAAGCTTCATGGCTTCGATGATGCAGAGCGTTTGTCCGACTTCAACATGGTCGCCGACTTTCACGAAGGGTTCGGCACCCGGATTGGGGGCACGGTAGAACGTGCCGACCATCGGAGAGGTCACCGTTTGGCCTTCGACTTTCGGTTCGGCCGGGGCAGGAGCGGCCGCTGCCGCAGCAGCAGGAGCTGCCACCGGGGCGGGAGCCGGTGCGGCCACGACGGGAGCCGGGGCAGTCACTGCCACCGTCTGTACTTTATTGACGATACGCACTTTATCGTTTTCTTCGGTGACCTCCAATTCGGAAATGCCGCTTTCGGCCACTAAGTCGATTAACGTTTTCAGTTTGCGTAAATCCATTTGTCAAATCCTCTTGATAGGTACAGTTATTCGTGCTCGATTTGCCAGAGAATGATGTCTTGTTGATGACAATTTCATGAAATTCGGGCAAAAACGGTAATTTAGTACGAATTTTCATGCTTTTTTCATTAAAAGTCTAGTAATTTCGTTCAATTTCGTCTGTTCGGATGAGTTTAGGTGATCCCTCATTTAGGGTAGTCCTATCCTGCCGGTCGACGGATTTGTCATGATGATCGGCAACGAATCGTTGCAGTTAGCTCTTTTTGTTGCCGAACCGATAAAAATATTGCAATTGTTCGAAGAGAGGCTACCATTAGCGGGCAGAGGAGACAATGTCCCATTCGGTACAATGCATTATCGTTGCCGTGGCGGCTGAGAAAGGATTTTTATGCACATTCATATCTTAGGTATTTGCGGGACCTTCATGGGAGGCGTCGCGCAGCTGGCGAAGGCGGCTGGTCATACGGTGACGGGGTGCGATGCCAAGGTCTACCCTCCGATGAGCGATCAGTTGCGTTCGGCCGGCATTGCTCTGATTGAGGGCTTTGATGCCGGGCAGCTTTCGATTAAGCCCGACTTGTGGGTGATCGGCAATGCCATTTCGCGAGGCAATCCCTTGTTGGAGGCTATTCTTAATGCCGGACTGCCTTATACCTCCGGGCCCCAATGGCTTGGAGAGACGCTTTTGTGCGGCAAACACGTGCTGACTGTTGCCGGCACGCACGGCAAAACCACGACCTCGTCGCTCTTGGCTTGGATTTTGGATCAAGCCGGATTAAACCCGGGGTTTTTGATTGGGGGCGTGCCTGTTAATTTTGAGCATTCGGCCCGACTGACCGATTCTCGCTACTTTGTGATCGAGGGCGATGAGTACGACACATGTTTTTTTGATAAGCGCTCCAAATTCGTGCATTATCGGCCTAAAACGGCCATTCTTAATAATCTTGAGTATGATCACGCCGACATCTTTCCCAATTTGCAGGCTATCGAGACGCAGTTTCACCATTTGGTGAGAACCATGGCGCAAAATGCTCGCCTGATCGTTAATGCCCGCTCTGAGGCGCTCGGTCGGGTCCTTGAGCGCGGCCTATATAGCGAGTGCGAATTCTTTAATTCTGAAAAAGGGTGGCATCTTCAAGACGGCAGCCTCTATCAAGGAAGCCGCTGCTGCGGAAAGCTTGAGCTGCCGTTGCTCGGCGAGCACAATGCGCTCAATGCCTCGGCGGCGGTTGCGGCCGCTAATCACTTGGGCGTTGACCCGCACCAAGCTTTGCAGGCGCTCTCGCGCTTTGCCGGTGTTAAGCGCCGCATGGAGCTCAAAGGAGTTGCCCGCGGCGTAGCCGTTGTCGATGACTTTGCCCATCATCCGACGGCCATTGCCGAAACAATCGCTGCGATGAGGGCAAAGTTGGCCGAAGGCTCGCGCTTGATCGCTGTTTTTGAGCCCCGTAGCAATACCATGAAGCTTGGCACCATGAAAGAGCGCTTGGCCGAGAGTTTGTCCGCAGCTGATGCGGTCGTTTGCTATGCGGCGCCCTCCTTGGGCTGGGATGCTTCGGAGGCTCTGAGAGCTTTGGGCGAGAAGGCTCAAGTTTGCCATAGCATTGAAGAGACGGTTGCAGCGGGCGTATCCCGGGCTCGTGCCGGGGATACGATTTTGGTGATGAGCAACGGCGGCTTCGGCGGCATCCATGAGAAGCTCTTGAAGGCATTGAAGGAGGCATGATGGTCATTATGTATTTGCACGGTTTTCGCTCTTCGCCGGCAAGCAAGAAGGGCCGTATTCTTCGAGAGGCCTTCGGCCGTACCGATGAGGTACGAGCGCCGGATCTGAATGAAGAGCCCGAGAAGGTGCAGCGCATTTTGATGGACGCCGTCCGGGATGTTAACCCGTGCGAACTGTGTTTGGTCGGATCAAGCCTGGGCGGTTTTTACGCAACGTGGTTGGCCGAAAAAATCGGCTGCAAGGCCGTTCTTTTGAATCCGGCCACGCAACCATGGGAAGTGGTGAAAAATTATTTGGGAGTGCAGACGATATATAACACGGACCGCACAATTGAGGTTAAGCCCGAATTTGAAAAGCAAATGCTGGCGATGTCGGTTGAGCCCACGCGGGTGGGCCGGTACCTTGTTTTTTTATCAACCAACGACGAAGTGCTTGATTGGCACTTGGCTCAAAAGAAATATGCTGCTTGCGAGCAAGTGCTCCTAGCCGGTAATAATCACCAGATTGAGCACTTTGAGCAATGCCTGCCCAAAATCACCTCGTTTTTGAGAAAGTGATGTGCTAAATGGAGCATACTTTTGTTTCAGCCTTGTTGCTGATGTTTTTAATGGCCGATCCCTTCGGTAATATTCCGGTTTTTGTCGCCTGCTTGAAGTCGGTTTCTCCCAAGCGCAGGGCTTGGGTCATTATTCGAGAGTGCGGCATAGCCGGCTTGGTGCTGGCAGTCTTTGCTTTCGGCGGCCGGGCGTTCTTAGATGCGTTGGGGCTAAGCCAAGCGGCGCTATCGATCGGCGGCGGTTTGATTGTCCTTTTGATGGCAATTCGCATGGTATTCCCGTCCAAGGAAGGGGTCTTTGGTGAGACCCCGTTCGGTGAGCCGTTTATTGTTCCGCTTGCGGTTCCGGCCATTGCCGGACCGTCGACGCTGGCAACCATTTTGTTGCTTGTCGGCAGCGACCCCGATCGCATTCTGGAGTGGCTCAGCATTGTCGTGATCACCTGTGTCGGAAGCGCCGCCGTGTTGATTTTTGCCGAGCGGCTGCAAAACGTGGTGGGCGAGCGCACGACTTCGGCATTTGAACGACTGATGGGTCTTATTTTGGCGGCCATGGCCGTTCAGATGTTTTTATCGGGAATCACTGATTTTATTAAGACGACGTTTTAAGGAGCGTTTGGATGTTTTTGTTTTTTGAGGAAGACGGCACATTTAAAGTAGGAACCGTGCTGTCCCAGACGGGCAATGCTTACCAGGTTGAATTGGTGACCGGTCGCAGAACAAAAGTCAAAGGGGGACACGTCTTCTTTAGCTTCGAAACGCCGGCGGCTAATCAGGTTATGGCCCTAGCCCAGGAGATTGCAGCCGAGATGGACGTAAATTTTCTTTGGGAAGTCGCCCCGGAAGGGGAGTTTCAGTTTGAAACCATCGCGAAGGACTATTTTGGGGAAAGCGCTACCGTTGTTCAACGAGTGGCGACGCTGCTCGTCTTGCACGACAATCCGGTTTATTTCCACCGCAAGGGACGCGGCAACTATCGCCGGGCACCGGAAGAGATTTTAAAGGCTGCTTTGGCAGCGCTTGAGAAAAAGCGCTTGGCCGAAGAGCAGCGCAAGGCCTGGGTGCGGCAGATGGTCGATGAGGGAACGGTTCCCGAGGCTATTGCTGCTCAAGCCATCCAGCTGATCATTTCGCCCGACAAGAATACGACGGCTTGGAAGGCACTTTCGGATGCGGCCAGTGAAAAGCGCATGCCGCCTCTGAGGCTATTGTTGGAGCTCGGCGCTATCCGCTCGCCCTACCGTTGGCATGTGGATAGTTTCTACGCCGAGTATTTTCCGAAAGGCAAAGGTTTCCCTGCGAGCTTAAGTAAGCCGACCGAAACCGATTGGGATAATTTGCCGTTGGCCAATGTCAAAGCTTTTTCCATTGACGACTCTTCGACAACGGAAATTGATGACGCCACCAGTGTGGAATACGTTGACGGCAACCAAATTCGTATCGGTATTCACATCGCAGCTCCCAGCTTGGGGATTGATCGCGATAGCGACATCGACCGCTTTGCCCGCTCCCGTTTATCCACCGTGTACGCCCCCGGCATTAAGACAACGATGCTGCCCGAGGACTGGATCAAGGAGTACTCGCTCGATATCGGGCGAGCCGTACCGTGCTTGTCGTTGTATGCCGTCATCGACCGCGATAGCTTGGAAGTAAGAGCTACGGAGACGCACCTGGAAAAGATTGCCGTCAAAGAAAACATCCGCTATGACCTCATCGAGGATGATTTCACCGAAGAAAAACTTTTAGCCGGGACGGTCAAGCACCCGTTTGCTGAGGAAATTACTTGGTTGTGGAAGTTTGCCAAAAAGTGCCTGGCCGACCGGGAAGCCGTTCGAGGCCGGCCCGAGCCGCTGGGCAAGGTGGAGTGGAGCTTTGACCTCGAAGGCGAGGGCGAAGATGCCGTGATTCACCTTAAATCGCGTCGCCGCGGTTCGCCGCTCGATTTGGCTGTGGGCGAGTTGATGATTTTTGCCAATACGACTTGGGGCGGTTGGCTTGAAGAAATGGGTGTTGCCGGTATCTACCGCTCCCAAAGCATGGGGCGCGTCAAGATGAGCACGACCCCCGGGCCGCACGATGGAATGGGCGTGCCGCAATATGCTTGGTGCACATCGCCCTTGCGCCGCTACGTTGACTTGGTTAACCAGCGCCAGCTGATTAGCGCAGTGCTTGATCGCGAGCCGAGCTACCGGCCAAGCGACACCGATCTGTACACCATCGTTTCGAACTTTACCTTGACCTACGGGGCCTATAACGAATTCCAGCGCAAAATGGAGCGCTACTGGAGCCTGCGCTATATCGAGCAAGAGGGCTTTAAGACGATCGAAGCCGTTGTGGTCAAGGGTGAATTGATCCGCATTGAAGGTTTGCCTTTCATGCAGCGCATGCCGGGACTGCCGGAGCTGCCCCGGGGGCAAAAGATACTCTTGGACATCCTCGGCGTGGACTACATTGATGTGCTGCTTGAGGCCAAGCTCAAGCAAGTGCTCGATGAAACCGATGTCGATGCGCTTGACGCGGAAGAAGCGGAAATGGAAGCGCAGGCGCCGGCTGTAGACGATCACGCACAAGCCGAGCCAACCGATTCCGATAGTAGTTTGAGTTAAATCAATTGTTGTTTTCCTCAGGAAAGCCTATGCTGAAGAGTGTTCTTGACTAATTTTTGCGCCCGTTACGGGCTGCAGGAGGATCTTCTATGGCTTTCAAGAAAACGTTATTGGCGGCTTCGGTCGCCGCATTACTGGTAGGTACAGCCATGTCTGCACAAGCTTGCTTTACGGTGGTCGTCGGCAAAGATGCTTCGGCGACCGGTGAAATTTTGGTCGGACACAATGAAGATAACGATCGCCGTATTATCACGAGCCAATATTGGGTGCCCGCTGCTACGCATAAGAAAGGGGAAATGCTTGTGTATGAGCCCACGGCGGCCAAGATTCCTCAAGTGGAAAAGACGTTAGGCTTTTGGTGGACTCAAACCTTAGCCCCCGACGGCTACAGCTTCTCGGACGGCTTTGTCAATGAGGCCGGCGTTGTCGTCGTTTCTAATAATTGCGGCGACACGGTGGAAAAGGATGAATCCGTCAACAACGGCGGCATCGGTTACGGCATCCGCCGTATCGTTGCCGAGCGTGCCCATACGGCCCGCGAAGCCGTTGATATCGCCATCGAATTGACGACAAAGTACGGATACACGCACGAAGGCCGTACTTACACCTTTGCCGACCGCAATGAGGCTTGGCAAATTGCTTTGTTGCGCGGCCACCGTTATTTGGCCCGCAAGGTCCAGGATAACGAAATTTCTTTCTTGGCCAACTCCTACTCCTTTACGAAAGTGGATCTGAGCGATAAGGAAAACTTTATCGCCTCGCCCGACCTGATCGAGCATGCCATTAAGATCGGAACGTATAAGCCGGCGAAAGCGGGGGACTATTCCGACTTTAATTTCCGCGAAGCCTATCAACCCGACCGCCGTCGGGCTGCCGATTGGAATAAGCAGCGCGTACAAACGTTCATGAAGGTGATGACGGGCAAGATGCCTGAAGACCACAACGCGATTCCCCAGTCCATCATCCCGAAGGACAAGGTGACGGTGCAGGACATTCAAAAAGTCATGCGTGCGCAGTCCGATCAAGTCGACCGCTCCGTGGCCGGTTGGCATTTGTATGACCTGCGCGATATCGGCAACATCGATACGCACGATAGCGTCGTCTTCAAGATGGCCCATGACCCGCTTTTGACGGTGGCTTGGCGCTCGAACGCCCGTCCGTATGAGACGGCTTATGTGCCGGCTTTCCCGTTGGCAGGGCCGGCAGCCGCGCAGTCTTTCATGGACCCGAAGACCGGCACGCAAGCCCAATTCCATGCAACGGCCGAACAGTTGGGCTACTCGATTGACCGCAATGTCTATACGTTCGTGCTTGCCCAACAGTTCCTCGATTGGATGCCCGATCTCCGTGAAGACGTGATTGAGGGAATCGAAGACTTTGAAAAGAGCAAGGCCGAACAGTTGCCCGGCATCGAATCTCGCGCCAAGACGCTGGCTACGGTCGACCGTGAACGCGCCCGCCGGTTCTTGCATGAGTTTAACGTACTCAATTACAACGAAGCCTTGGGCGCAGCTTCGCGCGTGCTGCAAAAGGCTGCCCAATGGGATGTGTTTGTTACCCGTGATACGTTGAGCTTAAGCGATGAAAAGGGCACGGTTGATGTCGTCCTCTTCTCCAAGAAGGGCTTTGATGCCACCAAGCTTGATCAAAGCGTCACGGAATTCGGTTCAGCCTGGTCTGACGGAAACGACGAACTGAACCGTCAACGTGCTAAGCCCGTTAAGGTAGCCTTTAAAGATGTGAACGGGGACGGCATGCAAGATGCCGTGATTACCTTCCCGGTCAAGGGCGCCGTGGCGACGACTTTTGAAGGGGTCAATACGGAATTGTTCCTCTTTACGAAGGTCAACGGCAAGCCGGTGGCCGGCTATGACACGGTGAAAATCGTTAAGTAGCTTTTAGCGGCTCATTGAGCAAAAGTCCCGTGGAAAACCTCTGCGGGATTTTTGTTTGTGCAGGCTGCCCGCCGAGATTGAAGAAATGTCATATGTCGGTGATAAAATGCGGTAAATTTAGGCCCGGCAGGAAAAACAGATCCTGCACAAACGGTTTTTCATTCATTTCTAGAGGGGGAGACGATGACCATGGACGCCCGTCCCGAAGCTGCCGCCAAAGTGCCGGCAGTTGCGGCTGTCGCCAAGCCGGCTGCACCAGCTCGCGAGCCTGAGCTAGCCAGTCGTGCCCTCGCACGCATTCAGGAATGCATTGAAAAAAGCGAAGAAAATCGCCGCAAAATCAGCTCCACCGGAGCGCTGACGGACCAGCAGGAGCAGGAAATCCGCGACGGCCTGACCCTTCAGGTCAAGGCGGAAATCTCCAAGATATTGGAGCCCTTGCATCCGGCCGATATCGCTTACATCTTGGAAGCATTGCCCACTGACGATCGTATGATCGTGTGGGATTTGGTCAAGCCCAACCAGGACGGCGACGTGCTGGTTGAGGTCAATGACGGCGTTCGTGAAACTTTGATCGATGCCATGGATCGCGAAGAACTCGTCGATGCCATGGAAAATTTGGACACCGACGAAATTGCCGACTTGGTCGATGATTTGCCGCCGGATGTGATCGCCGAAGTTCAGGAAGGCTTGACAACCAAGGAGCGTGCCCAGTTGCGTGCCGCCATGAGCTATCCTGAGGACAGCGTGGGCGCTCGCATGGACTTTGAAATTGTTTCGGTCCGGGAAGAGGAAAACTTGGAAATGGTCTTTCGTTACTTGAGGGGGTTTGAAGAGCTTCCTGAATTAACGGATACGATCTTTGTGGTTGACCGTCACCAAAAGCTCAAGGGGATTTTGCCGTTGGCCAAAATCATTGTGAGCGATCCCGAAAGAACCGTTAAGGAATTAATGCGCGGGGACACCCTTACGTTAAATCCGATGGACGATGCGACCGATGCCGCGCAAGCGTTCGAGCGTTACGATTTGGTGAGTGCGCCGGTGGTAGACGAAACCGGCCGCCTGGTCGGGCGGTTGACCGTCGATGAAGTCATGGATGTGATCCGAGAGTCAAGCGACGAAGATGCTTTTGCTGCGGTCGGCTTGGACGACGAGCAGGACTTGTTCGGCAGTATTTGGGATGCCGCCAAAAGTCGCTGGATTTGGCTTGGCGTGAATCTTTGCACGGCCTTTTTTGCTTCCCGCGTGATCAGCTGCTTTGAAGGGACGATTTCGAAGGTCGTTGCCTTGGCAACGCTTTTGCCGATTGTTGCCGGCATTGCCGGTAATACGGGCAACCAAACGTTAACGCTTTTGGTCCGCTCGCTGGCCATGGGGCAAGTGACAAGCGCCAACCAGTTAGACCTCTTTAAGAAAGAATTCTGCGTGGCCTTGATTAACGGGTTGATTTGGGGGGCTATCGCGGGCGGTTTGGCCTGGCTGCTTTATGCCGACAGCGAATTGGGAATGAAGTTGGGGTTGGTGATGTTCTTGGCCATGCTGCTCAATATTATCGTAGGTGCGATCGTCGGCCTGATTGTCCCTTTGACGCTCAAGCATTTCGGGCGGGATCCTGCCATGGGCAGTTCAGTCCTTTTGACTTTCATCACCGATAGCGGCGGCTTTTTGATTTTCCTTGGGCTTGCTACCTTTTTCTTTAGATAGCGTTGCGTTGAAAGTCGCCTGCTTGCCACTGGGCTACAGCCAGTGCAGCGAGACCGGCGGTTTCCGTGCGCAGCACGCGCGGTCCCATAAGTCGGCATAAAAAGCCGTGTTCTTGGGCCAAGCGGATTTCTTCGGCAGAAAAACCACCTTCAGGACCGACGGCAAACGCGATGGATCGGTAATTTTGAAAATCCAAGCAGGCGTTTGCTCCAGGGGCAAGGATGATTTTGAGCTCAGAACGGACGCTCTCGAACGCTTCTTTAAGATTGGGCTTGTAATAGACCGAGGCAAAGACGCCGCGCTGGCATTGCTCGCAGGCTGCCTGTACGGTCTTATTCCACTGCTCAAGGCGCTTGGCTAAACGCTTGGCATCCAGCCGTGTGACGCTTCGCTCGCTTGGTGCAATGATGATCTCCGTGACACCCAGTTCAGTGGCTTTTTCCAAAATCCAATCCAGCTTTTCTTGTGATACGAGGGCTTGAATCAAAACGGTCTTAAGCGGGCTCTCTGTTTGGCAGGCACGGACATTGACGATTTCTGCTTCAGTGCGGTCGGCGAAAAAATGCAGCACGACATCCGCCTCGCGGCCCTTGCCGTCAAACAGTGCGGCTTCGTCGCCTTCGCGCATGCGAAGTACTCGACTTGCGTGATGAGCGGTTTTTTCCGGCAAAACCAGTGTTTGGCCGATGCAAAAAGGGGAATCAACGTAAAATCGTGCCGGCATAATTTCTATCTTGAAAGCCGTTCCGGAGCAAAAATGCTCAGTTTCGGCAAAATTTTTTCCTCGCAGACATTGTAGACAAAAAAGATGCGACTTCGGTTGCCCGCGGGCTTTCTCGGTCGCATCTTTGTTTTAGGCAGCATCAAAGCTGCCAGTTAGGCTAACGGTTAGTCCTTCTTGGAGCGGTTAGCGAAATAGTTGGCCTTTTCGATATCGGCCGTACGGATCGTAAAGACTTGGTTGGTCAAATCTTCGGTGAGCTTTTCAGCATCCGCCATCACTTGCCAGCTCCAGTCGTGGATCATCTTGGCGGCCTTCTTGGCATCTTTCTTATAGACCTTGAGGTACTCTTCCTCAAAAGCCTTTTGCTTGGCCGTCGTATCGGCTTCAAACTTCTTGTAGGCTTCCTTCACCACCGGAGCAAGCTTCGGGTAGTCGGTCATCACCAAGGTTTGCAGCTTGCGGTACTTCCAGTAAAGCGACTGGCTGTCGGCTTGGTTCGTGCCCATGCCGTAGTGAGCCGGGTAGGCATCAAGGCCTTGATAGTACGGAACATACACGGAAAGGTCTGCCATGCCCATGGCCAGGTAAATGACCGAGCCGATTTCGCGCGGCATCCACGGACGCACTTGCATCACGTGGGATTCATACGTACGGAAGACACTGATCGGGCGGTATTCTTCATCGCCGCGCAAGCCGTTGGTGTACGGGTCGTGGCTCTTGAGTTCGCCGGATTCGTAATGGTTGCGCATGATGGCTTTGAGGTCATCGATGGTGACTTTTTGTTCGGGCTTGGCGTAGACCGGGAAGTTACGCCCGTCTTGCACTTCTTGCTTGAGGCTCGGCGTCAAGATCTTTTGGATTTGCCATACGCGCGGGTCGTTATAGACGCGGTCGCGGCTGTCATCGCGGGTGTAGGCCTTGGAGAAGTTGAATTCGCCGTCTTTCTTCGGATCGTAGAAGCCGTTATCAATGGCCCATTGCACCAAGTTCTTGGAAGCCATGAAGTCGGGGCTCTTCGGATCATACTTTTGCAAGCGGCCTTGGTTGCCCGTGGCGAAGTATTGGTCCTTCGGGGTGCGTTGGGCAAGCCATTGGTGACCCGTACCCGTTTCGAAATACCACACTTCCTTTTCGTCGACCATCACAACGCCGAAGCCTTCGCCGGCACCGATTGTTTCAACGATATGGCCTAAAGTTTGAACGGCTTCGCGAGCTGTCTTGCAACGAGAAAGCAATACATCCGGAATATCATCTTCGGTGATGCCGGTCTTTTCGTTATAAGGATCAAGCTTTAAAGCATCGTCGCGGGCAAAAATGGATTCCGTGCCCGAAACGCCGACGCCGGCTTCGTTAAAGCCGACTGCACCGTGCAATTGCGTTTGCCAGTTGGGGACCGTGGTAAAGCGCAATGAATTCTTCGGTAAGGGATATTCAAAGTTAGTGGCACCCTTGTAGTCTTGGGTGCGATACATGCCGGTCTGATTCTTCTTGGCCGGATGGATCACCATGTGCTGAGCCTTCAAGGCAGAACTATCAGCGCTGCGGGCGATCAAGAACGAGCCGTCAGCGGTGGCATCTTCACCGACCACAACGGTCGTGCATGCCAAGCTCAATGAAGAAAAGGCCGCCAAAATGGAGGCGACCAACATGGATTTTTTCAGCATTATGCAACTCCTTTGAGTGTATTTTTTATTGCTTCGGTGTCCCGCAAGAGCAGTCAGCCGCAAGCAATGACATGCTACGCTCTTTCCTTTGAAAGTAGGTAATAATGCTTATAGGTATTTATGCTTATTGACACGAAGAAGCAGAAAAAATCCATAACGTATTATGGAAATATGCACAACGAGATCAAGAAAGGTAAGAAAATATATTTTTGTGACGTGGGATTGCGCAACGCTATCATTAACGATTTCATTCCTTTTGGAATGAGAGAAGATGCCAGGCGTCTTTTGGAGAATTTTTTCTTCATGGAGCGAGTCAAAAAGCACGACTTGGAAAGAACTTTTGTCCGGCAATATTTCTGGAGAGTGCGAGGAAAGAAAATTCGGCAGAGTACCGGTCAGGAAACGGAATACAGTCGAGAAATCGATTTGGTTGAAGTTCGAGATCAACACATGCAAGCGTTTGAATGCAAATTGAATCCTCGGCAAAAGGACAATGCAGGCTCGGAATTTCGGTCGGCTTACCCAAATTGCCCGATTCGAATTGTCACGCCTGAAAATTTGAATCCATCGCTTTTTTAGTCTTTCAAGCAAGTTGCGGCATGCTCGGCAAATAAGTTGTTGTGATCGTGAAACGAAAGGCTTAGGCCTATTTTTGATTTCTCATTGCTTTGCTGTTTGAAGCGAAAAACGGGTAACCGAAAAATCCTTAATTTATCGGCGGTTTTCCGCTAAAATCGGTAGCTGGATAAGCTCTTGAAGCAGTCTTATACGACTGATTTTTTTTATGGACGCAAACATGATCACTGTGACTCCTCAATTAATGGCCAATGCGATTCGTGCTTTGGCAATGGATGCCGTGCAAAAGGCCAAGTCCGGCCATCCGGGTATGCCGATGGGTATGGCCGATATTGCCGTAGCGCTTTGGACAAGGCATTTGCGCCACAATCCGGCCAACCCGCATTGGATGGGACGAGACCGTTTTATTTTGAGTAACGGCCACGGTTCAATGCTGCAGTATGCGTTGCTGCATTTGACGGGCTATGACTTGAGCATGGACGATATCAAAGCTTTCCGCCAGTGGCATAGTAAAACCCCGGGTCACCCTGAAGTTGAAGTCACCCCGGGCGTGGAAACAACGACCGGTCCCTTAGGTCAAGGCATCGGCAACGCTGTCGGCATGGCTTTGGCAGAGAAAATGCTCGCGGCCGAGTTTAATCGCCCGGGCTACGACGTGATCAACAACTATACCTACTGCTTCTTGGGCGACGGTTGCATGATGGAGGGCATTAGCCACGAAGTCTGCTCCTTGGCCGGTACGTGGAAGCTCAATAATTTAATTGCCATTTATGACGACAACGGTATTTCCATTGACGGCAAGGTGATCAATTGGTTCTCCGACAACACGCGCGAGCGTTTCGAGTCTTACGGCTGGAACGTGATCGGCCCTGTTGACGGCCATGATATCGATGCGGTCGACCGTGCTATTGCCGAGGCCAAGCAAAGCCAAGACAAGCCCACGTTGATTATTGCACGAACCGTGATTGGCAAGGGCTCGCCGAACCGCCAAGGAACGAGCAAAGTCCATGGCGAAGCCTTGGGCGAAGAAGAGCTCAAGTTAACCCGCGAAGCCTTAGGTTGGACTTGGGGGCCGTTTGAAGTACCGCAAGAAATCTATGATGCGATGAGCGCGCGTGAAAGCGGCGCCAAACTCGAAGCTGAGTACAACGCCATGCTGGCGGGCTATGCGAAGGACTATCCCGAGCTTTACGCGGAGCTCATGCGCCGCATGAGCGGCAGTCTGCCCGAAGACTTTGATGCAGTGATGCAAGAGGCCATTGCGGAGGCAGCCAAGGCTCAAGAAACGGTTGCAACGCGCAAGGCAAGCCAAAAGGCCTTGAATGCCTTTGCGCCTCGCTTGCCTGAGCTTCTCGGCGGCTCGGCGGACTTAACCGGTTCGAACCTTACGAATTGGACCGGGGTTCAAGCCATGCGCCCCGACACGTATTTGGGACGGCATATTAATTACGGCGTGCGCGAGTTCGGTATGAGTGCCATTCAAAACGGCATTGCCTTGTATCACGGCTTTGTGCCTTTTAGCGCAACCTTCCTGACGTTCTCGGATTATTCACGCAATGCCATTCGCATGGCCGCTTTGATGAAATTGCGCTCGATTTTCGTGTTCACGCACGACTCTATCGGCTTGGGCGAAGACGGCCCGACGCACCAGTCTGTTGAACATATTCCGAGCCTGCGGTTAATTCCGAATTTGAACGTATGGCGTCCGTGCGATACGGTTGAAGCGTTGGTGGCTTGGGAAAGCGCCGTCGAGTCCGATCATACGCCGTCGGTTATTATCGGATCCCGCCAGAATATCGCCTTTACCGAGCGCGAGCCCGAGACGGTGGTGGCACAGGCTCATGAAGCGCTCAAGCAAGGCGCTTACGTGATGCTTGAATCCGCCAAGGGTAAAGACCATATTGACTGCGTTTTGATTGCTACCGGCTCTGAAGTGCCCCTGGCGGTGAAAGCGCGAGAAGCACTGCAAGCCGAAGGCTTGGGCGTTCGGGTGGTTTCCATGCCGTGCATGGATTTGTTTGACCGCCTGGATGCGGATCAGCAAAAGGCGATTCTAACCGAGGCTCCGAAGGTTGCCATTGAGGCAAGCGCAACGGGCTTGTGGTACAAATATGTTAAATGCGGAACCGTTATCGGAATCGACACATTCGGTGAATCGGCACCGGCTTCCGTGTTGTGGGAAAAATTCGGCTTTACCGTCGATCACGTTGTACAAGCCGTTCATCAATTGATTCAACGCTAAATCTTAAGGGGATTTTCAAACATGACTATTAAAGTCGCAATTACCGGTTTCGGTCGCATCGGTCGCAATGTACTTCGCGCCCACTATGAATTGGGCAAAAAGCACGACATTGAAATCGTGGCCATTAATGCCATGGGCGACATCAAGACGAATGCCCATTTGCTCCGCCATGATACGGTTCACGGGCACTTTAACCATGATGTGAAAGTCGAAGAAGTCTCCGATACGGAAAAGTATTTGATTGTCGACGGTGATCGCATGCGCGTTTTCTGCGACCGCGATCCTCGCAATCTGCCTTGGAAAGAATTGGGTGTTGACGTCGTGCTCGAATGTACGGGCGCTTTCCGCACCAAAGAAAAGTGCCTTGCCCACCTCGAAGGCGGTGCGAAAAAGGTGCTCATCTCTGCTCCGGGCAAAGGCGTGGATGCCACGGTGGTCTACGGCGTGAACCAAGACGTGCTCACGAAAGACATGACGGTTGTCTCTAACGCGTCCTGCACGACCAATTGCTTGGCACCGGTTGTGAAGGCCTTAAATGACGGTTTAGGTGTGGAACGCGGTTTGATGACCACGATTCACTCCTACACGAACGACCAAGTGTTAACGGACGTGTATCACAAGGATTTGCGCCGCGCTCGTGCGGCCACGCAATCCATGATTCCGACCAAGACCGGCGCCGCCGCTGCCGTCGGCTTGGTTTTGCCGGAATTGAACGGCAAGCTCGACGGCTTTGCCGTGCGCGTACCGACGATTAACGTTTCCTTCGTGGACCTCACGTTTGAAGCCAAGCGCGACACGACGGTCGAAGAAGTCAATGCGATCATGAAGGCTGCTGCTGAAAAGCCGGAAAACCAAGGCATTTTGGGCTACAACGATGAATTGTTGGTTTCGGTTGACTTTAACCACGATTCTCATTCCTCCATCTTTGACTCAACCTTGACGAAAGTCTCCGGCACGCGTCTCGTGAAGGTGACGGCTTGGTACGACAATGAATGGGGCTTCTCCTGCCGCATGCTTGATACGGCCTGCGCTATGATGGCTGCACAATAATCAGTTGCCATCCTGATGCTGGCGCAGGGTTTTTGCGGGTCATTACGACCAAGCCCTGCGCCTTTTCTTTTGTTTGGCAAACGATTGTTCGGAAGACAATCGGGTTAGTGCTTTCCCTAGTTGATTTTTCTTAGAGAATTTGGATTACTTTTGAAAAATTGTTATTCGAAATGTAACAGGGGCAAAGTCGAACATTCTTATTTTATTATATAAATCAATTAATTAGAAAATTTCTTCAAAAAGATATAGCCATTTTGCCTATTGTTGAAAAGCCATTTTTCAGGCATATTTTCACTCATGCAAACATGCAATCCTCTTTGAAAGTATCTCCCCTGTTGTTATGAGATATAGGCTCCGGTCTTCTTCCCCCCGGAGCTTTTTTTTGGTTGGAAAATAAAAAAAATCCCCGCTCAGTTAGAGCGGGGGTAGGTCTGATAAGCAACTAAAAGATTAGTGTTGACCGTTTAAGCGTTGTAAAGATTCGACAAAGATTTGCAGGCCGACCGGCATGCTTTCCGTGTCTTGCACTTCAAAGTCGCTCTTGTGGTGACCGTGGTTGTTGCAGCCGTAGAAGAAGAAGGCCGCCTTACCGCCGTGGGATTGAACCTTGTTGATGAGCAAGGAGCAGTCTTCGCTGCCGGTGCAGCCTTTGATGTTGAAGACGCGGGTTACGCCCGGAACGGTCTTGGCAATTTCTTCGACCATGTTCGAGAGGTCTTCATCGGCCACAATGCTTTCGGCCTTGCCCATGACATCAATCTTGTATTGCACACCGTAGCTTTCGGCAGAGCCGCGGATCATGCGTTCGGCCGTGTCTTGCATGTATTGGTTAATGGCGGCAGTTTTTCCGCGAACTTCCATTTCAATGCTGGCATGGACCGGCACCACATTGCGGCCTTCGCCGGCGCGCAGCGTGCCGATATTGACGCTCGTATCGCCTTGGCCGTGGCGGGCAATGCCCATCACCTGCATAGAGGCCGAGCAAGCTGCCATCAACGCATTGCGGCCGAGCTCAGCGGCGGCGCCGGCATGCGCCGGTACGCCGGTAAAGGACACATTCATCTTTGTGGTTGCCAAAAAGCCGCTGCGAATCACGGCCACTTCGTGCAAATGGGCCGACACACCGATGTGGGCGCCGAGCAGGTAGTCGACGTCATCGAGGTTGTTGGAGTAGGCGATGCCGCAGGCACCTTTGGTGCCTTCTTCGGCCGGTTGGAAGATGATCTTGATCTTGCCGTTGAGTTGTTCGGCATTATCATGAATCCAATGTGCTACGGCCAAGCCCATGGAAGCGTGGGCATCGTGTCCGCAAGCGTGCATGAGGCCGGCGCATTCGGAATCAAAGCCGCCGCGGAAGGCCTCGTTCGTGTCGTTATGGTTTTCTTCGACGTTGACGCAGTCAATATCAAAACGCAACGCCGTGACAGGACCAGGGCGGCCCGTATCCCAAACGGCCATGCAGCCGGTATAGCCTTGCAATTCTTCAAGAAGCTTCGGATTCATGCCGAGCTTTAAGGAGCGGGCCATAGCGGCCTCAACTACAGTCGGTTCACGGCCGAGCACATGCTCTTCATCAAATAGGGCCTTGCCCAATACAGTCTTGAAGCCTAATTCGCGAACGCGGTTGACGATGACTTGGGTCGTCAAGAACTCCGTCCAAGCCACTTCCGGATGGTGGTGTAATTTCCGGCGCGTCTCAATCATCTCCGGAATATAAGCACTAAGGGATAACATGTTTTTAACTCCTTTCGGTAAAAACCTAACGGTTACTCTTTCATTGTAGTGCAGATATTGCGCGGCAATAACGATAAGTTAACTCTTTGTTTTAGCTTTAAATCAAACAATTTCCTGATTTTCTGAGACGCGGCTTTGCCGTTCGGAGCGCAGCACAAGAAAGAGTCCGAAGAGGATGGCAACCAGGCCGAGCACGGCCCAGTTGTTAACCGCCTCACGGACGACCACGATGGCCAGAACAAAGGCCGTAACCGGTTCGAGCAAGCCCAGGGCAACGCAGGTGGAGACGCTAGTCGTTTTCAGTGCCGTACCGTAGAGAAGATAAGCTACGCCGGTGACGATGACGCCCAAGTAGGCAACTACGAGCAAGTCGTGCAATTGAAGTGTCGGCGTGCCGGTGATAAGCCAAGCCGCTGGTGCTGCGATGATCACGGCAACCGTAAAGGAGTGGGCAGTGGCCCGCACCGGCGTCGTGAGCTTGACGAGCTCTTTAGCCAAGATAGAGTAGGAGGCGTAAAAGAGACCGGTGATCAAGCATAGCAGCAGCCCCCACGGGTTGACGGTAATGTCCCGGGCCTGGGAAACCGCCATCCAGACGCCGCCGGCAATGGCAATGCCGATGCCGATAAGCCAGGCCGGGCTCGGGCGCTTTTTGTAGAAAACGGTTTCAATCAGGCCGGCCCAAATCGGAGCCGATCCGATAATTGTGCAGGAACCCAAAGCAATGCCGGCGATTTTGACGGCATTGAAAAAACACAGGTTAAATCCGGCCATGCAAAAGCCGGCTAAAACGACAAGAGCCGGGTAGGGGATAGGCGAGTGCGAGGCACCGGGTTCCGCGGCGGATTTTCCCGTTAAAAAAAGTAGCGGCCAGAAAAAGCAGACCGCAAACACCAGGCGCAAGGCGGCGACCCAATAAGAGTTTAAGCCGCCCGCAATGAAGCTTTGGGCAGTGCCGGCCGTTCCCCATAAAATGGCCGCTACGGCAGCCAAGGCCATACCGAGTAAGGAAAAACGCTGATTCATATGAGATACCTAAAAGTTTTGCTGTATTATAGCAATGTATCTTCATAAGAAGATACTTTAAGGAAAGATATTTTCATAAGAAAGTGCGCTGAAGGTCTTGTCACTTTGTGCGTCGCTCATGTAAATTGGGCGATTTTTCCATTTTTACTCTCTTAGTCAACGGAGTCAGTCAATGCTAGAGATGATTATCTGTGTAGTTGCCCTGGTGATTGCAGGTTGGGCAATTGCCAAGAATTACGATGCCAAGGTCGTTTTGTTTGCAGCCGGCCTTGTTCTTATGTTTGTGGCGGTGGTTATGGGCCACCCGGTTCTGGGAGCCAAGGCCGCTTCGGGCTTATCGTGGGTGGATCCTTTTAAGGCGATTAAAGACCTGTTCGTGAGCCAATATTCCAATGCCGGTCTCATCATCTTGACGCTATTTGGCTTTGCCGCCTACATGAGCCACATCGGAGCCAACGATATGGTGATTCGTGTGCTGAGCAAGCCTTTATCGCACATTCGCTCCCCTTATATTTTGGTGCCGCTCGTATTCTGGGTGGGTACATTGCTTTCGATTATCATCCCGAGCGCTTCATCCTTGGCGGTGATTTTGATGGCGACGCTGTATCCGGTGTTGCGGGCCGCTAAGATGTCTCCGCTTACCGCGGCCGGCGTCATTGCAACGACCGCCACGATCGTTCCCACGCCATTAGGCGGAGACAACGTGGTTGCCGCCCGCGTTTTGGGATTTGAGCACGTTGTCGACTATGTGGTCTATCACCATGCTCCGATTACGATTCCGGCCTTGATTATTATGGGTATCGCCCACTATTTCTGGCAAAAGTACCTCGACGGCAAAGACAAGGGAGGCGCGGCAGCCGAGTTTGATGAAAGCCGTATTGCCCAACATGAAGTCGATGCCCCCGTTTGGTATGCGATTTTCCCGGTGCTGCCTCTGTTTTTGACGATTTTCTTCTGGGCCTGTTTCAAGCACGTCAAAGTGGGTTTGGTTGAAATTACGATTTTCTCGTTTATCTTGGCTTTTGTTTGCCAGCTCGCCCGCAAGGGTAATGTCAAGAGCAACATCAAGGATGCCAACCTTTTCTTCAAGGGCATGGGCGAAGGCTTTTCCCAAGTTGTCGTTTTGATTGTGGCGGCCTCGACCATGGTGGCCGGCTTGCGCGCCATGGGCATGATCGACATGATTTCCAACTCGATTGCGGGCGTGGAAAATGCGAGCACCGGCTTGATGTTTGCTTTCTCAGGCATCACGGCGCTCATTACCTTTATCAGCGGCTCGGGCAATGCGGTCTTTTATAGTTTCATTGAGCTCATTCCCCAAATTGCCGACAAGGCCGGCATTGACCCGATTATGATTGCGCTGCCGATGCAATGTACGTCGAACTTGATTCGTTCCGTCTCGCCGGTTGCGGCCGTGATGATTATCGTTGCGGCGGTAGTGAAAGCCAACCCGTTGGTGATCGTCAAGCGTACGTCGGTACCGATTTTGGCCGGCTATGTGAGCGTTATGCTTATTTCGTTCTTGCGATACGTGTAATATAGTAAGAGGTGTTTTAGACACAGGAGGTGCACAATGGCATACCTAGAACCGATTAATGAAGAGTGGCTTATCGGAAAGCGTCGTGAGGTTCACGCTTGGCCGGAGCCCGGTTGGGCGGAATTCGTTTCCAGCGCCCGCGTGATTGAACATTTGACCCGGCAGGGCTTTAAGGTGCTTTGCGGCCGCGAAGTGATCAACGAAGACTTTATTCGCGGAGCGAAAAAGAGCCAAATCGAAGCCGGCTTGAAAGCAGCTAAAGAAAAGGGTGTCAGCGAAGAAATCCTGCAGCGCTTAAACGGCGTTACAGGCGTAGTCGGGATTTTGGAAACGGGGCGTCCCGGTCCGGTGATCGGTTTTCGCTGCGAATTGGATTGCGTTCCGGTAACGGAAACATCCGACCCGGAACATATTCCCAACAAGGAAGGTTTTGCTTCGAAGAATCCCGGCTACATGCATGCTTGCGGCCATGACGGCCATCAAGCGGTGATGATGGGCTTGGCGAGCTGGCTCAATGCCAACCGCGATAAGCTTTGCGGCACGGTCAAACTCATTTTCCAACCGGCCGAAGAAGGGGTGCGCGGAGCCCGTCCCTTGGCTGAAAGCGGCATTTTGGACGATATCAACTACCTGTATTGCGGCCACTTGGGTTGCGATATTCCCGGCGGTGAAGTGGTCTCGGCGCCGGAAAAGTTCCTCTGCACCACCAAGGTTGACTTTCGCTTCAAGGGTACGGCTTCTCATGCAGGCATGCAGCCGGAAGTGGGCCGCAATGCGTTAATGGCCGCTTCGACGGCTTCGCTTGCCTTGATGGCCTTGCCTCGCCACGGTTCGGGCATGACCCGCGTCAATGTGGGCTACATGCGTGCCGGCGAAGGCCGTAACGTGATTGCCTCTACTGCCGAAATGCAAGTGGAAGTGCGCGGTGAAACCGAAGCAATCAATACCTGCATGTTTGAAGAAGCCAAGATGCGCGTCGAAGGGGCCGCGGCGATGTTCGGTTGCCAGTCCGAGTATGAAATCATGGGCGAAGCCATTGATTTTGTGCCCGACATCGAAGTGCAAAAGAATATCGAAGAGGCCGCGACGAAGGCCCGTTATTGTGATAAGGTTAGTCCAACGATGAATTTTAACGGTAGTGATGATGCCACCGTTTTGATTAAGCGCGTTCAAAGAAAGGGCGGAATGGGGGGCTACCTTGTTGTCGGTTCCGACTTGAAGGCAGGCCACCATCAGGCCAAGTTTGATTTTGAAGAAAAGCGCTTAGGCGAAATGTTCGACATCTATCGCAATCTTGTTATCAAGCATATGGGAGCTTAATTGTGAGTGAAGTCGCCAACCAACAGCTTAGGGATTTTGTCGATTCATTGGAAGAGGAATGGAAAGCCCAAGTTCCTCAGTTGCAAACGGAGCCGATTTCGGTGGTCGCACGCTTGGTTCGCATGAGCTATTACGTCGAGCGCCGCGTGGCAATCAATCTGGCTCGCTACGATCTGAATCGGGGCGAATTTGAAGTGTTGGCCGTTCTTACACGCAATCCGGAAGAAAATATCACGCCGAAGATCCTTCAAACGAAAATTTTGATTACTTCAGGGGGATTGTCCAACCGGATTCGCAAGTTGGAGGAAAAAGGGCTGTTGGTGCGCCTTCCCGATCCGAATGATCGGCGCGGCGTGATTCTTAAGGCGACGGAAAAAGGCAAGGAAATAACGCTGCAGGCCGTGACATCGCACGTGGAGGTCGAGCGGCAAATTGCCTCGGGATTAAGTCCCGAGGAGCAGCGTGAGTTGGCTTCGCTATTAAAACGCCTGATCTTGCAACAGCAGCAGTCGCTTAACCTAAACGGTTTGCGCTAGCTCGCTGCCAGCCGCATGCTTTCGTGTCCCGGCATTGTTCGGGACATTTTTTTGTGTACAAAGACAAGAAGGTCGCCGGACCAAGGCGACCTTCTCGCGGGAGAGATGCGAATGCTAGAAGCGGAAGTCCCGTTCGCCTTCTTCAATCTTTTGTAAACGAATGACAGAGGCTTTGCGAATCTTCTCATGCGGGATCTTCGGCAACTCGGCTTCGATTACGTGCCGAGCCGCTTCACGCGTTGCCGGACGGGCATAGTCTTCACAGTATTCTTTAAGCGTCATTAAGGCGTTGGCTTGGCAGTAGGTGGCAATTTCGCCGGTTTTGGCAAGCGACATGAAACGGTCGCCCGTTCGGCCGGCTCGATAGCAGGCCGTGCACCAGCTCGGGAGATACCCTCCGTCCAAAAGCCATTTAACGACTTCATCCAACGTGCGACGGTCACTGGTTTCAAATTGGGCGGAATTTTCTTCCTTTTCTTCCTCAATGACGTAGCCGCCCACGCTCGTGCGCGAGCCGCCGCTAATTTGGGAGACGCCCATTTCAAGGCATTTGCCGCGAACGCGGGCCGATTCTCGGGTCGAGATAATCATGCCGGTATAAGGCACTGCCAAGCGAATAAGCGCCACGATTTTAAGAAACAGGTCGTCCGGCACGGCGTTACTGAAGGTGCTCGGGTCAACGTCATCGGCCGGGCAGATGCGCGGCACGCTGATCGTGTGCGGGCCGACGCTCCAGACGGCTTCAAGATGCTCGGCGTGCATAAGCAGCCCGACAAAGTCGTAGCGATACAGGCTCAAGCCGAACAGCACGCCCAAGCCCACGTCGTCAATGCCGCCTTCTTGGGCGCGGTCCATGGCTTCGGTGTGGTAGGCATAGTCGCTCTTGGGTCCCTTCGGGTGCAAGAGTTCGTATTCTTTCTTGTTGTAGGTTTCTTGGAAAAGCTGGTAGGTGCCGATGCCGGCTTCGTGCAGCTTGCGGTAATTTTCAACGGTCGTTGCCGCAATGTTGATGTTGACGCGGCGGATGGCTCCGTTTTTGTGCTTGATCGAATAGATGGTATGAATGCATTCAAGGATGTATTCGATCGGGTTGTAGCGCGGGTGTTCGCCGGCTTCAAGCAGCAACCGCTTGTGCCCCATATCTTGCAGGGCAATGACTTCCCGCTCGATTTGTTCTTGAGTGAGTTTTTTGCGGACAATGTGTTTATTTTTTGCGTGGTACGGGCAGTAGGTGCAGGTGTTAACGCAGTAGTTGGAGAGGTATAGCGGGGCAAAAAGCACGATACGGTTGCCGTAGATGTGCTCCTTGACTTTTTTTGCTGTCGCAAAAATTTTTTCGTTGAGGTCGGCTTGGTCGCAGGCTAGTAAAACGGCAGCCTCGCGATGGGACAGGCCTTTAAAAGCGGCCGCTTGTTCTATGAGCTTTTCGATGAGTTCGCGGTCGCTTTTGTGCTCATCGGCATAGCGCAGCGTTGCTTGAATTTCTTCATCGTTAATGAATTCTTCTGCCACTCGGGAAGCGGGATTGTATTGCATAAATGGCTCCGTAATGAATCTGAAAAAGGGGCGATTTGCTCGGAAGTGTACACGAGTTTATTCCAAAGTGATAGGTCAAAAAGCTAGTAAAATCAAGGGTTGTATTGATATATACCAATTTAGTATCTCTAAATAGGTATCCCTTGAGAGAGGCAAGAAAAAGCCCCTTTTCCAAGGGGCTCGGCATGGCTTAAGAAGCGGTTTTTTACCACATGGCCCGGAAGTAGGCTTGCGTGATGTGGTAGTAAACCGGCGCGGCAAACATAAGCGGAGCCAGGCGCTCCAAGGTGCCTCGACCGATGTATCGGTCTCCGTCCATGAAGCGGCTTCCCAAGGAGCGCTTGACCGATGAAATCACCACATCGCCCATGAGTCCGGAGACAACGATCACGATGGACATGATAAGCGCTTGCCAAGAGCGAAACGGCGTCATCCAGAAAAGCCCGTAACCCACCAAAATCGCGATGAGCGCCCCTACGGCAATACCCTTGGTCGTTTTGTGCGGATTGTCGCGCAAAGGCTTACCTCCAAAGTAAGAGCTTGCCATGACAACAAAAAGATCGCCCAAGAAAACAATCAGCAGGAAAAACAGCAGCAATAGCGACGGGCTCGAGCCGAAACGCTGAATGTCAAAATTCATCAAGGCCGGTGCGTGGCTCACGCAGTACACGCTTAGCATCAGCCCCCACTGGACCTTGGCTACGCGGTCCAGAAAAAGGTCGTTGTCTTTTCTGACCGACATTAAAATCGGCAGCAGCAGGAATAGGTATACTGGAATAAATAGCGTAAAGAGCGAATTTTGGTCTAATCCGATGAGAATATATTGCAGCGGAATGACAACGTAAAAGGAGATAACCAAGGCCCAATGGTCACTTGCTTTTGTCGGCGTCAGGGCGACAAATTCCCGGAATGTAAAAAAGGAAATAATGGCAAAAATAATCAGCAAGACCGTCTGTCCGGCCCAAAAAGCCATCGTAAAGATCAAAATCAACCACCAGCCGGTTTTCACCCGCGAGCTGACGGCTTGGATGCGATCGATCTGTTCGGTTGAGGTGGCTTTACGCAAGGCCCACTGGCTGTACGCGGTTCCGATGGTTGCTAAAAGGACCAAAACGGCCAGAATCAGAACGTATGTTTCCTGAAGAGTAAGACCCAAACGCATGTTATTGCTCCGAAAGATGAATGACTGCTTCTCGAGCCCGGTTCAGGAACTCTTCCTTGGGATCGTCGACAGAAAAAGCCAGCGGTGCCCCGAAGCGTACCGAGCAGATGGTCGGCACGGGAATAAAGGAGCCTTTAGGCATGGCGCGGTGCAAATTTTCGATGTACACCGGAATCAGTTCCACATTCGGAAATTCTCGCGCCAGCCGCCAAATGCCGCTTTTGAAGGCGCTCGGCAATGGCTGAGGGCGTCTCGTTCCTTCCGGAAAAATAATCATGGAGGAGCCTTCCCGAAGGCATTCGCGAAGCGGCTCAAGCGGATCGGTGTGCTCCGTACGGCGCCTGTCAATGAGGACCACGTTGAGCTCTTTGGCGATCTGTTTGCGGATAGGGCTAGCCGTCTCACCCCAGTAGTCTCGGGCGGCAACCGGCCGGGTATGCGAGCGCATGCTCTTCGGCAGCGACGACCACAGCACAATCGTATCCAAGTGGCTGGTGTGATTAGCAAAATAAATGCGCTGGTGATCCGACGGCGTGCAGCCTTTCCACTGGGGATAGGCGCCGACCAAAAGCCGGGTGAGCAGCACGATAGGGGGCATGAGCTTAAACAAAACGGTAACCCTCGTGGAAAAACGTGTAAAAAGGGCGAATTTACACGTCAAAATGCATTAACTTCAAATTGGTTCAATCCAAAATGATAATCCAAATCGCTTAGCTTCGGTACTTGAAAAGGTCATAGGACGCCGCAAAATAGGTATCGGAATCGCAAAAATAGCGGCCCGATGCCTGCGTGTGCTTACGGCGTCGCCAACAGCTTACTTTTGACGGTCGGCAGCAGATCCCTGACTTCGCGGATGCGGCGCAAATTGATATCGGCAAGCAAAACCCCTTCTCCGCGCGTTAATTCGGCAACCGTAACGCCCCACGGATCGATGACAAGACTGTGCCCCCAAGTTTGGCGGCCGGACTCATGATCGCCGCCTTGGGCGCAGGCGATGACGTAGCACTGGTTCTCAATGGCTCGCGCTTTGACCAAAGTCTCCCAGTGGGCTCGGCCGGTGGTCGTGGTAAAGGAGGCTGGCAGGGTGATGATATCGGGCGAGTCCAGTCGGCGAAACAATTCGGGAAAGCGCAGGTCAAAGCAAACCGATAGCCCTACGCGCCAAGCGCCTTCCCATGTTTCAATCGGTACGGTGGTTAACGTTTTGCCGGCTTGCGTGTAGCTGTCTTCATGATAGTGCTCGTCGCCGCGGTCGAACTCAAAGAGGTGAATTTTGTCGTAGCGGGCTTCAACTTCGCCGTTGGGGTTGTAAACAAGGCAGGCATCAATGTAATGGCTTTCATCGTCGGCCTTTAAAATGATCGTTCCGGCGACAAGCCAGAGCTGGAACTGGCGGGCTGCTTCGCTCATGGCTTTCTGTACGGGGCCGTCGCCGTAGGCTTCTGCCACCTCCAACATATCCTTGTCCCATTTCGGAAGATAAGCGAAATATTCGGGCAATACGACCAGCTCGGCACCGCTTTCGGCGGCCGAGCGAATAAGAGTCAAAGCGCTTTGCAAATTGCGCTCGACGCTTGTGCCTGAAACCATTTGGCAAGCAGCAATACGCATAATGTCATCCTTTATTTACGACGGGGTTTGGTCCGCCTCATTGTCACTGATTTTTTCGATCAAGGGGTTGTCAAGTGTACCCGTGATGCGGTACTCAACGCTAAAGAGCTTGGATAGCGGCGACTGCAGGGCTAGTTGGGCGATAAAGCTGCCGACCCCGAGAATGGGATTGGCAACAGCCAATGCCAAGCTTGCGCTGCCCAAGCTGATATCGGGAAGCACGGTAATTTTGAAGTTTTGCGCCAAACTATTCAAATTAATGTTGCCTTCGCCCAACACGGTTGCTTGCGGCCCTACCAGCCGCATGGAATCCGTCGTCAAAAGACCGTCATTAATGTGCGCGTTAGCGGAGATGCTGTCAAAGACAAAGCCTTGACCGACCACATCCCTAAAGTCCAAGGTCAGGCGCCTGAGCAAGGTCTGCAACGACAGTAGCGACAATAGCCGTCCGGCACCGGGCTCGACTTGCAGAATTTGGCCCGAATTCATTAACGTCGAGATCTCGCCGTTTAAATTCTTCGTGTCAAAATCGACCGGCGAACCTTTCCAATGCAGCTGGGCGTTGATCTGGCCGTTGCCGTCTTTGATGGCTTGCAGCAGATGGAATCGCTCGAGCAGTTCTCCGAAGTCTCCGATGTCAAGCGTTGCATTGAGTTCGGTTTGCGATTGTGCCTTCGCACCGGCATTCCACGAGCCGTTGGCAAGGAGCTTGGAGTCGCCGCAGTCGAGTTCAAAATTTTTCAGTGTCCAAACATTTTCGGCACCGAATCCGTTGTTTTCCGCAACCAAGTGCAAGCCACCGAGCCGGTAGGAGCTATATTGGAAATCGTTAATGTCGAGTTTGACCGACGGTAGCGATTCGGTTGTAGCCGGCGCCACTTTCAGGGCCTCGTCCATGACGATTTCAGGCTCGGGCACATGCAGGTGCTCGAGTTTTGCCTCAAGCCGCGCATGCCGAGCGCCTTGCTCGGGCCAATAGGTCAGCGCTCCTTTGATCAGGTCGGAGGCAATATTGCCCTGCCAGCGTCCTTGTGCATCGGCTTGAGCATTGAGCCGGATCTTGGAAAAGTTAAGGCGGTTGTAGTTAAAGGTATCGATGGCAATGTCGGCCCGGTTTAGTTTCATCTCCGTAAGAGCGGTTTCGGGCTGGCCGGCATAGGCCTGCTCGAAATCATCTAACAGGGGCTTCCATTCGCTGTATTTTAAAACCGGGGAACGAGCCAAAATGCTCAGCCCGCCGGCTCGATTGGTCGGCGGCAAACTGCGTCCGACAGCAATGGTTCCTCGTGCAGCCTTGAGTCCCCGGTCGGCGTTATTGGCATAGTCAATCGACAGGCCGAAAATCTCGCCGATGCTCAGGCGCACTTGTGAGGCGCACTGCTTGGCATTTTGGCAAGGGGCAAAGGTAAAAGACAAGGGCAAGCGCTCATCGGCGGCTTTTTGCAGCGGAACGGGAATGCGGCTTTGCATGCCGAGCAAGTCGCTTGTGACCGAAACCGAAAGGCCGTGATCGATAACCACTTCAACGTCGGCCTGCGTTTGTCCCTCAACGTGCTTCATGAGCGCGTCAACCGAGGGTGTTTGAACAATGCTTGCCACGCTTTGCGGCGTCACGAGCCCGCTTGCTCTGATATCGATGCGGCCGTTATCGTCCGTGCGTATGTTGCCTCGGGCACTTTGCCCGTATACCGTTGCCTCAAGCGCGTCGGCCCACAGCCCCTTTTCGGTAAAAGTTACAGTCCCGGTGGCGTTGGTTAGCGGCGGCACATGTTCCAAATGCACGTCGTTTCCATTCAGGGTGATTGCGCCCTTCACGGTTGTGTTGTGCGCCCGCGTGATAGGGATATCCAATGTCAGGTCCAAAGCCGCCTCGCCTGATAAGCGGGCCTTTTCGAAAACGTGGCTTAGCATGCCCGAAACCGGGCTTGAGTTGACGAAGTCGGCCATGCCGGCAAGGCTGCCCCGGGCAATCCCGTGCACGTGCAGCGGCACTCCTTCAGCGGTAAATTCCGGGATGCTCGCCTGCACCTCTTCAATGGGAACGCCGCGGCTCACGGCGGTTGCATTTTCAACCCACATGCCGTTGCCCTCAAAGACCAGGTGACCGTTGATCTGTTCAATGGCAGGCCACTCGCCGGCAATCCACCGGCCCTTTTCATCGAGTCGGTAGCTGGGGACATAATCCATTAAAACATTTTCCGCTTCGCCCGAGATATGAAAGATATAGTCCGGGTTGTCCGAATGGGTATAGGGAAATTCATCCAGAGGCCCGAAAATATTGACTTTACCGTTTTTGGCAATGCCGCCTCGTAATGCGGCCTTCAACCAATCGTTGGTGGGCTTGCCGCCGGCCACAATCGGAATGAAGCGGTGAGCGGCCGAGGCTCTCAAATAATGAATGTCGCCGCGGACTTCGAGCGTGCCGGGCCCGCCCGTCGCGTACCAGCCGCCGTGAACTTGGGCCGAGGCATCGGCATTGGCAACAACCAAGTCGCTCACGTTAAAGCGAAGCTCGGGTTCTAACTGCCAATCGGCATTCATCTTTAATGTATCCAAGGCGATATCTTTTTCGAAAAAGATACTGGGGAAGCTTAAAACGGCACCGCTGCAATCGAGCGTTACGGTGCCGCCCGTATCGCTTGCCGTAAAGGAGCCGGATAAATTGCGGAAACCGAACTTGCCGATCGGGTGGTCGTCATCACCGGGGTGATCTTGTAAAGTCAGGCCTTTAAAAGACGAGGAGACTTCGAAGTGCGTCGGATTGTTAATCGGACCGTTCCAACGGCCCTCAAATTGCTCGATGAGTCCCCGGGGGCGCATGTCTTGGATATCGCGATAAATGCTGCCCGGAATGGGGAGCTGCAGGCCGATTGTTGTCAAAGAGCGTAAATCGAAAAACTCAATGCTCATCCGCCCATCATAGATCATTCCGTCCTTGAACGTGCCTTCGAGCCGCGAATCGCCTAAATAGTAGGCCGAACGGTGGATCGGTTTGACGACGAGGTCATGCGTTTGAAGCGTAAGAGCATCGCCATCGAGCGTCTGCTCAAAGCGGCCCTGGACGGAATCGAGTTTAAAAGTCGACTGTCCGCCCCAGGCATTGGTATCGACCTCGTGCAAAGCCACGTCGGCAATCAGGTGCTTCGGACGGAGCTTGTCAAAATCAAGCCACATGTTGACGGCACCCTTGCCGCTTTTGATCCAGTGATCAAAGTTGATTTGTCGGGCAATCAGGCCGAAATTCAAGTAAGGAACCGAGGCATAAATAGTTCCGTAGAGCTTGTCGAGACGGTTTTCACCCCCGAACCAGCGCTCCTTGAATGTAGCCCGCACATCAAGCGGCGTGGCGCTTTCCCGGATCATGTAGGACTGCAGGCCCAATGACCACGTGGTAATGAAGCTATGTAAGACAAAGTGCGTTTTTTCCAACCGGATAGGCCGAGGGTGTTCCTCGGTGAGGTCCATGTAGCTGAAATTGCCGTTTACAATTTCCAAGTGGTCCTGTTCGAGAAACCAATCCAGGACTCGATGGGCATTGGCTGCGGCCGAGGCATGCCCTGTGTTTTGGCCGGTTCGAAGCGTAAAGCCCGCGATATTAAAAAGGTTCTCTTCCTGGCGCTCGATGTTGAGGACCGGATCGACAATCACCAGCCTTGAAAGGATGGGCTGAAATTCAAAAAAGGAGCTCAGGGAAAAGGTCGCTTGTACCTGCGGAAGCGTTAAAGAGGCTTGTCTGCCGGGCTGTGCAATTTGTACGTCGTTGAGCGTAATTCGCGGGCGAAGCCAATCCCAGTCTGCAATCACGTTGCTCACGGAAATATCCGTTCCCGTTTGCTCTTCAAGGTAGGCCTCCAGGGTCGGGAAATATTTTTCGATGTTAGGCATGACCCAGAGCCGCACGGCTAGCAGCGCGCAGGTCAGCATAAAGTACATGCACAAAAGCACCCACCCTGTCAAACGAAAGAAAAAGCGCAAGCGTAAGCGGCGCCGCTTTCGTAACAGTCTTTCCTTGCGTTGGGTTTGATTGCTTTGCTGTGTGACCGGGGTTGCCAAAGTTAAAAGAGCCTCGATTTAAACAAGTGAACTTTATCACAGCGCGAGCTTTCTCTGGACGGAATAGCGCTTTTGATCTGACGAATTTGCAACGGAATTTTTCTTTAGAAACAGCGCGAGAAGTGAGAAAAACGTCATTTCGAGTATTTCTCGGGTAGACTTTTTCCGTTGAACTTTTTCATGCTCAGAAAATGCCTTTATCTGTTAACGACTTGCCTGAAGTTTCGATGTTTGTTAAACGCGCCCTCATGGGGGCGTTGCCTATGGCTGACGATGCCGAACGCTTATCTTGGTTGCAGCAGCTTTCGGAGACGCCCTATACGCGGGAGCGTATAGAGGCTGCATTAGAGGGCTTTGAGGACTCGGAAACGCTTTTGCCGCGGTTACGGGTTCTGCGACGCGAAGTCATGCTCACGCTCGTTGCACGCGATGCTATGAAAAAGGCCGATTATTTTGAGGTCGTGCGCACGATGACCGATTTGGCCGAGGTGGCGGTTAGCCGCGTGGTGCGCTGCTTTAGCCTGGAGCTTGCGAGCCGCTTCGGCATTCCTACGTCCGAGTCGGGGGTGCCTCAAGATTTGCTTGTTGTCGGAATGGGAAAGCTCGGAGGCGAAGAGCTCAACGTGAGCTCCGACATTGATCTGATCTTTGTCTTTGATGAGCCGGGACAGTGCCGAGCTTGGAGCGGTTGCCCCTCGCCGAGAAGGCAGCTCACGAATGCCGAATTCTTTGAACGACTGTCCAAAAAGGTTATCCCCGCACTCTCGGAAATCGAAGGGGCGGGATTTGTCTTTCGCGTGGATATGCGCTTGCGGCCGAACGGTGACTCGGGGCCGATTTGCGTGAGCAACGAAATGCTCGAGGAGTACCTATATGTGCAGGGCCGTGAATGGGAGCGCTTTGCTTGGTTAAAGTCACGCGTTGTCAATACGGCCGTTTTTGCCGATGAAGAGGTTTTTGCGCAGCAGGTTAAGAACCTCAACGATGTTGTCAGGCCTTTTGTTTTTAGAAAATATGTGGACTTCAATGCCATTAGCGCCCTTTCGAACCTGCACCGTTTAATTCGGGCCGAAACGGTGCGCCGCGAGGCGGGCAAGGATTTGGGCATTGACGTGAAACTCGGCCGGGGAGGCATTCGCGAAATTGAATTCATTACGCAGACTTTTCAGGTGATTCGAGCCGGCCGAGAGCCTGCCTTGCGCGGCAAAAATACGCTCAAGATGCTCCCGATGCTGGCCAAATACGGCGTTATTAAGCCCGAGCAAGCCGAGGCGCTTTCCAATGCTTACATTTTTTTGAGAAATCTAGAGCATGCCATCCAATATGTTGATGACCAACAGACGCACCGTTTGCCCGTGGATGCCGAAGGATTAAACCGCGTCGCGCGGCTACTGGGAATCAGTGCGGAGCAACTGACGGAAAGGCTCTCAGGGGTAAGAGACTACGTGGCAGGAGTCTTTGACGGTATCTTCCAGGTCGGGGACGCCGAGAGCGATGAAAGTGATGATTGGCCTCAGGGCTGGAGCATCGGTTATGAGGCGGCGCTAACGCCGCTAGCGACCATACTGCAGGAAAAGGGCTATCAGGAGCCCGCCTCGAGTGCCCAACGAATTCTTGATTTGATGAGTTCGAAATTCTTAGCGGCGCAAACCGAACAGGCTCAAGCCCGGATGGCTCAGTTGGTAAAGCGCATCGTGGACCTGTGTTTGAGTTTGGCCGCAGAAGATAAAGACAGTGTTGCGGCCGACAAAATCCTCTACCGGTATATCGCCTTGTTGGAAGTCATTGCCGGCAGAAGTACCTATGTATCACTTTTGTTGCAATACCCGAAGGTGTGCGAAAAAGTGGGAGCGGTTTTACGTACAAGCGCTTGGGCAGCAGACTACCTGACCGCGCATCCGATAGTGTTGGATGAACTTGTTGACGAGCGGGTCAATGTCATCGATAACTTTACGCCGGTGGATTGGAGCGGTTGGCAAGATGAGCTTTGGGAGCAAATGCGTGAAGTCGAAGGCGACCAGGAATCGCAGATGAATATTTTGCGCGATGCCCACCACGGGGCGGTGTTCAAGCTTTTGATGGCTGATTTGGAAGGCTGGTTAACGGTGGAGCGGCTGGCTGACCAGCTTTCGGCCTTGGCCGATGCCGTAATTGAAATGGTCATCTCGCTTGCTTGGCAAACGATTGCTTCGCGCCATTGCGAAGTTCCCCGTTTTGCCGTGGTCGCTTATGGCAAATTAGGCGGCAAGGAGTTGAGCTACGCATCCGATCTTGACTTAATCTATCTCTACGATGACGATTCACCCGAGGCAAGCAAGAACTATACCCGCTTGGTCCGGCGCATGATGAGTTGGCTTACCGTTCAAACCTCCTCGGGCATTCTCTTTGATGTCGACCTTCGGTTGCGTCCGAACGGGGAAAACGGCCTTGTGGTTTCTTCCTTTGAAATGTTCAAGCGCTACCAGCGCAATGAAGACGGCACCGGTGCTTGGCCGTGGGAGCACCAGGCGCTCACGCGGGCGCGCTTTTGTGCCGGAGACCGCCGCATCGGCCAAGCTTTTGAAGAGGAAAGAAAAACCTTGCTTTGCATGCCGCGAGACAAGCAAAAGGTGTTTGCCGACGTCTCGGAGATGCGCCAGAAGATGCTGGACGGCCACCCGAACCCGACGCGTCTATTTGATGTCAAGCACGACAGGGGCGGCATGGTGGACGTGGAGTTTGCCGTGCAAGCGATGGTGCTTGCCTATTCGCATGACTACCCAGAACTGGTGAATAATTTCGGCAACATCCTATTGCTGGAGATGGCCGGACGCATCGGCCTTATCGAGCCGGACCTGGCTGAGCGTTGCGTTCGTGCCTACCGCGATTATCGCTTAATCCAAAGGCGGCACCGTCTGGAACACGGCTCGGGGGCTGTTCGGATTCCGTACGAAGAGGCGGGCGAGAGGATTGAAGCCGTCAAAGCGCTGTGGCGGAAAGTTTTCGGTAGTGACGGTCCGGACAGAGGTTGAAACATTTAGAACCGGCAAGAATTCAAGCCGGGAAAGCAAAAGGGCCGCAACTTCAACGTAAAAGCATCGGCCCTTTTGCAGATTATGTATTGACTCAGCTAGCTCACGCCTACATTCCATTGCCAAGGATGCCGCCTTCGGCCCGTTCAAAAGTTCCGTACACATTGAAATTGTCGATGAGCTCATGGGAGCCGGCAAGACTAAATTTTCACAAAAAAGCGCGCAGGAAGCCCATCAATTGATTGATGGGAGGAATGCGCGCCATTAGAATCGCAGTTATGACGTCTCAAAGCTTTATTGTGGAACTGCCTATCGTTGTCGACGATTCTGAACGTCG
>DVNT01000002.1 GCA_018714185.1 Candidatus Aphodousia gallistercoris | reverse complement strand
CTCTTCTTGCCGAGCTCGATCCTGGTCACGGGCTACGATATCATCTTCTTCTGGGTGGCCCGCATGGTGATGATGACCCGCTACTTTACCGGCCGTGTACCCTTCCGGGGCGTGTACCTGCACGGACTCGTGCGCGATGCCGAAGGCAAGAAGATGTCCAAGAGCGAAGGCAATACGCTTGACCCGCTCGACATCATGGACGGCATTGATCTCGAAAACCTGATCAAGAAGAATACCCGCGGTTTGCGCCAGCCTGAAAAAGCGCCCGCCATTGAAAAGAAACTGCGCAAGCTCTACCCGAACGGCATTGCGCCGCACGGTGCCGATGCCCTGCGCTTTACGATGGCCGCTTACGCCACGCTCGGGCGCAACATCAACTTTAACTTGCTGCGCGCCGAAGGCTACCGCAATTTCTGCAATAAGCTCTGGAACGCCACCCGGTTCGTCCTTATGAACGTCCAAGGCAAGGACTGCGGCATCGAAGGCGACCGCCCGATGAGCTTTAGCTTTGTGGATCGCTGGATCTTGCGCGAATTGGATCGTACGATTGCCGAAGTGGAAAAGGCTTTTGCCGAGTGGCGCTTGGACAATGCTGCCAATGCCATTTATTCCTTTGTGTGGGATCAATACTGCGACTGGTATTTGGAATTAACGAAGGTGCAACTTGCCAACGGCGACGAAGCCCAGCAACGCGCCACGCGCCACACCCTCATCACGGTGCTTGAAGCGGTCTTGCGTTTGGCTCACCCGATTATCCCCTTCATTACCGAAGAGCTCTGGCAAAAAGTGAGCGTTGTCGCCGGCACCCGAGGCGAAAACGAAGAAACTTCCGTCATGATCCAGTCCTATCCGCAAGCGGCTTTCGGTGATGACGATGCCTCCGTTGACCACAAGATGGCTCTTACCAAGGCCATGATTGATGCCGTGCGCAATTTGCGCGGCGAAATGCAACTTTCGCCCTCGCAGCGCGTGCCGCTTGCCATTGAAGGCAACAGCCAAGTCATCGAGGCGATCGGACCGTACATCAAGCACTTGGCCCGCTTAAGCGAAGTCGAAATGACAGCCGACATCAACGCCTCCCACAAGGGCTCGATTGCTCCGGTCGCTCTTGTCGAAGACTACAAGCTCATGCTTGTGGTAGAAATCGATATTGCGGCTGAACGTGAACGCTTAAGCAAGGAAGCGGAACGCTTGGAAGGCGAGATCAAGAAGTCGCAGGCCAAGCTTGGCAATGAAAAGTTCGTTGCCCGTGCTCCGCAAGCCGTTGTTGATCAAGAACGCGAACGTCTTGGAAGCAACACAAAGCTTTTATCCAAGGTACAAGAGCAGCTTGCTAAATTGCCCGCTTAATGCTTTAACTTGACGCGCAAAAGCCCGGTTCGCCGGGCTTTTGCTTTTAATCAATCAGTCATACTTAGCTCTCCTCCCCGCTTGTCGCATTAGAGAAAACGCAGTAACTTAGAAGGTGGCTGTTTTATTTTCCAAAGGAGGAAAAATATGCGTCAAGTTACTAAATTAGCTTCAGCCGTTGCTTTGTCTTTGGCTTTGTTGGCCGGCACGGCTTACGCTGACGCCGGTCAACGTCCCCGCGATTTAGGCATTGAAATCGGTGTCTTGCATACCGGCCAAAATAATGCCATTACCGACGTTAAGGGCGTGCTTGTCGGCCAAGTGACTATGGTTGATGACCAAAAAGGCATGCACACGGGCGTTACAGCCATCGTGCCGCACTCTGACAATATCTTCCGCAACAAAGTACCGGCCGGCATTTTCCTTGGCAATGCATTCGGAAAAATGACGGGCTATCCGCAGGTCAAAGAACTCGGCAACATCGAAACGCCGATTGTGCTAACGAATACGCTTAATGTCGCCTCCGGCATTAACGGCATTATCGATTACACCTTCTCCTTTAAAGAAAATAGTGATGTCCGTTCTGTGAACGCGATCGTAGGTGAAACCAATGACGGCTCTATCAACGATATCCGTGCTCGCTTTGTTCAACCGTCTGATGTGTTAAAAGCCATTCAATCAGCCAAATCCGGCCCGGTTGAAGAAGGCTGCGTTGGTGCCGGCACCGGTACGATTGCGTTTAATTGGAAAGGCGGCATTGGTACGGCTTCGCGCGTTTTACCAGACTCCATGGGCGGTTATACAGTAGGAGTCTTAGTACAAACCAACTTCGGCGGCTTACTTAACGTCGACGGCGTTGAAGTCGGCAAAGCCTTGGGCGGCTACCCCTACCAGAAAGAAATTGAAAGCGCTGACGGTTCCATCATGATTGTCGTAGCAACCGATGCACCGCTTGATTCTCGCAACCTGGAACGCGTGGCTAAACGCGCGTGGCTCGGTATGGGCAAAGCCGGCGGTGTTGCCTCAAACGGTTCGGGCGACTTTGTGATTGCTTTCTCGACGAATGAAAAGATGCGCGTTCCGTACGATTCCAAGCCGCTTGAAACACTTAACCAAAGCGTTGTACAAAACGACAACATGACGCCGATTTTTATGGCTACGATCGAAGCCACGGAAGAAGCTATCATCAATTCGCTGTTTGCAGCCAAAGACACGAAGACGTACAAAAACACAACCGTGAAAGCTCTGCCCGTAGACAAAGTCCTCGAAATGGTAAAAGCTGAAAATAAGCTCGTTACGAAAAAATAAGCCTCTAAAACATTAAAGGCCTCGGCCCTGAAAGGTTTCCCTTTCAGGGTTTTTCTTATTTTTTTTACCCGCAATTTTTGACACAATAACTGAA
>DVNT01000021.1 GCA_018714185.1 Candidatus Aphodousia gallistercoris | reverse complement strand
CCGTCATCGAAAACGTGCTCGCATTGCGGTTATAAACGAGAGAGCCTTGAACTGTCGGTTCGTTCGTGGACGTGCCCGAAATGCGGAGCGCACCATGACCGCGACGTGAACGCGGCGTTAAACATCAAGGCAGAGGGCATAAGAATGTTGAGGGCGAACGGGCTGGTCGTCCTTCGCGCGTAAAGTTTCGCGCAAAAGCCTGTGGAGCGGGTGTAAGACCGGGCAATCCCGGCGGTCTGCGAAGAAGCAGGAAGCCTCGTCCAAGCGTGAGCTTGGGCGGGGAGCAGTCACTAGCTACATTGACGGCTATGCGTTTAAGCTCCTGCAAAAGCGCCCCTACAATCCCCAAGGGGCGGTTATGCTAAAGCTTTTTATTTCGCCCGATGATCGGCCTGTCGCCTCTTGTCCTATTTTGCGGCTGCATCGCTATTTGCGCAGTGCCGGCTCTTACGACTTTGCCGCGGCCCTGGAACAAAAGCATCTTCCGAAGACCGTTAATTTGCTAACGAATGCGGGCGAGCTGATTCTCGAGCATCCGCTTGAGGAAGTGGTTATGTCCGACTATGAGGCGTTAAGAGCGCTTGAAGAACACAATTTTGATCTGCTTTTTTCTCGGAAAGCCGTTCCTGTTGCGCCCATGACATTTACCTTGGCTGGCGTTGAGCACTCCACGGGCGATACCGCCCTGTGGGATGATTTCATTGATTTCTTCGGTAAACTCACCGAATCAACACCGGTTGGGGTGACGCTATGCGTAACCTCTCCGATGCAGCCGACTCCGCAAGGTTTTGCCGCTTTAATGAAAGCGCTCGGCTGGAGCCGGATTCAAGGGAGTGCCTTTAAGCGCATTTTTTGACAGATGCCGCGCAATTCCCCGTGCGACAGCGCGGGGATGGATAGCGGCTATATTGCGGTCGCAAGGCTTTCCGAATCCTTGCAATCTTCTCATATTCCATGGAGGCAACAACGATTTTTAGTCGAGCTGGTAGCCGCCGTCTTTAATCCATCCGCGCTCCCGGATCGGGTCGGCGCCTTCGGTGGTGAGCATGTCGCCTGCGATTGCGCTATTGATGCCCGCTTTCAGGGCAAGGCGGGTGGCGCTTTCAGAAAGCCTGCGCCTGCCGCCCGCAAAACGCAAAAAAGCTTTGGGATTGGCAAAGCGGAAAACGGCAATGGTTCGGAGAATTTCTTCTTCCGGCAAGGGCGGTGTATCCGCCAGCGGTGTTCCGGCAATAGGCTCCAGGATGTTTATAGGAATGGAAGGAATGTCTAACTTTCGAAGCGTCATGGCCAAGTCAATGCGGTCTTCGCGAGTTTCGCCCATCCCGATGATGCCGCCCGAGCACAGTTCCAGGCCTGCGCGCTTAGCCGCCTGCAACGAGCGGATTTTGTCTTGCGTACTGTGAGAAGAACACACTTGTGGGAAAAAACGTTCGGACGCCTCAAGGTTGCAGTGGCAGCGGGCAACGCCCGCCTGAGCCAAAAGTGAAAACTCTTTTTCAGTCAAAAGTCCCGCCGAAATACAAATTTCCAGCTCAGTGCGGCTTTTGAGTTCCCGGACCAGATCGGCGACTTCGCGCACTTCTCTTGGCGAAAGTTTGCGCCCGCTCGTGACGATGGAAAAGCGTGAGATTCCGTGAGCCTGAGCGTTTAGCGCGGACTGCAGAACCGTTTGGAGAGGCAATAACGGGTAGGTCGCAGCGTGAGTCGGATAGTGGCGCGATTGAGCGCACCAGCGGCAATTTTCCGAACAGCGCCCGCTTTTAGCGTTAATGATGGCGCAAAGATTAAAGCGGCGGCTCGCACAATGGGCGGTAATGTCGGCGGCCGCATCGATAAGTTCCGTCAGGGGGGCGGCGGCGACTTCAAGCAGTTCGTCTCGCGAGAGTTTTATGTTTTCCAAGGCTTTTTCTTTGAGTCGGTTAAGCATGGGCTGGCTTCCTTTGGTTTGAAGAAAAATAGCGGAACGGAGTACGCCGGTCTAAGTAGATTTGCCGAATTCTCAGCCAAGACGGCAAGGCTACGCGGCGGCAGCTAGAAAAACGGAAGAAGAATCACCGCTATAATAAACACTTTCTTTGACTAAAAAATTCTCGAGTTATCATGCAAGATTTGTCGAAAATCGTTTCCGAGGCTCAAGAGGCTTTTGCCGCGGCGTCAACGCCGGCAGCCTTGGAAGATGCCAAGGCAAAATTTTTGGGCAAAACCGGTTCCATTACGACCTTAATGAAAGGTTTGTCCAAGTTGTCGCACGAAGAAAAGCGCGAAATGGGGCAAGCCTTGGGAGCCGCCAAGCGTGCGGTGGAGCAAGCGCTCGAAGCGCGCCGCGAAGAACTTGCCAATGAAAAGTTGGCGGCTCGCCTGGCGGCCGAAGCCTTGGACGTGACGTTGCCGGGGCGCAAATATCCGCAAGGCGGCATCCATCCTGTGATGGCAACGCAAATGCGCATTGAAGAGATTTTCCGTTCGATCGGTTTTGACGTAGCCGATGGCCCGGAAATCGAGACGGACTGGTATTCGTTTACGGCGTTGAATAATCCGCCTAACCACCCGGCCCGCTCCATGCAGGATACTTTCTATGTCGACCGCAATGACGAAACGGGTAAGCCCTTGCCGTTGCGTCCGCATACCTCGCCGATGCAAGTGCGCTATTCGCGTACGCACGAAGTGCCGATTAAGGTGTTGGCTCCGGGCCGTACCTACCGCGTCGACAGCGATGCCACGCACTCGCCGATGTTTCACCAGGTTGAAGGCGTGTGGATGGACACGGACGTGAGCTTTTCCGACCTGAAGGGCGTCTATACGGACTTTTTGCGGCAATTCTTTGAGACGGAGCACTTGAAGGTGCGTTTCCGTGCGAGCTACTTCCCGTTTACCGAACCCTCCGTGGAAATTGACATGATGTTTACGAGCGGCCCGAAGAAGGGGCGTTGGCTTGAAATTTCCGGCGCCGGCGAAGTGCATCCGACCGTGGTGCGCAATTACGGGTTGGATCCTGAAAAGTACATCGGCTTTGCTTTCGGTTCGGGCTTGGAACGTCTGACGATGTTGCGTTACGGTATTGACGATTTGCGCTTGTTCTTTGAAGGCGATCTGCGCTTTTTGAAGCAATTTAATCGTTAATGGTCATTCGTTAATTTTCTCTGAGAAAACATTATGTTATTTTCTGAAAGCTGGTTACGTTCCTACATTAACCCGGACATGACGACCGAAGAGCTGTGCGAAGCGATGACCATGGCCGGTTTGGAAGTTGAAGAAGTCAGTACCGTGGCTCCCGCCTTTACCGGCGTCGTTGTTGCCAAGGTTTTATCGGTTCGGGACCATGAAAATTCCGACCACTTGCATATTTGCATGGTCGATGTGGGCGAGGGTGAGCCTTTGCAGATTGTTTGCGGTGCGCCTAACGTGAAAGAAGGCATTTTGGTGCCCTGCGCCAAGATCGGTGCCGTGTTGCCGGGCGACTTCAAGATTAAGCAAGCGAAGATGCGCGGCGTGGTCTCGATGGGCATGCTGTGCTCGGCCCGCGAATTGGGCATTACCGAAGACCATTCCGGCCTGTGGATTCTGCCCGACAATTTAACGGTAGGCGAAGATATTCGTACGGCGTGCCGCCTCGATGACAAAAAGATTGAAATCAAATTAACACCTAACCGCGGCGATGCCTTGTCGCTGATCGGCGTGGCGCGCGACGTGCATGCCATTACCGGCGCTCCCGTGAAATTTCCTGAAATTCACGAAGTGCCTGCCAATTCCGAGACCAAGATCGACCTTCATGTCGAGGCGCCCGATTTGTGCGGCCGCTACACGACGCGCCGCATTGACAATATCAATATGCACGCGCCCACCCCGCAATGGATGAAAGACCGCTTGGAGCGCAGCGGCCAGCGCAGCATCTCGGCTTTGGTTGATATTTCCAACTATGTGATGCTGGAGATGGGCATTCCGTCGCACTTTAGCGACGCCAAAAAGATTGCCGGCGGGCAGTATACGGTGCGTTGGGCAAAAGAAGGCGAAAAGATTACGCTGTTAAACGGCCAGACGATTGACTTGGATCCTGGTTTCGGCGTGATTTGCGACGATAACGGTCCGAAGGTTTTGGCCGGCATCATGGGCGGCGAAGATACGAAGGTAACCGATGAGACGACGTGCATTTCCATTGAATCGGCCTTCTGGCAGCAAAAGGCTATCCAAGGCCGTTGCCGCCGCCTGAATTTCTCAACGGATGCGGCCTACCGCTATGAACGAGGCGTGGATTTCGGTGCCACGGTGGACGTATTGCACTACGTGACGCAGTTGGTTTTGGATATTTGCGGCACGGACAAGACCGAAGTCGGTCCGGTCATTGATGTCGTGGCTGAGCTGCCGGCTCGCGGCGAAGTGAAGATGCGCGCGGCTCGTGCCCGCAAAGTGATCGGCATGGATATTTCGACCGAAACCATGGCCGAGTGCTTTAAGCGTTTGGGCTTTGACTTTACGCTCGAAAACGAAGTCTTTAGCGTAAAAGCACCGAGCTATCGTTTTGACATCGAAATTGAAGAAGACTTGATTGAAGAAGTCGCCCGTTTGGTCGGCTACGAAAAGCTTCCCGATGTGCCGCCCGTAACGCGCGCGGCAATGAAGATGCGCCGCGAGGATAGCCGTACGGCGCATGATATTCGCCGCCAATTGGCAAACCTCGGCTACCAAGAGCTTATTAACTTTAGTTTTGTGCCGGAAGCCTGGGAAAAAGATTTTGCCGATAACGACCATCCGATTCGCTTGCTCAACCCGATTGCAAGCCAACTGTCCGTGATGCGTACGCAAATGATCGGCGGTTTGGTCGATATCCTCAAATACAATCTCAACCGTAAGGTCACAAGCGCCAAGCTCTTTGAAGTGGGCCGCGTGTTCTACCCTGACGAGAGCGTTGTAACGACCGAGTGGACGGTAAAGGGCGTGCGCCAACCCTCCCGCGTGGCCGGTTTGCTCTATGGCGATGCGATGGGCGAGCAATGGGGCGTAAAGGCCCGGCCGGTGGACTTCTACGATGCCAAGGGCGACGTGGAACGGCTCATTTTCCCGCGTCAAGCCACGTTTGTCGCGAAAGCCTTCCCGGCGTTGCATCCGGGCCGCAGTGCGGCGGTGGTGCTCGATGGCGTTGAAATCGGCTTTGTCGGCGAGCTGCATCCGAAGTTGCAGCAAGCCTATGGCTTGGGTCATGCGCCGATCGTCTTTGAGCTTGATTTGGCGGCGCTTTTGACGCGGCCCATCCCGTGGCATACGCCGGTGAGCAAGTTCCAGCCGGTCCTGCGCGATATCAGCGTGGTCGTGCCCCACGGCGTGACGTACGACATGCTGCAAGAAGCCGTGCTCAAAGCCTCCAAGACCGATAAGCGTTTGGCGAGCTTCGTGTCCTTGTCGCTTTTTGACTTGTATCACATGGAAGCCACGGCCGAGCATCCGGCCGAAACGAGTATGTCTTT
This sequence comes from Candidatus Aphodousia gallistercoris, assembly GCA_018714185.1. Taxonomy (GTDB): domain Bacteria; phylum Pseudomonadota; class Gammaproteobacteria; order Burkholderiales; family Burkholderiaceae_F; genus Aphodousia; species Aphodousia gallistercoris. The sequence goes on along the minus strand of DVNT01000021.1, from coordinate 1,243 downwards.
CCACATGACGCTTCAGCCCAATGAAGAAAGTTTCTCGGGCGAGGACGCTGAAAAAGCCCTTGAAGCGGCAATTGAGGCCTTGGCCACGACCGGAGCCCGGTTGCGCCAATAGTCTTTTCGTATGAGTCTCTCAGGCGTTTTCCGAGGCGGCAGCGCTCTCAGGAGACGCCTGAATTATTTTGAAAACGCTTGAAAAATCAAAGAGAAATAATTCTTTGGTACAATGCGTTCATTGAGAATCACAGAACAAGCAAGAGAGATCGAGATGGATAATACAAAAACCATGACGAAGGCCGATTTGGTCGAAATGCTCTTTAACCGCATGGGCATGAACAAACGTGAAGCCAAGGTGATGGTCGATGCGTTCTTCGATGAGATCCGTTCCGCATTGGAAAGCGGCCGCACCGTGAAGCTTTCCGGTTTCGGCAATTTCCAATTGCGCGACAAGGCGCAGCGTCCCGGTCGCAATCCGAAAACCGGCGAAGAGATTGCCATTACTGCCCGCCGCGTAGTGACGTTTCATGCCAGTCAAAAATTAAAGGAAGCCGTCGCGAAGACGCATCCGTCCCTACGCGATGACGCCGTAAATAACTAACGGTTCGGGGTAGATTATGGCTTCTGAGGAACCTGTACGGATGCTTGATGCGGAGCAGAATCCCTTTGAGCTCACAGAGTTGGACGCGCCCGAGGAGGAGCTTCTAGGGCGCTATTTACCGATTGGTGATGTCGCCAAGTCCATTGGCGTGAATCCGTCGGTGTTGCGTTTTTGGGAGCAGGAATTTCCGCAATTGCGCCCGACCAAGCGCGGCAACAGACGCTACTATTGCTCGGAAGACGTGGCGCTCATTCGCACGATCCAGCACCTGCTCTACGAGGAGCATTACACCATTCTCGGAGCTCGCAACAAGATTCACGAGTTGCAGATTCAGAATAAGGTCAAGGGCATTTTGGATGACAAAAAGAGCGCCCCTTTGCAGGTCAAGCCTAAAAATGAAGTCAAAATCGACGAGGTTTTAAAAGAGCTCAAGGCCATCCGTTCCCTGCTTTTTACGCCCAATATGCAAGAGCGTGAACGCCAGGCCAAATTAGCCAAAGAGAAAGCTCAATTGGAGGCGGTGGAAAACTTTTCCCTCGTTTCCGAAGACGCGAGCGAGCTGATGGCTAAGAACGAAGAAACGACCAAAGAGGCTCAGTCCGGCAAGGAAAAAACCGAATCAATTTCCGAGACCGAGGAGGTGGCGCC
>DVNT01000020.1 GCA_018714185.1 Candidatus Aphodousia gallistercoris | reverse complement strand
TGTACGCTTATTTTGGCCCAATTTATTCCCGCGCTGTCGGATTTTGCCGTTCCCAAACTGGTCATTCCTTTCCTGCGCGGGCTCACCATGATGAATCTGGTTGTGGGGTTGGCGATGACGACCAAGATCGAGCACATCATGCAGGCGCTTTCTTCGCTTAGGCTGCCTTTTATGCTCACGCTTCCCTCAACCGTCATGATCCGCTTTATTCCGACCTTTGCGGGCGATGTGGTTCAAGTGTGGGAAACCTTAAAAATTCGCGGCTGGCAAATGAATTTCAAGATGCTCGCGCGGCATCCGTTTTTATCAGCGCGCCTTATTTTCACACCGATTCTTTTCCGTGCGCTCAAAAGTAGCGAATCCTTGGGCGTTGCCGCCGAACTGAAAGGTTTGGACCGGGGATTCGGCAAGCGGGCGGGAAGTGCTTCACGATCGGTCGGCGCAAAAGAAAAGCGTGCTGCGCGCATTCTTTGGGTTGGCGCCTTCATTGTGCTCGCCTTGGCCGTAGGGTTGGAGTGGGCTGCGCCCGCCGATGAAATGAGCCGATTGGCTTCGAAAGTACCGTAGGAGGCGCCATGATTGAATTTGACCGTGTTTCCTACCGTTATCCCTTCGCCGACGACTGGGCCGTGAGGGACTTAAGCTTTAAAGTGGCGCCGGGCGAAGTGGTTTTGGTGACGGGCGTCTCCGGCTGCGGCAAGACAACGCTCATGCGGCTAGCCAACGGCCTGTGCCCGCACTACTACGAGGGCGAACTCGCAGGGACTGTCAAAATCGCCGGGTGCGACACGCGCGAGAAGGTGGTAGGCGACATCTCCGAGACGGTCGGAACCCTCTTTCAGGATCCGGAAGACCAGTTTTTTGCTTTAACCGTGCGCGATGAGATCGGCTTTAGCCTCAAGATCGGGGGCATGTCTGAAGATCATCTCAACGAGGAAATCGAGCGCGAAGCCGCCCGGCTTAATCTCACGCACTTATTGAATAATCCGATTTCTGCCCTCTCGGAAGGGCAAAAACAGCGGGTGGCCTTGGCTGAAATCTTTGTCACTCGCCCACGGGCTCTCATCCTGGACGAGCCGTCTGCAAACTTGGATCCGGAAGCTACGCAGGCTCTCGCCCGGGATCTTCAGAAACTCAAATCCGAGGGCTTTGCCATTTTAGTCGTGGACCACCGCTTGCATTGGTTGGCCGAAGTGGCCGACCGGGTCTTAGTCATGCAGCACGGCCGCGTTTGCGAAGAGGGGCCCTTTAGCCTTTTAGAGGATCCTGAACTCAGGCGACGCTACGGGCTGCGCGAAGCCCATGTGGAGGATGTCAGGGAAACGCTGCCGAACGGTTTAGCCGGTAAAGCGCTGCTGCAGGCTTCGCACCTTACCTTTGACTATCGCACGCACTCGACCGCAGGGGCGCTTTCAAAATTACGAAAGCTCTTTCAAAGCGGGGAGAAGGCGCCGAAGCGTCCGCTTTTGCTTAGCGACGTTTCTTTTGAATTGCAAGCCGGCATTACGGCGCTCATCGGCGAAAACGGCAGCGGCAAAACAACGCTTGCGCGGCTGATCACGGGGCTAAATGCCGGGACGGGATCGCTTTCGATTAAGGGAGAACCGATTGAGGCGGCCGAACTCATGAAGCACGCCGGGCTCGTGCTGCAAAATGCCGACCATCAATTGCAGATGCGAAGCGTTGCCGAGGAAATCCGTGCGTGCTTGTTGGCGGCAGGCTTGCCGCGCGATGAGGCTGCGATCAAGGCACTTTTAGGAGCGTTTGACCTGCTTGAACTCAAAGAGCGGCACCCGCAGTCGCTTTCGGGCGGTCAAAAGCAGCGCCTTGTCATTGCCTGCGCTTTGGCGAAAGACCCGGAAATTTTGATTTTAGATGAGCCCACGAGCGGCTTGGACGGGGCCAATATGCGCCGCGTCGCCCGTGCGCTCAATGAGCAGGCGGCCTTGGGTAAGGCCGTGCTGCTGATCACCCATGATTTGGAATTGTTGGCGCTTTGCGCTCAGAGCGCATTGCGCATGTCGGAATTGAAAAGTCCAAAAGGAGTTGAAAATGATTGAAAACGCCCCTGAAAAAATCAAGGAGCTGATGTCTGCCAAGCGTCCGGTCACGCTCGGGCTTATTGCCAAGGAGGTGGGCTGCACGGCGCTTGAAGCCGCGCAGGCGCTGCCGGCGGCCAATGCGGCTTTCGTGCGCGAAGGGATCTCTTTTGAGGCCGTTTGGGAGCGCTTGGCCGCGTGGGAAAAGGTGACGTTCTTTGTGATTCACGAAGGACACGTTTTTGAAATCGCCACGAAGCTTTCGCCCGGCAAGACCGCCATGGGCTACTTCAACATGCTGCACGCCGATGCCGTCTTGGGCGGGCATATCAAAGCCGATGCCTTGGGGCGCATTGCCTTTATTTCGATGCCCTTCATGGGACGCGAATCGCACTACGTCGCTTTCTTCGGTAAAGACGGCACGCTTCACTTTAGCGTTTATGTCGGCCGCGAAAAGCATCAGTTGATCGAGTCGGTGAAAGAGGCTTTTTTCAAAGATAAAGCCGAACTTTGCGAAGGAGAAGCTTAATGAGCGCGCTCATTGTCTACAGTTCGCTGACCGGCAATACGCGGCTTCTCGCCCAAGCCCTTGAAAAAGCCTTTGAAGGGTCGGTGTTGATGACGGCCGAGGCCGTGCTTGCCTCGCCTGAGACGCTTGCCTCTCACCGCGACGTGTTCGTGGGCTTTTGGTGCGACCGGGGCATGATGCCCGAGCCCACCCAAAAGCTCTTACCGCTTTTAAAGGATAAGCGCCTGGGCATTTTCGCCACCATGGGCGGCAATCCCGAAAGCGAGCGCGCCCAAGCTTGGTTTGCCCGCCAGTGCGAGCAGTTTAAGCTCGAGACGGGTAACGACGTGCTTTGCTCCTT
>DVNT01000019.1 GCA_018714185.1 Candidatus Aphodousia gallistercoris | reverse complement strand
TTGAATGCAAGTCGGAATCTGCAAGGATTGGGTTATCAGCTGATAGCTCAAGGGCTGTTGTAAACCGGCCTACTGTCGGATTGCTTCGCAATTACGATAAAGCTTTCGGCTTCAGCCGAGAGTTGTTTACTAGCAAAGAAGCCAAAGCTTAAGGGCTTATAGATTGCGGGGGAGGCTGCTACAAAAGCGGCTTCCCCGCGGCAGCAATCCTTGATTATCAAGAACAGCATGGAACCGCTCAATCGGAGCTTGAATCGGCAGATGACCTTCTGAGAACCTTCCTCAAAGAGCCATTGCTACTGTTTTATTTCCGTCAATCTTTTGTGTTACAACCTAGCTCACTCATAATGCCCTTTGCAAAACAGAATCTCAAAATTGTCGTCCCTGACTCTATAAACGAGGCGATTTCTTTCATCGATTCGTCTGCTCCAGAATCCGCTTAAGTCTCCCTTCAATGGTTCCGGCTTGCCTATACCATCAAAAGGATCCCGCATGGGCACCCCGAATGAGAGAGTTAATTCGCTTTAGAGTCTTTTGATCTTCTTGTTGCCACGAAAGATAGTCATCCCACACAACAGAATATCAAATTAGCTTCACAATTTAGCCTTCGATCAAATTGTGGCTAACACCTCGGCCTGCATTTAGTTCTTTAGCTCCTTCACGTAAATGCTTCATGTTCGACTCCGAATAAAAAGGATCGATTGAAACATCAAATGGAATTCGTTGCTCTCTCACCATCTTTTTTGCCAACATGATAAATGCTGTTGTCATATTTATACCTAAGTCAGCACAAACGGATTCCATACGATTTTTGAGTTCAGAATCAATTCGAATAGTTATTGTTGCATTTGACATTTAAAATCTACTACAACGTAATTACAACGCAATAACAACACACATCAAATATAGTCTTTTGTTAAGAGCAAAAATCAAATACTCTCAAAGAGCTATTGCTACCGTTTTATTTTTCTTTTTCCATCACATAGTTATTCAGAAATATTCCTCTTCTTTCCAGTCTTTGCCTTCTAATAATCCTGTACCCACGCTTTTCAAAAAAAGAACAGCCGTGATCGAGGCCTGGGTTAAGATTTTTCCGTCGACCGCTTGCTCTAGTTGATCACAAATAGCTGTGGCAATTCCTATTCTTTGGTGCTCAGCATGTACAAACAAACGGTCAAGATAGCCGTCTTTCGTTATGTCTCCGAAACCTACAATCTTTTCTTCGTCCACGGCAACGATTGTGTAGTGTTCTAGAAAAGACCGATTCCAACGATTTAAATCGACTTCTCCGCTCGCCCATGCATCGAGTTGTTCTTCTGAGTAATCTTGTGCATTAATAACGTGAACGGTATCAAAAAATAATTCAAACAATTCTTTGCAGTCCGATGGCTGATATCTTCTTAATTTCATAGATCGAAAGGTGCGAAAGGCTGCCGTCTTAAGACGGAAATGCAAACGCCCGCCTCCCTGATAAGTGAGTTGAAAACTGCTGCTTTTGGCTTGACACAATGCAGCCTGAATCCGACGGAATCAGGTGCATTTTATTCGGACATTATGAGAGCCGTGCCCTCCTCTCAATTTCAAGGAAGAAAGTCAGAGCAAAGCGCTTGAAACCTTGGCAAATCAAAATCATCATAGACACATGAGAAGCACAAAAGCCCGATAAATCGGGCTATTGCAAGGCAATTTCAGGCTGTGCCTCATGGCATCTTGGTGGCCCCGCCGGGACTCGAACCCGGAACGACAGCTTAGGAGGCTAGCGTGATATCCTGTTTCACCACGGGACCACACAGACATGGCGTGTGTATTGTAGCACCCCCTGCACCGGGGACACCTTAAGGCGCCAAAGTATAACAGAAGTCGGACAAAGAAACGTGCCGCCTTCGAATTAATGACCGCAGGCTTTAAGCTTTGCCTCAAAATCTCTTAGCGAGGCCGCCACCACCTTATTCAGTACCAATAGCGCAATAAGGTTCGGAATCACCATCAAGCCGTTAAACAAATCCGCTAGCGACCAAACCAAATCCACCTTGAGCATAGCGCCCACTAGGATAAAAGCACAGACGGCCGCACGGTAAAAGCCGAGAGCGGAACTGCCGGCTAAGAACACTACGTTTTGCGCTCCGAAAAAGTACCATCCGATAATCGTTGAGAAGGCAAAAAAGAAAAGGCACACTGCCACAAATAAGCTTCCGAACCGGCCGAAATCCAAATCATAGGCGCGCTGCGTCAATTCAATGCCCGTTGTTTGGTAATCCAAAACGCCCGTTACCAAAATCACAAGTCCCGTGAAGGTGACCACCAGCACCGTGGCAAATACCCCGAACATGGCCACAAGTCCCTGCTCGGCCGGGTGCTCAACCTTGGCCATGGCGTGCGCGTGCGGGGTCGAGCCCATGCCGGCCTCGTTGGAAAAAAGGCCGCGCGCCACGCCGTACTGCATGGCTTTAGCCACCGTAAAACCTAAAGCGCCGCCCCCGACCGCTTCGGGATTAAAAGCCGCCGTCAAAATAAGTTCAAACGCCGGCACAATTTCCGAAGCGTGGCAAATAAGCACGAAAGATCCGCCGAGCAAATAGGTTACTGCCATCAATGGCACCAACTTTTCGGTGACGCACGCGATCCGCGAAACGCCCCCGAAAAAGACAAAGCCGGCCATCACGGCGGTGACTAGGCCCGATAGCCAAAGCGGAGCCCCAAGCGCATTTTGCATGGCAAGCGAAATGGAATTCGATTGCACCATATTGCCGATAAAGCCCAAGGCAATAATGATCGCCACGGAGAAAAAGTACGCCATGGGCTTAAAGCGGCTTCCCATGCCTTTGGTGATGTAGTACGCCGGACCGCCCACGGCACGGCCTTCGGCATCGTAGTCCTTATAGGTAAGCGCAAGCACCGCCTCGGCAAAAATGGTGGCCATTCCGAAAAAAGCCGCAAGCCACAACCAAAATAGCGCTCCGGGGCCGCCCGCAACGAGTGCGGTTGCGGTTCCGGCCACATTGCCCGTACCGACCTGCGCCGCAATGGCGGTTGCCAGGGCTTGAAAAGAACTCATGCCCGTATGGTCGGCTTTTTTCCCAAAAAGCGTTGCTCCGCCCAACAAGTACTTTGCCGCTAACGGGAAAAAACGCACCTGCACAAAGCGCAAGCGCAACGTGTAGAAAATTCCTGTACCGCACAGCAGCGGAATCAAAACAAAAACGCCCCACAGAATGGAATTAAAGTCAGAAACGAACCGGTTGAGAGTATCCATGGCTTTATCCAATCGAAAAAGGAAAATTCTTATTCTATGGAGCGAGGGGAGGTAGAGAATGAAGAAAAATAAGAATTTATACGACAAATCATATAGATAACAATTAATGACCTAAAGAGATCAACCTAGGATATCATCAGTATTGGCCGGAGCGGCAAGAAAAAACTTGCGTTTTGCAAAAAGCTTCTTATAATTCTGCACTCTGATTCCCCGATAGCTCAGTCGGTAGAGCGACGGACTGTTAATCCGCAGGTCGTTGGTTCGAACCCAACTCGGGGAGCCACCCAATTCAATATAAGTGAGTTCGCTTCGGCGGACTTGTTTATTCCCCGATAGCTCAGTCGGTAGAGCGACGGACTGTTAATCCGCAGGTCGTTGGTTCGAACCCAACTCGGGGAGCCACTTTCGAAAGCTCGTGCGGCGCACGGGCTTTTTTGTTTTTCGAAGCCGGCATCGGAACCCCCAAAAAAAATCCCGAACTTTCCCGAAAATCGGATAAAAAACGCCTGCCGGTCTTAAGGCGAAAAACCCGGGACAGGCAGGCGTTTGCTTGGGCTTAAAGCGCTACCGTTGATTACGGCACGGTCTTTAAGAATTCGCTTGTGAGCGCCAAGCCCTTTTTGAGAACGTCTTTATTGTTCGCGTAGCCGATACGCACGTACCCTTCGGTGTGCAAGGCCGAACCCGGAGTAAACATGACACCCGTTTCTTTGACCAGGCGCTCGCAGAATTCGTGCGAAGAAAGCGCCGTATCCACCTTCACGAAGGCCGTGGTCCCCGCCTTGGGCTTGACGTATGAAAGACGAGGCTCGCTTTGCACCCAAGCATCCAAGATGGCCAAATTTTCGCGGATCACGGCCCGGTTGCGGGCTAAAAGCTTATCCTTGGCCTGCAGGGCCAATTCCGTGAAGTATTCGTCAATCATGCCGACGCTAATGGTGTTATAGTCGCGATGCTCGAGCACTTGCGCGATAAGCGCTTCGGGCGCGGCAATCCAGCCAAAGCGCAGTCCCGCCAAACTAAAGACCTTGGACATGCTCGAAGTGGAAATGCCCTTTTCATAAAGATCGGCCACGGAGGGGCTTTCCACATCGTCTTGCGTGAGGCCGCGGTAGACTTCGTCGCAAAGCAGCCACGCCCCCGCTTCACGGGCAATCTCGCAAATGGCGCGAAGCATGGCTTCATCCATTAAAGCCCCCGTGGGATTGTTGGGGTTATTGATGCAAATGAGCTTCGTGCCCGGGGTCGCCATGCGGCGCAGCTCTTCAAGATCAGGCAAAAAGCCGTTTTCAGGCTTTAAGCGCAACGTCTCGATGCGCGCGCCGAAGCTTTCCGGAATCGAATAGTGCTGCTGGTAGGTCGGAATCACGCTAATCACATGATCGCCCGGTTCAACAAGCGTGCCGTGCACGAGCATGTTGGCACCGATACAACCGTGCGTAGTAACGATATTGGAAGCTTTTTGCTTTTTGTAGAGCCCGGCGATGAGTTCGCGCACTTTTTGGCTCCCCTCAATCCAACCGTACGTGAGCTTTTTGGCCGACAAGTCGCGCGCCATCTGCTCGGGGCTAACGCCTGCCATATCAAGTAGCTCCTCGACGGTTACCGACTCCACGCACGTTTCTGCCACATTCCACGTGCACTTGGTTTCCCAGGCGTTCATCCATTGCTCAACGCCGAAAGTTTCAATCTTCATACATTCCCCTTGCGGCGATGCCGGCAGCATTCTGCGGCAGCGCCTCATGTTTTTTAACTTTTTACCTGCCCATTAGCGGCGGGCTTTTTCCCAAAGCGCCACGGCGACAGCCACGTCTTCCAGTCCTTGGCCGATCGAGCGGAAAAAGACCGGACGGGCATAGTCGGCAACGGGCGCTTGGCCGCTTACGAGGCCGCCCAAGTCTCCCTTCACATCGGCGGGCTTCCAACCGTATTGGGCCGCGGCAAGCTTCATTTCGCCTGCGACCGTCGCAGTCGTTGCCGTGCAATCACAGTACACGTCCATTTCTGGCAAGAGTGCCGGATCGATTTCGTGGGCACCGGGCGCATTCGTGGAAATCGACGTAATGAGCGGTGTGCCTGTAAAGTCGCCCTTACGAATGACAGGCTCGGCAGCGCTCGTGCAAAGCAAGATCACATCGGCGTCTTCGAGCGCTTCGGCTTTAGTTGCCACGATGCGGGCACCGGCTTTTTCAAAGGCTTCGCGCTTTTCAGGGGTGAGCTCATGGCTATTTAAGGACCAAACGGCAATCGATTGCCAGGGACGCAAGCCGCTAGCGTAGCGGATGTGAGCCAAGGCCTGTGCGCCCGAGCCGATCACGGCCAAGCGCGACGCATCAGGCTTAGCCAAGTGCTTCACGGCAACGGCCGTTGTGGCGGCCGTGCGTTCAAGCGTCAACCGGGAGCTGTCAACGAGCATAAGCGGCTCGCCCGTGTGCGTTGACATCAAAAGCGTCCAAGCCGTCACCGTGTAGCCCTTTTCCTGCACGATAAAGGGCGAGGTTTTCAAGCCGTAAACACCTGCGCTCATCCAAATGCCGCTGTAGTTGATGTAATCGCCCTTGTTGTCGGGAAAAAGCGTTTGCACCTGAGGCGGCTGCACGGCTTCGCCGCGGCCCAAGGCCCCGAACATGCTCTCAACCGTTTGCATGACATCCACGCCGGGCAACAGATCGAGGACATCCTTTTGCGTTAAAGTCAAAATCGCCATTTTTCTATACTCCGCAATGCGTTACGTTTAAGCGAGCCTTGGCGCGCGCAATTTGCTCGGCAACGCGTTCGGGCGCCGTGCCACCAAAGGAGCGTCGCGCAGCCACGCACGCTTCAAGCTTAATGCAGCCGTAGACGTCCTCGCCGATCACGTCGGAAAATTGCCGGTACTCGTCAAGCGTCATCGTCTCGAGATCCTTGCCGTGCTTGAGGCAATAATTGACAATGCGGCCGACGATGTGGTGGGCTTGGCGGAAGGGAATACCCTTGCGTGCCAGGTAGTCGGCGAGGTCGGTGGCGTTGGAGTAGCCGCGGCCGGCCCCTGCCCGCGTGATATCCGGGTTAATCGTCATCTTCGTGAGCATGGGCGTTAAGATTCTCAGGCTCATGTAAAGCGTATCGACCGAATCAAACGTGGGTTCCTTGTCTTCGCTCATGTCGGTGTTAAAGGCCAGGGGCAGACCCTTCATCATCGTGAGCATCGCTTGGAGATTGCCAAACACGCGGCCGGCCTTGCCGCGGATTTTTTCGGCAATGTCGGGATTTTTCTTGTTGGGCATGATCGAAGAGCCCGTGCAGAAGTCGTCGGACAAGTCAAAGAAATGAATGTCCTGGCTCGTAAAGAGCACGATTTCTTCGCATAGGCGCGACAAGTGCATCATGCAGATCGCCGCGGCCGAATCCATTTCAATCAAATGGTCGCGGTCGCCGATCGTATCGACGGAATTCTCCGACGGGCCGCTAAAGCCCATTTCGCGGGCGGTCATCTCGCGGTCGATCGGAAAGTCGGTGCCGGCCATGGCCGCTGCCCCGAGCGGGCAAACGTTCAGGCGCTTATAGGCATCCTCAAAGCGGCCGATGTCGCGCTCGAGCATCCAGAAGTAGGCCATCATCCAGTGCGAAAACAGGATGGGCTGGCCGGTTTGAAAGTGCGTGTAGCCCGGAAACATCGCCCCCATGTACTGCTCGGCTTTGGCAATCACGGCCTTTTGCAATTCGCGGATGGTTTTGATGATCTCCTCAACAGCGTGGCGCGTGTAAAGCCGCACGTCAAGCTGGGCTTGGTCGTTGCGCGAGCGCGCCGTGTGCATCTTGCCGCCGACCGGTCCCACGATTTCCGTCACCCGCCGCTCGATCGCCATCTGAATGTCTTCATCGGCCACGTCAAAGACAAAACGGCCGTCTTCGACTTCTAGGCGCACGGCATCCAAACCGCGCAAAATTTCAGCCGCTTCCTCTTCGGTTAAGATCTTTTGGGCTGCGAGCATGTGCACGTGCGCCGTGCTGCCGATAATCGAAAAAGGCGTCACGCGCTTTTCAATTAAAATCGTTGCGTTAAATTCCTGCACCAGATGATCCATCGGGAGGTCAAAACGGCCTCCCCACATCGTATCCGACATATTGAACGCTCCTTTACGAGAAAATAAAAATGCAAAACAAAGGCTTTATAGATTATTTTTCAATAGGTTATCTACACATTTAACCTTACTTGAAAAACAAATAAAAATATGTCGACATTATACAGATGCCGGAGTGGACCCAAAGGACCTCCTATCAGAATTTTCACCGAGTTTATTTTTTGTTCGGTAAAAGACTTTGAAGATTTATGAAAACCGCCTTTCAAATCGCGCGAGCGTCTCACGCAAGTCCCGATCCAGATACGAAAGCGCCTTTTTCGCAATGGATTCGGGCACGCCGAAATACAATCCTGCCACGGCTCCTGCCATACTGCCCAGGGTATCCGTGTCTCCTCCGAGGCTAATGGCATTGCAAACGGCTTCTTCAAAAGAACCGGCTTCTAAAAACGCTTCGAGCGCTTGCGGTACCGTCTCGGGACAGGTATTACCGAAGCGGTACGTCAGCCGAATCTCGTCGATCGTCAAGTCAAGCCGATAGTAGTGCTCGCAAAGATAGTGCCGGATATATTCCCGGGATTGTCCTGTTTTTGCTAAAAAGCAGGCGGCCGTCAGCGCTTTCGCGCCTTTGATGCCTTCCGGATGGTTGTGCGTTACCATCGTGACGGCCTCGGCTAAATCAAGCGCCTCCTCTAGCGAACGCGCCGCATAAGCGCAGGGGCTTACGCGCATGGCCGAGCCGTTGCCGAAGCTGCCGTAAGGACGGCTATCCTCCGTGAGCGCCCAAGTGAGAAACTTTGCGCCGTAGCCGCCCCTCGGATAACGCAAGACATAGGACTTGAAAAGCGTTGCCGCCTCTTGCGCCAGGCCTTTAACCGTTCCGTCAGTTCTGAGCAATGCTTCGCAAACGGCTAATGTCAAAATCGTATCGTCAGAGAAATGGCTTTTTTCTGTGAACCATTCAAAATTTTTGGTTTGCGCATGGACCAATTCAAAACGCGATCCCGCAATATCACCAACAATCGCTCCGAGCATCCTCTTCTCCAATCCCTTTTTGAATAGCTTAATCGTTTGGCAACCATTGTCCATTAAGGAAGGCGTTTTCCTTCAAATTTATCTTTGCCACCCCCTCTTTGTGCTCAAAAAACGACACCATAGATTGGAAAATATGCCGATTGCTCTGTCTTTTATAAGCTATCTTGTGGTTTTCTTGCCGATTAGAAAATTTTTTATTTTTTCCTATTGCCATCAAGGGATTTTGTCCCTATCATCGCGGTGTCAATCATCGAAAACAGTTAAAAGTGTTGACCACCGTATCGGGGGAGACAACCTCCGAGCAAAAACGCGAGATGAACGTTTGGACGACGGACATCTTTTTAAAACAAGTTGTTATTGTCGGACTAGCTTCGAAGCGAGCCAACTCGTCGAAGACAAGATCCTGAGTCCTTGGGTAAAAGCCTGTACCCTCGGCGCTAGAACGCAATAACAGCACTTTGGGGGAAAGGCATTATGAACTCCCAAAATGTTACGGCGAACAACGAGTCCCAATTTCAGCGCTCGATGCAATTGCGCCACCTAATCATGTTGAGTCTCGGCGGCGTAATCGGCAGCGGACTCTTTTTCGGAACGGGTCACATCATTGCAAACGTCGGTGCCTTCGGCACGGTGCTTGCCTACTTGATCGGCGCCTTCATGGTGTACCTGATCATGTTGAGCCTCGGAGAGCTTTCCGTGGCACACCCCGATCCCGGTTCCTTTCACCTTTACGCAAGCAAGTACATCTCCCCGGCCTCGGGCTATGCCGTGGCTTGGCTGTATTGGCTTAACTGGACTGTCACGCTCGGCACAGCTTTCACCGCCGTGGGCTTTGCCATGCAGTATTGGTTCCCGCAGGTACCGGTCTGGGCTTGGTGCTTGATTTTCGGCACCCTGATTTTCTTGCTCAACGTAATCGATACGCGCTTTTTTGCCGAAAGCGAATTTTTCCTTTCGATCATCAAGGTCGTGACGATCCAGATCTTTATCGTTTTGGGCGCTTGCGCCTTCTTTGACGTGATCCCATTCGGCGAAAGCGGTTCGCCCGGCCTGACCCACTTGGTGGGCGAAGGCGGTCTTTTGCCTAACGGCATCACGCCGCTGCTCTTTACGATGGTCACGGTCTGCTTTGCCTATTCCGGTACGGAATTGATCGGCGTCGCCGCCGGCGAAACCAACAACCCGGAAAAGGTGATCCCGATGGCGGTGCGCGCCTCGCTCTTGCGCCTGGTGATCTTCTTTGTGGGCACGGTTCTCATCGTCGCAACGCTTTTGCCGCCCGAAGCCGCAACCGTCTCCAAGAGCCCCTTTATTACGGTCTTTGAGCAAATGGGCATCCCCTATGCCGCTGACATCTTCAATTTCGTGATCATTACCGCGATTTTGTCTTCAGCGAATACGGGCCTTTATGCGGCCGGCCGCATGGTATGGTCCTTGGGCCACGACGGCATGATGCCCGCGGGCTTGGCTAAGCTCAACAAGCGCGGCGTACCGGTCAATGCCTTGGCTTTTAGCATGCTGGGCGGCTTGCTCGCCTTGGGCTCAAGCGTCATGGCTGCCGACACGGTCTTTGTGATCTTGACTTCGATCGTAGGCTTTTCCACCGTGGCCGTGTGGCTGAGCATCTGCATCGCGCATTACCGCTTCCGCAAGCAGTTCCTTGCCGGCGGCCATCAGTTAAGCGAGCTCAAATATAAGAGCCCCATGTTCCCGCTGGTGCCGATCCTGGGCGGTATCATGTGCGTGGGCGTCATGATCGGCATGGGGCTGGACCCCGACCAACGCATCGCACTTTACTGCGGCATTCCGTTTACTGTGCTCTGCTACGTCATCTATCACATGACGCAAAAGGTGAAAAAGAATGCTCCGCAACACCATAGCGACCACCGTGAGGTCATCGCCGGTTAAAGCGGCTCGACATTAGAGAACGCAACTCCCGCCGGATTTTTGCCGTCCGGCGGGAGTTTTCCATCTCCGCCCGGTGTATTGAGATTTCCCAAACAAGTCGTGGTCTAAGCCACATAGGTTAAAATGGGAATCCTAGTTTCACTTTTATTTCACCATGACCGAGCAAAAGCCTCCCGTCAAGCCTCGCCATTGCCAAGAGCAGTTTTTCGCCGAATTCAAGGCGTATATGCTCTCGCAACTTAAGCGCCCGGGCGACAAAATTGAAACGGAAATGGAATTGGCCGAACGCTTCGGCGTCACCCGCTATCGCGTCCGCCAAGCGCTTGAACGGCTCAACCAAAACGGCGTCTTAAAGCGCGTGAAAAAGGGCGGCTCAACCGTGCGCGCCCTCGACGAGGAAGAATTCGTCAGGCAAATCCGCCTGCAGTTTGAAATCGCCGGCTACAACGAAGAAGAATTTATCAACGCCCGCGTCTGGCTCGAAACAGCCCTCGTGCTTAGTCTCACCGAAGGGATTAAGCCCGAGGTCCTGGCTAACCTTGAAAAAATCATCAGCCGGATTGAGGACAATGCCGCCCAGGCGCCGGTAGCCGACCATTGGCTTAAGAGCTTTCACATCGAACTCTTTAACGTCTCGGGCAACCGCATCATCAAAGTCTACGGCACCGTGCTCGGCGCCTGGTTTGATGCCACGACAAAGTACGTTGCCCACTTCCCCGAAAGCTACTTTTTAGATATTGCCGGCCGGCTGCGCCAATTCATGCAGGCTGTCAAAGCCGGTGAAAAGCTTCAAGCCATCGACATCATGCAGCAAATGGTTTTAGAAAAAAGCCGTGAAATCGAAAAGCTGCACCGCCAAAGCGTGCAATCGCCCAAGGAAAAACAACCGCTTGACTCTAAATCCCCGCTTTGACGAGGCCAGTTCTCTTAAAGCTACCTTTTTCGGGTTTTCCCTCAATAACACTACCTTTTTGCCGATTTCTCCCGATGAGGGCTCAGGTTGAGCTTTCTAAGATAGCCATGAATTCTCTCACTCGGAGGCTTTATGTCTATCACCTTTTGGCTTGCCATCGTCATTATTGTTTTGACGCTACTCGCTTTACTTAAACGTTACGAAACGCGCTTGGTTTTATGCTTATCGGGCCTTGCCATGTGCTGCATTGCTGCGGACCCGATGGCCGCCTACAACCAATTTGCCAAATCCATGACCACCGGCAATTTGATTCAATCGATCTGCTCGGCCATGGGCTTTGCTTTTTTGATTAGCTACACGAAATGCGACCTTCACTTGGTGCAGTGGCTCACGCGACCGGTGAAGTCGCTCGGACTGTTTCTGATTCCCGTGAGTGCGCTGCTCACCACCGTTATCAATGCCGCCATTCCGTCGGCAGCCGGTTGCGCAGCCGCCGTGGGTGCCACTCTCATTCCTTTGATGATTCGCTCGGGCATCAGCCCGGCCGGTGCCGCTGCCGCCGTTCTCGTAGGGACCTACGGCTCGAACTTTAATCCGGGCGGCGCCCATCCGGTCATGATTTCCGGTATGGCTGGGATCGACCCGATGCAATACACGATTGACTACTCATTTACTTATGCCATGGTTTCTTTAATCGGCATTGTCATGATTACCGTTGTTGAAGTGATCCTCAAAGACCACCGCAACGGCCGCGCCAATGCGGACGTTAAGCTTGAAATCCAACAGGTGCAGGTGCCGAAAGTCAACCTCTTATACGCATTCGCCCCGATGCTGCCTTTGATCATTTTGCTTTTGGGCAACACATACATTCCGGCAATCCGCATGGGCGTTGCGCAAGCCATGTTAATCGGCGCGACCTACACGATGCTCGTCACGCGCGTTAACCCCCAAAAGACTTTTTCCGAATTCTTTAACGGGGCCGGCAAAGGCTACGGCAATGTGCTCGGGATCATTATTGCAGCGGGCGTCTTTGCCTGCGGGCTGCGCGAAACGGGCGTCGTTGGCGCCTTGATTGAAGCGCTAAAGCACGCCAACGAATACGCCCGCGTGGGCGGTGCAGCAGGCACTTGCCTCATGGCTATTCTCACCGGTTCGGCCGATGCCGCCATCTTTGCCTTTAACGAAGCCGTCACGCCGCACGCTGCCGAATTCGGCATGACCATCACCGATCTCGGTAACGTGGTGTCAACGGCCGGACAACTCGGCCGCACCATGAGCCCGGTCGCCGGCGTCGTGATTTTGCTCGCTGGCATGGCCCAAGTCTCTCCGATCGACTTGGTCAAACGCACGGCGGTTCCGATGATCACGGCTTGGCTCGTCTTAGTCATTTTCTTATAAAAGGAGTGGGCTCATGACTGAAAACTATACGCAGGAAATGGTAAGCGACCGTCGACGCTTGCATCAGCGCCCCGAAGAAGGATGGACGGAATTTGAAACCACGTTTTTTATCGTAAAGCGGCTTGAAAAATTAGGCTTTACGATCCTTATGGGGCGGCGGCTTTTTAAGGAAGAACTCATCATGGGGCGCGATGAACACATCGTGGAAGCTGCCATGAAGCGCGCGGCCGAGCACGGCGTCAGCGACAACTTTTTAAAGCGCACCGAAGGTTTCACGGGCTGCGTGGGCCTTTGGGATACGGGCCGTGCGGGGCCGGTGACCGCTTTTCGCTTTGATATCGATGCCCTGCCGATTCAAGAAACGGATGCGCCCGAGCATGAAGCCAATGCGGGCTGCTTTGCTTCGGAAAGACCCGGGCTCATGCACGCCTGCGGCCACGACGGGCACACGGCCGTGGGGTTGGCCGTGGCGCACTGGATTGCCGATCATGCGGCGAAGCTAAAAGGCCGCATCAAACTCATTTTCCAGCCGGCCGAAGAAGGCACGCGCGGAGCGCTTCCGATGTCTGAAAGCGGCATTCTTGACGACGTCAACTACATGGTCGGCTCGCATATCGGCAACGCCTGCCATTTGGGCGAAGTGGGCCTTTGCATTTCGGGCTCCATGGCCACCACGAAAATCGACGTGCGATTTACGGGCTTATCCGCTCACGCGGGCTTAGCCCCCGAAAAAGGACGCAGCGCCTTGTTTGCCGCTTGCAATGCGGCTACGACTTTAGCCGGCATTGCCCGCACAAGCCAAGGCGAAACGCGCGTATCTGTCGGCAAACTCATCGCCGGCGAAGGCCGTAACGTTGTGGCTGCGCACGCTCTCATGCAAGCAGAAGTTCGCGGCAGCACTGAAGAAGCCAACCAATTCATGACCGAAGAGGTTTTACGCATTACTCAAGGCATCGGCCAAACCTATAACGTGGCCTGCGATTGCCAAATCGTCGGGCGGGCGACGACGCTCATGTCCACGCCGAAGGCTATTGCCCTATTAGATGAGGTCGCCCGCGGCATCGGGTCGGTGAAAACCGTCAAACGCTTTGACAATGTGGGAGGCTCTGAAGACTGCACATGGCTTATCCGCAAAGTTATACTTCAAGGGGGCGAAGCCGCCATGTTTATTTTCGGCTGCAACCACCACGGTCACCACCGAGGCGATTTCTGCATTCAAGATACGCAAAGCCTGCCGGTGGGCTTTGAAATGTTTACGGGCTTTTTAATAAAAACCAACGCCTGCTAAAGATAGGCTCGGGGCGCTGCCAAAAATTCGCCGATTAAAGCGAAGAAGGCAACGCTCCTTTTTTGCTAGTTCCAGCACTCCAAGTGGCAGCTATCGGTAAGGCACACCTGATAGCGCAATTCCACAATATTTTTATTGATATCGTAGGCTTGGCGCTGCATGGCTAGCGCCGGATGCGGGTGGGCAACGCCGGCCAAGCGGGCTTGCTCGGGCGTGAGGAAAACCGCTTTGATGATGTCGCGCGAATGCATGATCGTCACGCCCAAAGCGCTTTGATAAAAGGCATAAAGGCTTGTCTTTTGCCCGTGAAAAAGCGCTTCGGTTAGGCGGCCGAAAAAGCGTTTTCTCAAAAAGAGTTCACCGAAAACATCCACCTTATTGAGGCGGGACTCATCCAAATGCGCATAATGCAAGCGCTTGATGTGGATAATGGTTTCGCTTAAGTCCTCAATTTTCATCAAACGCGCAATGTCGCGGTTAATCGGAATTTCCTCAAAAAGCGTCATTTTGGTTGAGGTCTTCCAGCGTTTATCCGGATCATCAGCCATGATCGGCACGAAGCGCTTATAAAACATATCAAAATTGGCGCTGTAGCTGCTCACAAAAGTCCCTTGGCCGCGCCGACGGGTTAAAACGCCGTCGCTTACCAAATCCCGAATAGCGCGCCGCACGGTTCCTTGGCTCACGCCGAATTCTGCCGCCAAGGCCAGTTCATTAGGCAGCATATGCCCGAAGGTCCATTCGCCGCTTTGTATTTTCGACAAGAGTTGTTGCTTGACTTGAACAAACAAAGGCTGCTTTGCCTGAAAAGGAAATCGATTTTCGTCAAGATGGCCAATATCAAACATCGCTTGATCCGTCTGATAGAGAAAGGATATGAAGATCTTTTTCGTCTTCCCGTTTTAAAGCGGATCATAAAGAGCCGTCAACAAAAGCTACCTTTATCAGGGTTTTTCCGCATCCGGCGCTAGAGACGGAAAGCCGGTCGGAAGCTTTTGCCAACCCGACCGGCGAATATCTGATTGATTAATGAGCGATTAACGGCGATATCTTTCCACGACTTCTTTCATGCGGGCCAACCCTTTTTGCAAGGTAGCCATATCAGGCCCGTAGGAAAGGCGTACCCAGTGGCGATACGGTTCCACGGCCGGGCGAACGCGGTGCGGACGCACGTCAAAGAAGTGGCCGGGCACGGTCATGACCTTCTTATCCAAACAGGCAAAGAAGAAATCATCGGCATTGTTAATCGGCTCGGGCAAATCCTTGATGCAAGCCCAAATATAGAAGGTTCCCGAGGGAGCTTGGGCCGGATAAATGCCCATGTCTTTGAGCTCTTTGAGCATCAAGGCGCGCTTTTTCGCAAACTCGTTGCGAAGTGCTTGCGTCGTGACGGCCACGCGCTCGGGCTTAATGGCTTGAAGCGTTGCGCGCTGCGTGAGCATCGAGGGGCCGCCGTCGACGGCGCTTGCCGCACGGTTAATCTGCTCGATGATGTGAGCCGGACCCACCGCCCAACCGGCGCGCCAGCCCGGATAGCGGTAGCTCTTGGTTAAGCCGTCAAAACAAACGACCGGATCTTCATTGACGTCTTCGACAAATTCAAGCGCCGAAACCGGTCCGTTCGCGGGCGAACCGTCTTCGTTATAGATAAAGTGCGAATAAAATTCGTCGCAGCCTAAAAGACAGTTCTCGCGCCGCGCCGTTTCCACGTAGCCCTTGAGCACATCGCCGCGGATTACTTCGCCCGTCGGGTTGCAGGGATTGGAGAAAACAAAGCAGTCGATTTTTTCCTGATGAATAATCTCGGCCAAACGCTCGGCCGGAATCTTAAAGGCATCCTCGGGCTTGGCGTAGATCGGCAAAAGCATGCAGCGGTTGCGAAGCCCGTAGAGGTAATCTTCATAGGCCGTATAGTCGGGGTTTTTATAGGCAATGCGGCAGCCGTCGGCCAAAATCGTATAAAGCCGCGTCAAGGCCAAGCGCCCGCCCGAAGCAAAGCTGATATTGTCCGGCCCGTAAGGCATCTTGCCTTGGCGGTACTGGCGGTTAATCATGTCGGCAATGGCTTGGCGCACTTCGAGCGTGCCGCCCACCGGACCGTAGGCGTGATCGCAAGGCTGCAAGTCAATGCGGTTAATGCGCGGCACGTCGCCAGCCATCTCCCCGACTTCAGGCTGGCCTTGGCCCAAATTGCACCAATCGGGATCGCCGTTGACAAAGCCGCGAAGCGATGCCTGGTACACCACCCAAATCACGCCCATGTAAGGCACTTCTCGAACCATCGGGAATTGCTTGCATTCAGCCATAACGCTCTCTCCTAATTTGTCAAAATAAAAAGTATCTTCATGTGAAACTATTTTATTGTCGCACAATTTGCCGCCGAAAGAAAGGCGGAAAAATCCGCCCCCTGCAAAGCGCATTCCGTGCTGGAAAATAAGACGGTTTTGGCATACATTGAACACATTGATTTTTGTTGGGAGGCACTATGACTTATCAAGAACCGATTACTGAAAAGTGGCTTATCGAAAAGCGCCGCGAGCTGCACAAGTGGCCCGAGCCGGGATGGGCAGAGTTTGTCGCGAGCGTCAAAGCGATCCGCGCCTTGGAAGAAAACGGCTTTGAGGTCAAATGCGGCCGGGAAGTCATTGATGAAAACTTCATTTACGGGGCCAATGCCAATGAGGTTAAAGAGGGCCTTGCCTTGGCCAAAACCCGAGGCGTAACCGATGAGGAGTTGGCGCGTCTAGACGGTGTCACGGGCGTTGTCGGCATTTTCCGCACCGGCCGCCCCGGGCCCGTGATCGCCTTTCGCTGTGAGCTTGACTGCGTGCCCGTGCAAGAAACCGACGACCCGGAGCACCTGCCCAATCAGCTGCATTTTGCCTCCGAACACAAAGGCTACATGCATGCCTGTTCGCACGAAGGACCGCAAGCCATTTTGATGGGGCTT